>DASUQB010000222.1:0-4377 GCA_036280835.1 Microbacterium sp. | reverse complement strand
AATGCTCGTTACGGGAACGATGCAGGCGCCAAGGACGGCGCCTGCCGGAGGTGTCATGCGCACGTCGGTGGCCACGGTCTGCCTGAGCGGAACGCTCGATCAGAAGCTCGTCGCCGCGCGCGAGGCGGGCTTCGACGGCGTCGAGATCTTCGAGCCCGATCTGGTGGCGTCGCCCGACTCGCCGGAGACGATCCGGGCGCGAGCTCAGGAGCTGGGGCTCTCGCTCGACCTGTACCAGCCGTTCCGCGACTTCGAGGGCGTCGGTCCGGATCTGCTCGCGCAGAACCTGCGGCGCGCGGCGGCCAAGTTCGCACTCATGAACCGCCTCGGCATCCAGACCATGCTGCTCTGCAGCAACGTCGCGACGGCCCGCAGTGGGGACGAGCAGCTGGCGGCGGTGCAGCTGCGGCAGCTGGGCGACCTCGCGGAGGAGTACGGCGTGCGCGTCGCCTACGAGGCGCTCGCCTGGGGGCGCTTCGTCGACAGCTACGAACAGGCCGCGCGCATCGTGCGCATGGCCGATCATCCGCACATCGGCGTCTGCCTCGACAGCTTCCACATCCTCTCCAAGGGCCACAACCCGGAGGCGATCGAGACCATCCCGGCCGAGAAGATCTTCTTCGTGCAGCTGGCGGACGCGCCGCTGCTCTCGATGGACGTGCTCTCGTGGAGCCGCCACCACCGCCTCTTCCCGGGCGAGGGCGGCTTCGACCTCGGCGCGTTCATGGGCCATCTGGCGCGCACCGGCTACGACGGGCCGGTCTCGCTGGAGATCTTCAACGACACCTTCCGGCAGTCCGACCCCCTGCCGACCGCGTTCGATGCGCGCCGGTCCTTGCGCTGGCTCGAGAACGAGACCGCATCGTGGCTCGGCGCGGCGGCGACCGGCGGCCGGGCGGCCGCGATGGCCACGTCGCTCCTGCCGATCGTGGAGCCGCCCGCCGACCTCAGCTACGTCGAGCTGCGGACGGACGCGACCGACGACATGCGCTCCCTTCTGGCCCAGCTGGGGTTCCGGGCGCACGGCCGCCATCGGACGAAGAGCGTCGAGCTGTGGTCGCAGGGCGCCGCCCGCATCGTGCTCGGCCGCCCCGAGTCCGCCCGCCCCCAGCCGACCGTCGCGGGCATCGGGCTCTCGGTCGCGGACCCCGGGGCCGCCGTGCGACGGGCCACCGAGCTCTTCGCGCCGGAGGTTCCCCGCGAGGAGAGCGCGGGCGACGAGCCGCTCGTCGGCGTGCGCGCCCCCGACGGATCAGAGGTCTTCTTCGGCGCCGCGGGCGATGCGGAGCCCAACTGGGTGCACGAGTTCGGGGCGCCGGTCGACGACGGCTATCGTGGCATCCGCCGCGTCGACCACGTCAATCTCGCGCAGCCGTGGCAGCACTTCGACGCGGGCGTGCTCTTCTTCCACTCCGTGCTCGACCTCCGCACGCAGCCGTCCACGGAGGTCGCGGCGCCCGTCGGCCTCGTGCGCAGCCAGGTGCTCCGCAGCGCCGACGGCGTCGTCCGCATCGCCCTCAACCTGGTGCCGTCCGGGGCCGACCGGGCGGCGATCCTGCCGCAGCACATCGCCTTCGCGGCATCCGACGTGCTCGCCCTGGCGCGCTCCGCGAGGGATCGCGGCTTCAGCCCGCTCCACATCCCGGCGAACTACTACGACGACATCGAAGCCCGGTACGACATCGAGCCGTCGCTGCTGTCCGAGCTCAAGGAGCTGAACGTCATGTACGACCGCGACGACGCGGGCGAGTTCCTGCACTTCTACACCCGCCCGATCGGCACGGTGTTCCTCGAGGTGGTCGAGCGCCGGGGCGGCTATGACGGCTACGGCGCCCTCAACGCCCCCGTCCGCCTCGCGGCGCAGTACCAGCAGCGCGGCGAGACGAGCGAGCGGGTGCCCGCGTGATCCGCCACGTCGCCGTCTTCCGCTTCTCGCCGGAGTTCACCGCCGAGCAGCGCGAGCACTGGATGTCGCTCCTCCGGGCGCTCCCCGCGCAGATCCCCGAGGTACTGAGCATGAGCGTCGGCACCGACGTGCTCGGCGGACCGGCCTCGCACGAGCTCGCCATCGTCGCGGACTTCGCCGACCTCGCGGGGCTGGCCGCGTACACCGCGCACCCCGCGCACGCCGAGGTGCTGCGCATCTCCGCACCGGTCAAGACGTCGCTCGCGACCGTGGACTTCCAGATGCCGGACGTGTCGTGAGCGGCGCGCAGCAGCACGACGCGCGCCCGGAGCATCCGGGCCGCGGTCATCGCGGGCGCTACCTGGTGGGACTCATCGGCGAGGGCATCACGGCATCCCTCTCCCCGCCCATGCACGAGGCCGAAGCGCAGGCGCTGGGGCTGGACTACGAGTACCGCATCCTCGACCTCATCGAGCTCGGCAGGGAGGCGAGCGACGCCGGCGCGATCCTCGCGGACGCGCGCGCTCAGGGCTATGCGGCGATGAACATCACCCACCCGTGCAAGCAGCTGGTGCTCGATATCGTCGACGAGCTCGATCCGGATGCCGAGCGCCTCGGCGCCGTCAACCTCGTGGTCTTCGACGACGGTCGGCTCATCGGCTACAACACCGACTGGATGGGCTATCGCGACGGCCTGCTGGCGGGGCTGCCCGGTGCATCCTTCGATCGCGTCGTGCAGGTCGGGTGCGGCGGCGCGGGTGCCGCCACGGCCTACGCGCTGCTGTCGTGCGGGACGGCCCGCCTCCAGCTGTCCGACGTCGACGAGGCGCGCGCACGCGAGCTCGCCGCACGGATGCGCGCGCTGTTCCCGACCCGCGCCATCGAGACCGTGGCGACCGGACGGCTCGACGAGGCGATCGCAGAGGCGGACGGCGTGGTGCATGCCACGCCCCTCGGCATGCTGCACCACCGGGGCGTCGCCTTCGATGTGGGGCTGCTGAAGCCGGGTGCCTGGGTGTCGGACGTCGTCTACCGGCCCCTCCTCACCGAGTTGATCCGGCAGGCGGGCGAGGGCGGGCATCCGGTGCTCGACGGCGGACGGATGGCCGTCGGCCAGGCATACGCTAGTCTCCAGATCATCACGGGCGAGCAGCCCGACCGTGGTCGGATGGAGAGGCATTTCCGGACCCTCGTCGACGTCGAGGAGTGGTCGGGAAGAGCCGAATGACGAACCGCTCGGGACGTGGTCCTCGCCGGGCGTCGACGAGGCCGCCGCGACTCCCGTCGCGCGGCGGAGGGAGCTCCCGATGACCGATCAGCTCGGCGAGGTGACCGAGATCGGGCGCACCAGGCGCGCAGAGCGCACGCAGGGGGACATCCTCGAGGTCGCGACCGCGGAGTTCGCCGCGAACGGCTACGCCGGCGCCCGGGTCGACGAGATCGCCGCGCGCACGCGCACGACCAAGCGCATGATCTACTACTACTTCGGCTCGAAGGAGGGCCTGTACCTCGCCGTCCTCGAGCGGGTGTACGCCCAGATCCGGCGCGTCGAGCGCGGCATCCAGATCGATGAGCTGTCGCCCCTGGACGCGCTCCGCACGCTCGCCGAGGCGACCTACGACCACCACACGACGCACGAGGAGTTCATCCAGCTCGTCAGCATCGAGAACATCCACCGCGCCGAGCACCTGCGGCTGTCCGAGACGATCCTGCGCGAGAACGCGACGGCCATCACGCTGCTGGAGCAGGTCATCGACAGGGGCGTCCGGGACGGCACGTTCCGCGACGACATCGACGCCCTCGACGTTCACATGATGATCAGCGCGTACGCGTGCTTCCATGTCGCGAACAGGCACACCTTCGCGGCCATCTTCAAGCGGGACATGCTCGATCCGTCGCTCCAGGCCTCGCACCGGCGGCTGATGGGCGACATGATCGTGGCGACCATGACCGATCGTCCTAGCGGGGGCGATTCGCGCTGAGCCGCGCCTCGACCCTGCGCGCGGCGTCGCGCACCTGCGGTGCCCAGCGCTCCGGGTCGAAGTCGGCCGACGTGCCGCAGACCGAGATCGCGGCGAGGACGCGGCCCGAGGCCGAGAAGACGGGGCTGGCCGCGCCGGCGACCTCGGGCACGTGCTCGTCGACCTCGACGGCCACGCCCACGCGCCGGACCTCCGCGAGCTCCCGTCGCAGCCGCTCCGAATCGGTGACCGTGCGAGGCGTGAACGCGGCGAGTTCCTCCGCCAGGACGGCGTCGATCTCGTTCGCAGGCGCGTGGGCGAGCAGGGCCTTGCCGAGCGCCGTCGCATGCACGGGCGCGCGCCCGCCGATCCGGGAGCCGGGTGCGGCGGAGCCCCGTCCGCGCATGACCGAGATGAAGACGACCTCGCCCCCGTCGCGGATGGCGAGGTGCACCGACTCACCGGTCGCGCTGCGCAGGTCGGCCATCACCGACAGGGCGGCGAATCGCA
>DASUQB010000221.1:0-7201 GCA_036280835.1 Microbacterium sp. | reverse complement strand
ACCTTGAAGCGGGTGCCGGAGTTGCCGAACGCCCACGACGGGAGCTCGATGCCCTGGCCCTCGAGGGCGGGGAGGATCTGTGCGGGGAGGGTGGTCACGATGCGTCGCTTTCTCTGGATGTCGCTGATTCTGCTGGCTCGCCCGATGCCCGAGCGGGCCGCAGGGCGGCGAGCTGGTCCTCGAGCTGGAAGACGGGGGTGAGCGCCGTGGCCGCCTGGTCGGGGCGGCCTTCGAGCCCGACGAAGAAGGGAGCCATCTCGGCCTCCCAGCGGGCCGCGACGGCAGAGGCGGCGAGGTAGGCCTGCGCGGCCGCGTCGTCGTCCGTCTCGTAGTAGCCGACGAGGCGGCCCCCCTCGCCGAGGAAGAGGGAGTAGTTCCGCCGTCCGGCGGCGGCGATCTCGGCGAGCATCTCGGGCCACACGGGGGAGTGGCGTCGCAGGTACTCGTCGAGCAGCTCGGGCTTGACCTTGAGCTCGAAGCAGACGCGCGCCGGCGTCGCCTCGGGCGCCTTCGACGCGGGGGCTTCGTGGCTCGTCATCGAGTCGCTCCTCGTGCTGCGTGGTGGAAGGGAATCCGTAAATGAATCGTTTCAAGCATAGGGGAAGGCCGACGGATGGGCAAGCTCTGGCAGAGTTGTCCGCAAGCCGCTCGGGCGCCTGAGCGGCGTCAATCGGTCGATCCGAGCCAAGGGGGCCGGCGTGGCAGTGAGTGTGCGGGATGTCGCCGCGGCGGCATCCGTCTCAGTGGGCACCGTCTCGAACGTGCTGAACCGCCCGGCGAAGGTCGCCCCGGGCACGGTCGAGCGCGTGATGCAGGCGATCGAGCAGCTCGGGTTCGTACGCAACGACGCCGCCCGTCAGCTGCGCGCCGGGCGCAGCCGCAGCATCGGGCTGATCGTGCTCGATGTGCGCAACCCGTTCTTCACCGACATCGCGCGCGGCGCCGAGGACCGCGCCGCCGAGGACGGGATGACCGTGCTGCTCGGCAACAGCGACGAGGATCCGGTGCGTGAGGGGTCCTACCTCGATCTCTTCCAGGAGCAGCGGGTCAACGGCGTGCTCATCACCCCCGTCACCGAGGACATCCCCCGGCTCGAGCGCCTGCGAGCGGGCGGGACGCCGGTCGTGCTGGTGGACCGGCAGACCGACGACGACAACTTCTGCTCGGTGGCCGTGGACGACGTCGAGGGCGGTCACCTCGCGGGTGCGCACCTCACCGCGATCGGTCGTCGGCGCCTCGCCTTCGTCGGCGGGCCTCCCTCGATCCGCCAGGTCTCGGACCGCCTCGAGGGCGCACGGCGCGCCGTCGCGGCCGCCCCCGGAGTCGCACTCGAGGTCCTCGAGATGACGGCGCTCACCGTCCTGGAGGGGCGCCGGGCCGGCGAGGCGATCGCCGCGCGGCCGCCCGCCGAGCGACCCGACGGGATCTTCGCCGCGAACGATCTCCTGGCCGTCGGCCTGCTCCAGGCGCTCGTCATGAGCAGCGACCTGCGCGTCCCCGAGGACATCGCCCTGATCGGCTACGACGACATCGACTTCGCGGCGGCCACCGTCGTGCCGCTCAGCTCGGTGCGGCAGCCCGCCGCCCTCATCGGCTACACGGCGGTGGACCTGCTTCTGCGCGAGCTGGGGCTCGCCAAGGACGGCGATGGGGCACATGAGCGCTCGGTGCTCTTCCGCCCCGAGCTGGTGGTGCGCGAGTCCACCGGTGGCTGAAGCGTCCATGGTCGGGAACCTGCTTGCGGGCACGTCGAGCGAGCTCCTCGCGTAGACGACCGACCCATATCGCCACGGCCTCCGTCCGCCCGCCTCGCGGAGGCGCCGGGCGCCGGGCGCTCCCGGTGTGGCGCCCGTCCTTCTGGCCGGTGCGTCAGCCCGCCTGGCGGGTGCGCAGCGTCTCGCGGCCGTCGGCGCGGGCAGGCTCGGCACGCACGCCCTCGCGCTTCGGCAGGGGGATGGGCGTGGTCGAGGCGACGGCGTCGCTGTACTCCTCGGGCGAGACGACGCGCAGCGGCCGGGTCTCCTCGATCGTCAGGCGGAAGCGCCGGGAGGCGTGGCGGTGCAGGCGGCCGGAGGCCAGCATCCACGTCAGCCCGATCGCGAAGGCGATGAAGCCCGCCGTCGCGCCGACGAGGATCGCGGCGCGGGGGCCGAACTCCGCGGCCACCCATCCGACGATCGGGGCGCCGATGGGCGTGCCGCCCATGATGACCGCCATGTACAGCGCGAGCACGCGTCCGCGCAGCGCCGGGTCCGTCGTCGTCTGCACGTAGCCGTTCGCCGTGGTCATGACGGTGACCACCGCGAAGCCGACGAGCGTCAGCGTGGCCGCGTACGACCAGTAGCCGGGCATCAGGGTCGAGGCGACGGAGGCCAGGGCGAACCCGAGCAGCGCGATCACGACGACGCGGATGCGCGCCTGGTCGCGTCGGGCGGCCAGCAGGGCGCCCGCGAGCGAGCCGATCGCCAGGATCGAGCTGAGCAGGCCGAACCCGTCGGCGCCCTGTCCGAACTCCAGCGCCATGGTCGACGCGAAGATCGGGAAGTTCATCCCGAAGGCCCCGAGCAGGAACACCATCGCGAACGTCACCATGAGGTCGGGGCGCTTGCCGACGTACCGAAAGCCGTCGGCGAGCCGCGAGGCGCCGGTGGTGCGCACGCGAGGCACGAGCTCGCGCACCCGGATCAGCAGAAGCGCGACGATCATGCCGAAGAACGTCACGGCGTTGAGCAGGAACACCCAGCCGGTGCCCACGAGCACGATGAGCACTCCGGCGACGGCCGGGCCGATCATGCGGGCGCCGTTGAAGGATGCCGCGTTGAGCGCGACGGCGTTCGACGCGTTCTCCCGCGACACGACGTCGGTGACGAACGCCTGGCGAGCGGGGTTGTCGAAGGCGCCGATGACGCCGAGCGCCAGGGCGAAGGCGTACATGAGCGGCAGCGTCATGACGCCGGTGAGGATGAGCACGCCGAGCGCCGCTCCGAGCGCCATCAGCAGGCCCTGGGTGACCATGAGCAGCTTGCGGCGGTCGAAGCGGTCCGCGACCCAGCCGGTCACGCCGACGAGCAGCAGCGGCGGTCCGAACTGCAGGGCCATCGTGACGCCCATCGCGGCGGCGTCGTTGTTCGTGAGCTCGGTCAGCACCACCCAGTTCTGGGCGGTGGCCTGCATCCAGGCGCCGATGTTGGAGACGAGCGCTCCGATGAACCAGACGCGGTAGTTGAAGATCGAGAACGACCGGAACATGGCGCTCATCGGGCAGCCAGCTCTCGCATGAGGACGGATGCCGCGGCGAGCGTCGCGCGCTGCTTCGGGCTCAGTTCGGCCAGCGCCACTTCGAGCCAGGCGTCGCGGCGGCGGACGGTTTCGGTCACGACGCTGGCGCCGGCATCCGTCAGCCCGATGTTGACCTTGCGGCGGTCGGCGTCATCGGCGGTGCGGGTCAGGTACCCGGACTCCTCCAGGCAGTTGACCGTGCGGTTCATCGAGGGCGCGCTCACCCGTTCGCGGTCGGCCAGCTCTCCGAGGGTGTGGCTGCCGTGCATATGCAAGGCGGCGAGAACGGCGAACTGGCCGTCGCTCATGGTGTCGACGGCCCGCTGCGCTCGGAGGCGACGGGCCAGCCGGAACGTGGCCATGCGGAGGTCCGAGGCCTCTTCGTGCAGCGTCGACGGCGCCTCGGACGCGCTCGTCGGGTCGGACGGATGGGCGGCGGGGAGAACGGAGGCACTCATAAGATTTACTTAGCATAGCTCATTAGCCTTGCTAAGTAAATCGGGGCAGGCCCTGCGAGAACGCCGAACGCACGGCACTAGGCTCGGCGTCATGCCTGAGTTCATCGATGCACACGGCATCGCCATCGTCTACGACGTCCACACGCCCCCCACGCCGCCCCGGGGAGTCGTGCAGCTCGTGCACGGGGTGGGCGAGCACGCCGGCCGCTACACGGCAATCATCGATGCCATCGTCGCCGAGGGCTGGACCGTGTACGCCGATGACCACCGCGGGCATGGCCGCACGGGCATGAAGCAGCACGGGGACGATGCCACCAAGCTCGGGATGCTCGGTCCCGGCGGTCTGCGCGCGGCGGTCGCGGCGCTCTGGCAGTTCACCCAGCTCATCCGGGCAGAGAACCCTCGGCTCCCGCTCGTGCTGCTCGGTCACTCGTGGGGCTCCTTCATGTCGCAGATGCTGCTCAATCAGCATCCGGACGCCTATGACGGCGTCATCCTGAGCGGCACCGCGCTGCGGTGGCCGGGCTCGCTCAACGCCCGGCCGCTGAATGCGAAGTGGCGGGCGGAATCGGCGACCGGGGTGGAGTGGCTGTGCTCCGACGCGGCTGTGGGCCAGGCCTTCCTCGACGACCCGCTCACCACGGTCACCCCGCTCGCCAAGCTGTTCGGACCGATCGACACCCTCCGCATCATCGGCAAGCCGAAGAAGAACCTCGGCCGAGATGTGCCGGTGCTCATCATGGTCGGACGCGACGACCCCGTCGGCGGGCCGGTATCGGCGCACCGCCTGGCCGCGGCGTACCAGGAGCGCTCGAAGCTGACCGACGTGACGACCCTGATCTACCCGAACGCCCGTCACGAGATCTTCAACGAGGTGCAGCAGAAGGACGTGCGCGGAGATCTGCTCGCCTGGCTCGACCGGCGGTTCCCCGTTCGCGACTGAGAGCCGCTCCGCATGACTGCGGACGTGTCCGCGCGTCACCCTTGACTTTGGGAGCGCTCTCACGGCATCCTGGCCATGAACGAGCTCGTGGGAGCGCTCCCACGGCCGGTCGATGCAGGATCCACCCGCGCACCGCTGCGCGCGATGGTCGACGACGACCCCTGGAGAGACATGACACATCCGTTCCGCCTCCGCGCCCGCTGGACGGCGCTCGCCGCCGCCGGCGTGGTCGCGGCATCCCTCACCGCCCTCGCCCCCGCCTCGGCGGCCGAACCGGGCGGCCTCGCCGGCTCGGATCTCTACCTCAACCCCTACAGCACGACCCTCGAGGCGGCCCAGTCGCTGAGCGGCCAGGCCCGGGACGACGCCCAGCTGCTCGGCAGCATCCCCTCCGCGAACTGGTTCACCACGGGAACGCCCGCCGAAGTGCAGGCGGCCGTCGACGATGTGGTCAGCGCAGCGGATGCCGCGGGCCAGATGCCCGTGCTCGTCGCCTACAACCTGCCGTTCCGCGACTGCGCGCAGTACTCCGCGGGCGGCGCCGCCGACACCGCCGCATATGCCGCGTGGATCGACGGCTTCGCCGCCGGCATCGGCGACCGGGCGGCCACGGTTATCCTCGAGCCGGACGGGCTGGGGATCATCCCCTGGTACACGACCCTCGACAACAACCTCGAGTGGTGCCAACCCGCGGAACTCGATCCCGCCACGGCCGCGGATGACCGCTTCGTGCAGCTCAACTACGCGGTCGACACGCTCGGCGCGCTGGCCGATACGTCCGTCTACCTCGACGGCACCGGCGCGAGCTGGCTCAACGTCGGCGAGATCTCGGACCGACTGCTCAAGGGAGGCGTGCAGGACGCCGACGGGTTCTTCCTCAACGCCTCGAACTACCAGTTCACCGCGAACTCGACGTACTTCGGCACCTGGGTCTCCTCCTGCATCGCCTACGTCACGGAGATCAACCCGGCCGGCTACGGCGAGTGCGGCAACCAGTACTGGAACGGCGGCCCGGCCACCGGCTGGCAGGGCGTCGCCATGTCGCAGTACGGGGAGTGGAGCGCCGACGCGACCGACCCGGCCCTCAACACGTCGGGCGTCACCTCCCGCTATGAGCTGATCCTCGGCGCCGTGGAGCCCTCGACGCACTTCGTGATCGACACGAGCCGCAACGGCCTCGGTCCATGGCAGTACCCCGCCGGCACCTACCCGGTGCACGAGGACTGGTGCAACCCCCCGGGTCGCGGAGCCGGCGTCACGCCGACCACGACCGTCGACAACCCGCTGGTGGACGCGCACCTCTGGATCAAGGTCCCCGGCGAGTCCGACGGCAAGTGCTACCGCGGCACCGGCGGTCCGCTCGACCCCGCGCGCGGCATCGAGGACCCGGCCGCCGGCCAGTGGTTCCCCGAGCAGGCGCGCGAGCTCATCGCCCTCGCGGACCCGCCGCTGGCGCCGCTCACGTGCGATGTCAAGGTGACCGGCACCAAGGTCGGCAAGGGGTTCCTGGCGGCGCTCGTCGTCCAGAACAGGGGCACCGAGACGGTGCACCCGTGGACGCTCTCCTTCACCTTCGAGGGCGACCAGAAGGTGAGCAAGGTGGTGGGCGGCTCGTTCACCCAGGTCGGCGCGGATGTCACCGTCACCGGCACGAAGCTCCTGCCGAGACTCTCCCCCGGAAAGAAGACGGCGGTCGTCGTGACGGGAACGGGCGCGGCGAACGAGCCGTGGCTGTTCTTCCTCAACGGCAGGGCGTGCACGTCCGGCTGAGACCGCCGCGACACGACGGGGGCGCCGGATGCCGCATCCGGCGCCCCCGTCGCCGTTAGGCTTGCGCCCGCACCGCGCATCCGGGCGCGCCCCCGAACCCGCGCCCGGGCGCCCCGCTCCGGCGACCCCGTCGGCGCGTCCCCACCCGGAAGGCCCCCACCGTGATCACTCTCTCCTGGCTCCTGATCATCGCCCTCGCGGGCGGCGTACTGGCTCTCATCGACGGCGTCCTCCGCCTCCGCGGTAAGGGCGGCACGCTGTTCGGGATCATCGAGACGGTGACCGCCGCGCTCTTCCTGCTCTCGCACTTCGTGCCGGGCATCCCTTTCGGCTCGGTCGTGCTCGGCGTCGCGACGATCGTGGTGCTCGTGATCGGCCTGATCCTGCGCGCCAAGCACGCGATCGGCATCACCATCGCCGCACTGCTCGTGATCGCGTTCTGGATCGTGCTCGTCAACCGCTGGCTGATCATTCCGGGCGTCAACTGATCGACGCAGCCCGACCGCGGCACCTCACTCCATGAAGACGTCGTTGATGACCCAGCTGTCGCCCGCACGCACGAGGATGTACTCGTAGTTGTCCGCGTACTCCATGGGCTGATCGGTTTGATTTCCCTCGGCGTCGAACAGGCTCGTGTACGTCTCGGTGGTGGACACCGCGATCGAGTCTCCCACCGTCTCCACCTCATCGACCGTGGTCGTATAGCCGTCGAAGGCGCCCGCGAAGTTTCGCGCGTCCAGCGCGAACGTCT
>DASUQB010000220.1:0-8321 GCA_036280835.1 Microbacterium sp. | reverse complement strand
AGCGCGCCGACCGTCGAGCCGACGATCGAGAACTTTCCGCCGGCGAGCGACGTGCCGCCGATGACCACGGCGAGGATCGCGTCGAGCTCCATCAGGTTGCCCGTGCCGCCCACGCTCACGGTCATCACCTCCGAGACGCTGAACAGACCGCCGACCGAGGCGAGCGCGGCGGAGAGGATGTAGACGCCGATCAGGATGGGACGAGGGCGGATGCCGGCGAGCCGGCTCGCGTGCGGGTTGATGCCGATCGACTCGATCATGAGTCCGAGCGCCGTGCGGCGCATCGCCAGGGCGATGAGCACCACGATCGCGATGGCGAGCACGAAGCTCGTCGGGATGCCGAGGATCTGTCCGTTCGCGAGGAGGCGGAACGGCTCGTTCGTGGCGTCGGTGTTCTGCCCGCTCGTGATCACTCGCGCGATGCCGCGCGCCGCGAGCATCATGATGAGCGTCGTGATGAAGGGCTGCAGCCCGACGACGGCGACCAGGAAGCCGTTGATGGCGCCGAGGACGATGGTGAGCGCCAGCGCCAGCCCGATCGCCGTCAGCATCGCGCCGACCGGCTCCGACCCGTCCAGGCCCGACAGGGTCTGCATCGCGACGGCGCCTCCCACGGCCATCATCGACCCGACCGAGAGGTCGATGCCGCCCGTGGCGATGACGAAGGTCATGCCGAGCGCGATCATGATGATCGGCGCCGAGACGCGCAGGATGTCGAGCACGTTGCCCGTGAGCATCCCCGTCGTCGGGTTGACGCTGATCGCGAGATACGCCGGGTTCTTGATCGTGTTGATCAGCAGCAGCACCGCGATGCCGACGATGGCCCAGAACCACGGCGTGCGCAGTGCGGTCTTGACGCGGCTCATGACGCGCTCCCTTCATTGCCTGCGGCGGTCTCTCCCGCGGCGACCTCTTCGGCGAGGGCCTCGGCGGTCTTCTCCGCTTCGTCGCCGGACTCGGTGGCGATGACCGACACGATGCTCTCGGCGGTGACTTCGGGTCCGTTGATGACCTCGCCCACCTTCTGATGGTCCTTGAGGATGACGATCCGCTCGGAGAGCCGGACCACCTCTTCCAGTTCGGAGGAGATGAAGACGACGCTCATGCCGCCCTCGGCGAGCTCGGCCACGGTCTCCTGGATATCGGCCTTGGCCCCGACGTCGATGCCTCGCGTCGGCTCGTCGAGAAGGAGCAGATCGGGGTTCGTGGCCAGCCACCGGCCGAGCAGCACCTTCTGCTGATTGCCGCCCGAGAGCAGGCGGATGGGACGGTCGGGGTCGTTCGGCCGCACGCTGAAGCGATCCATGTAGGTCTTGACCAGCTGGTCGACCTCGCGAGCGGGGACCCGGCGGAGCCAGCCCCGGCGGGCCTGGACGGCGAGCATGATGTTCTCGCGGACGCTCAGATCGCCGACGATGCCGTCGTCGCGACGGCTCTCCGTCGAATAGGCGATGCCCTGCGCGAGGCCCGCGACCGGGGAGTTGAGGGAGACCTTCTTGCCGTGCATCCGGGTGCTGCCGGAATCGGCCTTGTCGGCGCCGGCGATGAGCCTGGCGAGCTCGGTGCGACCGGCTCCGAGGAGCCCGGCGAATCCGACGACCTCACCGGCGTGGATCTCGAGATCCGTGGGCTCGATCGCGCCCTTGCGGCCGAGGTTCTCGGCAGCGAAGAGCGGCGTGACGGTGCGGTCGCGCTGCTGGGTCTGCCGGTTGGAGCCGAGGGCGCGGAGCGCCTCGAAGTCCTTGCCGATCATCTTCGAGATGAGCTGCGTGCGATCGAGATCGCGCTTGAGGTATTCGCCGACGAACTTGCCGTTGCGGAGGACCGTGATGCGGTCGCTGATCGCGTACACCTGGTCGAGGAAGTGCGAGACGAAGAGGATGGCGACACCCTGGTCGCGGAGCCGGCGGATCACGCCGAAGAGCACCTCGACCTCGTTCGCGTCGAGGCTCGAGGTGGGCTCGTCGAGGATGAGCACCTTGGAGTCGGTGACCATGGCGCGGCTGATGGCGACGAGCTGCTGGATCGCGATCGAGATCGACGACAGCGGCGCACGGGGGTCGAGGTCGCCGAGGCCCATCCGGGCGAGCGCCTCGCTGGCGCGGGCGTAGGTCTTGCGCCAGTTGATGCCGGTCCAGTCGTGCACCTCGTGTCCGAGCATGACGTTCTCACCGATGGTGAGGTTGGTGCAGAGATTCACTTCTTGATACACGGTCGAGATTCCGGCCTCCTGTGCGGAGGCGGTGCCGTTGAAGTGCCGCACCTTGCCGGCGACGACGATCTCGCCGGAGTCGATCTGGTAGACGCCGGTGAGCGCCTTGATGAGGGTGGACTTTCCGGCGCCGTTCTCGCCCATGAGGGTGTGGACTTCGCCGGGAAGCAGCCGGAAGCTGACGTCGTCGAGTGCCTTCACTCCTGGGAAGGTGATGGACGCGTTGCGGACCTCGACGATCGCGATCGGTTCGATCATGGCTTCTTCATTCCTCTTTGGTACCGGGAACTCGTACTGGATGGAGACGAGCACGAGCGGGGGCCGCCAGAACGGCAACCCCCGCTCGCATCAGTTCTCGCCTAGTCGAGGCTGGGCCGGCTCAGAAGCCCTTGCCCTCTTCGATTGCGGCCTGGGCGGCCTCGGGCGAGTTGAAGGTCTCGCCCTCGACGATGATCGTCTTCTCGACGTCGTCGCCGGCGAGCGCATCGTTGACCGCCTGGACGGCGAGGTCGCCGAAGAACGGGTTGTACTGAGCGACGAAGCTCAGCTCGTTCGCGGCGAGCGCCTCGAGGGCCGGCGTGGTGCCGTCGATCGTGGCGATCTTGACGTCGGTGCCGGGGGTGAGGCCGGCGGCCGTCACGGCAGCAGCCGCGCCGATGCCCATCTCGTCGTTCTGGGCGAAGATGAACTGAAGGTCGGGGTTCTCCTTCAGCACGGTCTCGATGACCGACTTGCCCTCGTCAGCGGTCCAGTTGGCGGTCTGCGCGCCGATCTTGTTCCAACCGTCCTTGCCCTCGATCGCCGCGTCGAAGCCCTCGTTGCGCTCGTTGACGACCGAGAGGCCGGGAACGCCCTCGAGCGTGAAGTAGTTCGCGCCCTCCGGGAAGGTCTCGACGGCCCACTCGCCCACGGTCCCGGCGACGTTCACGTTGTCGGGCGCGATGCGGGTGACGTAGAGGTCCTCGCTGGCGTCGACACCACGGTCGAGCAGGATGACGGGGATCTCGGCCTCCTGGGCCAGCTCGAGCGAGTCCTCCCAGCCGGAAGCCTCGGTCGCGGTGAGGAGGATCACGTCGACCTCGTCGTTCACGAACGTCGAGAACGCGTCGAGCTGCGACTTCTGGTCGGTCGGGCTCGCCGCCGGGGCGTACTTCAGGTCGAAGCCGGCGTCCTCGGTGAACGCGTCCTTGATCGCCTGCTCGTTGGCATCGCGCCAGCCGCCCTCGGGGCCGACCGCCACGAAGCCGACGGTGGTGAGGTCGTCCCCGCCGCCACCGCCACCGGCGCTGTCGCCGCTGTCACCGCTGCCGCCGGCACATCCCGCGAGGCTCAGAGCAAGGGCTCCGGCTCCGACGAGTCCGACGAGGCTGATGAGCCGCTGTGATCTTGCCATTCTTTTTCTCCTCCTTGAGACTCTTCGACTCGGAGGTCGAAGAGAAGGCCGGTGACCCCGATCGGGGAACACTCCGGGTGTGTGCGGTACCTATTGTGCGCGCTAACAATCCGTTTCGCAAGCGAAAGCCAGCGATCCGTTACGATTCCGTTACCGCGAACAGCCCCCGGGGACCACCGTGGCCGCCGTCGCCGCCGACGTGCGGGCGCCGACTCCGTTCTCGAGCCCGCCCGGGCGTTCGTCAACGGTCAGCCCTGGTCGGCGGTCCGCCTCCGTCCCGTGAGGTCGAGCCACTGCCCGCGTCCGAACCTCGACGTCACGCCTTCGCTGTACAGCACCGAGTCCGGCGGCCGGTCCGTCACGCCGGGCAGCCCGGCCGCGGCGCAGAGGTCGTCGCGAAGGAGTTCCACCCGGGAGGCGCGAAGAACCCACGGCTCGTGCTCGTTCGGCAGCCACTGGGTTCGTCCGAGCCGGCTCTGGAAAAGACCCCATCGGGAGGTCAAGAACTGCGAGAGGGGGTCTTCGGTGACCGCCCTCTCGACGGAGACGCGCAGCTGGAACCCCGGTCCGACGCGCGCAGGGCCGGCAGCGATCCGACGGGATGCATACTCCCAGCCGTCCTCCCGGCGCCTCTGCGCGGTTCGCGCCCACATGTACGGAAGGGAGAAGAGCGCCCTGGCCGCCAGCACCGCCGGCAGGCTCGAGGCTTCGAGCGAGCGGAACACCACTCCCCGCCGCCCCATCCCATCCACGCCGTAGAGGCGGACGTTCACCTCGGTGAATCGACCCCCGACCGGCGACGGCGGAAAGGGCCCGACGCGCGCGTCACCGAGCTCGAACGCGATCAGTCCCACCCAGGACGATCCGTCGAAGACGTCCGGAACCACGCCGCGCGGCAGGAGCGGTGCCACCGCCGCCGCCGGCACCTTCCAGTGCACGAACGTCACGTTCCGCCACTCCTGCGCGGCTGCGACAGGCCCTGCCAAGGGTGGGGCCGTCCGGGATATCTGCACGCCACCATCCTCCCTCGCGCGAAGCAGCCGCGCTCGAGCGGCACGTGGCTGGGACGCCGGAGAGGCCCTCGTCGCGCCGATCCCCCGGGAACCGCTACTCGCGCCGGCGCCGTCGGGCGATCGCGACCCCGATGAGCACGACGCCGGCGATGAGGACGATCGGGCCGATGGTCGCCCAGAGAGAGGACCCGCTCATCGCCGAGCCCCGCAGCACGTCGAGACCCTGGAGCGTCCACACAAGCCCGACGAGGACGAGGAGCACACCGGGGACAAGGAACGGCCACATTCGCTTCACGAGCCCACCCTAGTTCCGTGCTGCACGGCGGGCGGATCGTCGACGGCGCCGGCCACCCCGATCGGGGGCGGGAGGAGAACGGCGGACGGGATGGTTGTCTGCGCCTATCCTGGGCGGAAGGCCGACCAGACCGTCGGACTCGATCAGGCCTTGATCGACGGCGTCGGGGCGGCGCGGATCATCCGGCCGACTGCGGCTCCCGCGGATACGACGAGAGGGCTCCCGTGAACACCACACAGCTGACGAGGTTCGTCGCGGTGGCCCAAGAGCTGCACTTCCCGCGGGCGGCCGCCGCCCTCGGCATCCCGCTCCCGGCCCTGTACTCGTCGATCGAGAAGCTCGAGGAAGAGATCGGTCACCCCCTCTTCGCCCGTGATCAGACGCCACCCCGGCTGACGAAGGCAGGCATCCTGCTGCTCGCGGAGGCGAAGGAACGACTCGCCGCCGCGCCTGATCCCGGCCGCAAGCCCGCCGCTCCTGCGGGCGGCAAGGCCAAGGCGTCGAAGGGCAAGGGCCGCGCGCCCGTCGTGAAGGGTCAGCCGAAGCCCTACAAGAAGCGCCAGGGGCGCTAGGGCGTGCCCGGGGCGCCGACTCCCCGGCTTCGCTCACCGTCAGGTGCGGAGGTGGCCGGTCCCGTTGCCCGCTCGGCACCGAGCGCGGCGAGGCGCTCCGGGTCGGCGAGCACCTCCAGCCCGGTGGCGAGATCGCGGGCGGTCAGGCGCGGGGCGGTGCCGTCGACTCGCGGACGATCAGGCGAGGCTCGATCATCTGGCTGGCGGGCGTCGGCGTGCCCTCGATCGCGGAGATCAGCAGCTGCAGGGCCAGCACGCCGAGCGCGGCGAAGTCCTGCCGGACGGTCGTGAGCGGCGGCAGGAAGTGCCGGGAATCGGGCAGGTCGTCGAAGCCCACGACACTGATGTCCTGGGGAACGCGGATGCCGCGAGACGTGAGGCCGTGGATGAGGCCCAGCGCCATCTGATCGTTGGCGACGAAGATCGCGGTCGCATCGCCGAAGTCGTGGGTCTTCCCGAATTCGTAGCCGGAGTCCGACGACCAGTCGCCGATGACGGCCTCCGTAGCCGGAAGCCCTGCCGCAGCCGATGTCTCGCGCCACGCCACCTCCCGCGCTCGGGCGTCGTACCAGTCCAACGGACCCGCGAGGTGGGCGATCGAGCGGTGACCGAGCTCGATGAGGTGGTTCATCGCCAGCCTGGCGCCGGCCTTCTGATCCACGGCCGCGGTGTGCATGTCGGGGTCGGGCTCGGAGACGATGACGAGCGCGGGAACGCCGGTCTCGCGCTGCCGCAGCAGGTCGAGCGACGACAGCCGGGGGGCGATGACGCACAGCGCGTCGACGCCCTGCGCGACGAGCTCGTCCACGCCCGCGTCGATCCGCAGATCTTCGTCGTCGCTCGCGGAGAACGCGCTGATGGCGTAGCCGGCATCGCGCGCGGCGCTCTCGAGGGCGCGGATCGTGCTGTTGGGGCCGTACTGCAGCGGGTTGTCGACGACGACGCCGATCCGCATCGCCCGCCTTGTCGCCAGGGCGCGCGCGATCGAGCTGCGCGTGTAGTTCGTCTGGTCGATGGCGTCGAGCACCCGCTGCCGCGTCGACTCGCGGATGTTGGGGTGGTCGTTGAGCACCCGCGACACCGTCATGTGGGAGACGCCGGCGAGCTTGGCGACGTCGTAGATGCTGGGCCTCTGCCAGCCTCGCGTCACGTGTTCAGCCATCTGCACTCTCTTACTCTTCGCGGCGGTCGGATCGGCTCGGGGTCCGAAAGGAAGCGACGCGAGCGTGTGCCGGGCGGCGGGGTGACCCCCGACCGTGTGACCGGTAACGCCTATGGTAGGGCTTCAGCCCCGGGATCCCGGCACCCGCGCAGCGGGCGCGGCCTTCAGCATCCATCCGACCGCAGAGGGCTGCGGCCGATGCTCGCACCCCGGTGGGGTGGGCTTGGGCGACGTGCCCGGCTTGTCGGGCTTGCCTGAGTCGTCGGGCTTGTCGGATTTGCCGGGCTTGTCGGGCTTGTCGGCTTTGCCCGGCTTGTCGGGCTTGTCGGGCTTGTCGGGCTTGTCCGGTTTGTCGGGCTTGTCCGGCTTCGGGGGCTGACCGGATCCGCACCCCGGCCCGTCCGTCGCGCGAGGGACGGGGGTGATCTCGACCGTGACGGAGACCTCCTCCTGACCGCGGTCGTCCTCGTCCGCCTGACCCGGGCCGGCCAGAGGGCCCATCGCCAAGACGGCGCCGATGATGCCTGCGATGAGAGCGCGTCGCATCATCGTTCCGCCACGTCTTCGCGGACGGGCACTGTCGAGCCGTCTTCGACCGAGGCCGCCTCCCGGCGCCCCTGCTCCTTGGCCTCGGCGACCAGCGCCGCGACCTTGCGGCGCGAGCGGATGCGGCCCCACGCGATGGAGAGGATCACCAGCGCGATGCCCAGCAGCACGATCAGCTGCGGCCACGGCACGGCCCAGACCACCACCTCGGCCGTGACGGGAGTCATCGCCGTGGTCGCGCCGTCCATCGTCTGCACCGTGGGGGTGAGCGTCACGCCCGTCGTGACGAGGAAGAGAGGCCAGACGTCTTCGACCGTCGCGGTGATCGTGCGTGTGTCACCGGGCAGAAGCTCCTGAGGGTTCTCGCCCACGGCGGGGAAGGTGACGGTCTGGCCGCCCGCGTTGACGGACCCCTCGGCGAGCAGGATGGCGTTGCCCTGGTTCGCCACGTCGAAGGTGACGGTCATCTCGCCCGGGCGGAACGGATTCCACGACAGCGTGTAGTCGCCGGTGAGCGCCTGCACCTCCGCCTTGGGCGCGAGCTCGCCGGTCACGCGGGTGGTCACGCGGAAGCCGACCCGGCTCTCGACGCCGACGGAGGTTCCGTCCTCGCTGGACTGGACGGAGAGAACGGATGCCGTGATGCCCGCCGCGTGGTCGCCGGGCTCCGCGAGCTCGGGCACCGTGATCGAGAAGGGAACCACGACCATCGCGCCGGCCGGCACGGTGACGGTCTCGGGCAGCGAGATCCACGTGCCGGCATCGACCGATTCCTGATCAGCCGGCAGGATGTCGAAACGCCCGGTGCGCGTGTAGAAGCCATCCGCTGCGGTGAGCTGGAAGGTGACCTCGGCATCGCTGACGTTCCGCACGGCGAAGTGGTCGTCGACGGTCTCGCTGGGATCGAGCTCGTTCTCGACCGCGGTGCGGCCGTCCGGCCCCGTCTCATCCGCCGGCGTCACCGACCAGCGGATGGCGGGCGGCTCGTCGACCTCGTCCGCCACGGCGGGCGTGGCCATCGTCGCACCGAGCGTCGCAACGGCAAGCACGGCGAGGGCGATCCGAGCGGCAGCGGCGAATCTGGAGAGGCGGAGCACAGGTGGATCCAAACGTCAGGGTCGGGGCCGC
>DASUQB010000219.1:0-2745 GCA_036280835.1 Microbacterium sp. | reverse complement strand
TCCCGGCGCGCGACGAACTTCGGAGAATGTCGATGCGTTCGGAGGATTCCCGTGAAATCGTCCGAAGCTCGCGACATTCTCCGAAGTTCGTGCGGCTGCGGCGGGGCCGGCGGCTGCGGCGGGCGCGGCGGCCGCGGCGGCGAGGGCGGGGCTAGTTCTCGCCGAGGATGCGGACGCTGGCGCCCGAGAACTCGGCACCGGTGAGCACGAGGTCGATGTCGGCCTCGCCCTCGAGGCCGGTCACCTTCGCGAGGGTGCCCCGGGGCACCATGTCCATCGTGCAGGCCTGGTCGGCCGGCGGGGTGGCGAAGGTGACGGTGACCTGGGTCGGGCCGGTCGGCTCGGCCGTCTCGACCAGGGGAACGCACGTCGAGCTGCCCCAGGTCAGGATGACGAACATGTCGTCCTCGCCGGTCCAGCCGGCGCTGGGGCCGTACTCGTCCGGAGCCTCGCCGGCCGTGACGCCTTCGATGTCCTCGTCGCCGGAGGCCTCCCCGTACGACACCTGGAGCTCGAGATCCTGGGACGGGTCGACGTCGGCCGGCACCTCGACGAGCGTGACGCGCGGCACCAGATCCATCGTGCACGGCTTGTCGGCCTCACCGTCGGACAGCTCGATCGCGAGCGCTCCGTCGTCGAGCAGCTCGACGCTCTCGGCCGTCGGCACGCACGTCGAGCTGCCGTTGGTGACGAGGCCGATGGTGGTGCCGCCGTTGAGCCAGGCGGCCGTGAATTCGAGCTCTTCGGCCGAGGCGCTCGGCGACGAGGAGGGCGAGGAGGATGTGGAACCGGCGGTGCTCGCGCCCGACGCGCAGCCGGCGAGGGCTGCGGCGAGGGCGATGCCGGCAGAGAGGGCGAGGAATCTGCGCGTGGCGGTCATGCGGTCAATCTAGCGGCGAGTGCGCCGTGCCCACGAGGAGCGACAGCGACTTCCCGGCACCCCGTGACCGAAACGGAATGTTCTCGCCGCCGCCGAGCGCGGGAAGGTTCACACTGCCCATCGGGCCCGGCGGCCACGGCCGATGGCAGGATCGAAGGATGAGCGCTCCGAGCCTCGTCTGGCTGCGCGATGACCTGCGCATCGCCGACAACCCCGCCCTGACCACCGCCGCCGAGCGAGGGCCCGTGGTCGTGCTGTACGTGCTCGACGAGGCCTCCCCCGGCATCCGGCCCCTCGGCGGGGCATCGCGGTGGTGGCTGCACGGATCCCTCGAGGCCCTCGGGCGCGATCTCGCCGAGCACGGGGTGCCCCTGGTGCTGCGCCGCGGCGCCGCGGCCGCGGTCGTGCCCGAGGTCGCCGCCGCGGTGGGCGCGGAGGCCGTGTTCTGGAACCGGCGATACGGCGGCGCGGAGCGCGACGTCGACACCACCGTCAAGGCCGGCCTGCGCGACAGCGGGCTCGAGGTCGCGTCGTTCGCCGCCTCGCTGCTGTTCGAGCCGTGGACGGTGCAGACCGGCGCCGGCACTCCGTTCTCGGTGTTCACGCCGTTCTGGAACGCGTGCCGCGCGCTTCCCGAGCCGCGGCATCCGCTGCCCGCGCCGGAGCTGGCGGGCGCGGACGCCGACGCGGGCGATGCCCTGGACGCCTGGAACCTCCGGCCCGCGACGCCGGACTGGGCAGGAGGCCTGCGCGAGCTCTGGACCCCCGGCGAGCGCGGCGGCCGCGAGCAGCTCGAGGCGTTCCTGCGCGACGACATCGACGACTATGCGGGCGGCCGCAACACCCTGGGCGACCGCGTGACGTCGCGGCTCTCGCCGCACCTGCGCTGGGGCGAGGTCAGCCCGTACCAGGCGTGGCACGCGGTCTCGGCCTCCGGCGCGGACGGCGAGAGCGTCGCGCGCTTCCTCACGGAGCTCGGATGGCGCGAATTCGCGGCGCACGTGCTCTACCACTTCCCCGATCTCGCGACCCGCAACTGGCGGTCGCAGTTCGACGCCTTCCCCTGGCGCCCGCTCGACGAGGCCAAGCTGCGCGCGTGGCAGCGGGGACGCACCGGCATTGCGGTCGTGGATGCCGGGATGCGGGAGCTGTGGGTCACCGGCACGATGCACAACCGGGTGCGCATGATCACCGCGTCGTTCCTCACGAAGAACCTGCTGATCGACTGGCGGCTCGGCGAGCAGTGGTTCTGGGACACGCTCGTGGATGCCGATGGGGCGAGCAATCCGTTCAACTGGCAGTGGGTGGCCGGCTCGGGGGCGGATGCCGCGCCGTACTTCCGCGTGTTCAACCCCGAACTGCAGGCGAAGAAGTTCGATCCCGACGGCGCCTACGTCGGACGATGGGCGCCCGAGCACCTCACCGGTGACGGGCCGGAGCCGATCGTCGACCTCGGCGAATCGCGGAAGGCCGCGCTCGGTGCCTACGAGGAGATGAAGCGAACCGGGGCCTGATTCCGGGGGGTCAGCCCCCGTGCGCGGCGGGAAGAGCTTACTTAGGCTCGCAGGACACCCGACTCGATGACAGGAACGCCATGTCGCAGCACCCACCCGCCTACCAGCCCGTCGTCTCGCAGCCCTCCGCCGCCGCTCCCTACGCCGGCGCTCCCCGCGCCGCGGAACAGGTGAGCCCCAAGTCGTGGCTCGCGACGCTGCTGCTCTCCATCTTCCTCGGCGAGCTCGGCATCGACCGCTTCTACCTCGGCAAGGTCGGCACCGGCATCCTGAAGCTCCTCACCCTCGGCGGATTCGGCGTGTGGTGGCTGATTGACGTGATCCTCGTGATCGCCGGCGCCATGCGAGACA
>DASUQB010000218.1:0-7996 GCA_036280835.1 Microbacterium sp. | reverse complement strand
TACCTCGCGTCGCCCCAGCGGTTGACGCCGGTGTCCGCTCCGGTGGTGGACCTGGCGCCGTACCTGGGCGTCCGTCCTTGACCTGCGGTGGCAGCCATGGAGAGCTCCTCGTCTTGTCGTGCCGCCTACGTGAGCGGCGGTGCCTGGGCCGGAGTTGACATCCCGGCATGGGAACCAGGCTCGCGTGCTGCACGGCCGTGCGCCATGGAACCGAGGCTGCATCCAATGGGGGTCATGAGCCTCAGACGCGGCGCATCCCTGCCTCGACGCGGCACTCGGGCGGGCCCGCAAGGGAGCTGCGTCGCCCAGTTCTGCAGTCTCGAACCCATGGCTATGAAGCGCCGTTGGGCGCAGGCTGCATGGCATGGACGATTCTGGCAACCGGCTGCTTCGGGAAGCGCACGTACTCCTGTCGGCCGCACAGCGGTTCGAGCGCGACGCGGGCGATCGCGCGTCCGCCACGGCCGTGGCGCCGGCCTTGGCTTCTGTAGCCGCGGCGCTGCGCGCCGCGGCCTAGGAAAGGACCGCACATGTTCCGCCGGCTCCTGGTGGCCTTCGATGGCTCACCGCACGCGCAGCAGGCGTTGACCGAAGCCATCGAGATGGCCCAGACGAACAGGGGAACGCTGACGGTGATCTCCGTCGCGCCCGAGCCCTCCGTCTGGGCCATGAGCGGTTACGACGTGCCGATCGACGTCGATCGCATGAGCAAGCAATTCGAACGCGAGTATCAGTTGATGCTCGATCGGGCCGTGAGCCGCATACCCGGCGACCTCCCGGTCACGAAGATCCTCAGGCAAGGCGCACCCGGCCGGGAGATCGCCGGTGAGGCCAACGCCGGGGATCACGACCTCGTCGTGATGGGATCGCGCGGGCGCGGAGAGCTGCGCTCGCTGCTGCTCGGGAGCGTGAGTCACCGCGTCCTCCAGGCGAGCCACGTGCCGGTTCTCGTAGTGCACCGTGGTCTCCCCTGACAGCCCGAAGGGTCAGGACTGCTTCATGGCCGGCTACCCCGGCTCCGGCGAGAGCGCGCCCGGGCCGCCTCCGCGACTCGTCGGGAATCACGTGCGCACTGTGAAAACTACGGGGCGCGATCCCATTTTCCAAGGACGACTGTGTAAACTCTCGCTCGATGGACCTACCGTCGCGAGCCGACGACGTGCTCGCGCAGCCCACCCGCGCGAGCCTGTTCATGATGCTGCGCGATCTGCGCAGGCCGGCAGGTACCGATGAGCTCGCCGAACGTCTCGCGCTGCACCCCAATGGCGTGCGCGTGCATCTCGCACGCCTGCGGGACGCGGGATTGGTGGTGCGCGAACGCAGCCCTCGGGCACCAGGACGCCCACGCGACATGTGGCTGATCGCGCCCGACGCGCGACCAGCCGGCGAGCCCCCGACGGGCTACGCCAACCTCGGCCGGTGGCTGGCACGGGTCATCTCCCCAAGCCAGCGCACACTGCGCACGGTTGAGGAGGAGGGACGACAGATCGGACGCGACCTCGGGCCGAAGACCACGGATGAGGCGGGCCCGGCGGAGACCAGCATGCACGCACAACTGGTCGCGCTCGGATTTCAGCCTCGCCGCGAGGTCGAGTCGAGCGGAGCGCTGACGTACCGCTTGTGCAACTGCCCCTATCGAGAAGCTGTGCACGAGAACCAGGCCGTCGTATGCACGCTGCACCGCGGCATCACCCGTGGCCTTCTTGACGCCATCGCGCCCGAGACGGAGCTCGCCGGGTTCGTCCCGCGCGACCCTGACACGGCCGGCTGCCTCATCGAGCTACGTGGGGGCCTGGCCGGCGAACCTGGCGACGGCGTTTCGTGAACCGTGACTCCGCGCTCGCCTCGCTCTCGCGCGGCCATCACGAAACTCGCTGATCCGGCTCTCCCGCCGTCCGAGGCATCAACGCCGCGGTCGGCCTCCATACCGATGTGATAGTTTTCACACTCAGAGTGTAAAAAGGAGGCTGCAATGCCAGGAGTCCGCGACCCTCAGCCACTCGTCACGCGACGTGTCCGTGGAACACGCGTCTCCCATGTCCCCTCCCGGCCGCGCCTCCATCCCCGACCGGGCGCACCCCCGCCACGCGTCGACCGGCGCGACACGGACCCGGGCACGCGCGCGGATTCGCCACGACCGTCGAGTCAGATCGGCGAGCGCCGGCCGGCCACGGACCGCGGCATCGGCCTGCTGCTCATCTTCACCGCCGGTGTGCTCGTGATGGTCGGGCTCATCACCCTCACGGCGATCATCGACCGTTGGTGGGTGCTCGGACCGGTGATGGCGTTCGACTTCGTCGTCACGGCGGCTGTCCTGGCGATCATCGTGAGGCTGCTCGGCGACTGACGGCTCCCGACGAGGCCAGCTAGGTCTTGCCGGGAGCCCATGGTTGTTGCCGCGCAACCGGAGCAAAGATGAGGCCGCGAGTCCATGGTCGCCCCAGGCTTCGCAAGCGAGGCTTGAGGCATGCCAACCAATCACCCGACGTCATGTGACGAGCACGCGCTCGCCGACAGTGCCCACGAACTGCAACGCGCTGCGGGCCACGTTCAGAAGCACGCGGCAGCCTCGGATCAGGTTCCGGCACTCGGCGCCACGCTCGCCCACATCGAGGAGGCACTCGATCGGCTGTCTGTCGGCATGCTGCAGATGGCGAACGGGGTCATCGAGTGGAGCGCCGAGCAGGACCCGTCAGTGGACGAGGACTCCCTGCCCCCACCGGCACAGGCACTGTGCTTTCACCTGCGGGCCGTCGCAGACGCGTTGCGCGCGCCGCGAGGCGCCTGTACCTCGAGCCGGACGTGGACGCGTCGCCTGCTCGACACCTACTCGGACGCCGCGCAGGAGCCCGAGATGTGTCTGGACGCGCCGCCCGAAGACACGACATTCCCGTCCCCGGTCCCGTCATGAGCCGATGGCGACCGACGCCCACGCACAACACGGGGCCCCGATGACCCTGGAATTACTGAGCCTTGGAGGATTCACGCTGAGTCTCGCCGGCGTTGCCACAGCCTTTGAAGCGCAGTCGCCGCGGCTCGACAGAGTCCGCTGGGGGTGCCTGGCACTGACGGGCTCAGTGCTGTGGATATGCCTGATCGGTCAGGTCGCAGCATGGGTCACGGTCGTCAGCTGCCTCGGCTTCTTGATCAGTCTCGTCGGCGTTTCGCTCGCGGCGTATGCCGAACCGGATGCGGCTGACGACGAACCGGCCTGGTGGCCGGAGTTCGAGCGGGACTTCCGCGACTACGTCCGTCAAGGCATGCGCAGAAAGGAACGAAAATGACGCAGATCGCGCCTGAGAGATTCCGCCCGCACGGCGTCGCCGGTCGCCGCTCGGGACACACCGATCCCCTACCGCCCTTCGCGTCGGTCGTGTGCCTCGTCGACAGAAGCCCCGCGGGTCACGCGGCCCGGCAGCAGGCGGCAGCGCTCGCCACGGAGGGAGCGGAGGAGATCATCGCGACTCCACGGCCCGGGAGGGGCAGCAGCGCCCTGCTGGATCGATGCGACGGCGCCGACCTGCTCGTCCTCGGCGCCAGCGACGAGGCGATCGACTTGATCCACCACACCTCGCTCCCTGTGCTGCTGGCCCGTTCGTGCGCGGCAGGCGCCACTGTGACCGACCGAATGCTCCTAGCCGTCGACGACGAGTCCGACCCTCGCGCTGCGGCAGAGATCGCCGCCGAGCTCGCAGCGGGTCATTGCGGCACGGTCGCCGTCGTCCGAGCACCAAGACTGAATCGCGTGGTCGAGCGCGGAACCGCCGCAGCCAGCCGGATCGTGATCCAGGCCGCGGGCATGCTGCCCGAGGTTTACGAGCAGGGCGTGCCCGCGCAGCGCGCGATCTTGGCCGCAGTGGCCGCTGAGGACGCGTCGCTACTCGTACTCCCGCTCGGCAACACGAAGAGCGCCAGGAGCAGAGCTGCCGCGATCGCACGGCTCGTCGGGTGCTCGGTTCTGCTCATCCCCGCCCCTCCTGTGACGAGAACCGTCGACGGCGACGTGGACGTCGTATCGCCGAACGCCCAGGCCGACGGCCGTGGCGTGACCGTGAACACGGTAACGCGACCGTTGGTGGCCTGACCCAGTTCGAACGGGGCCGTCGCCTACGCCCACCGACGCCCGAGCTCTCGCTCCTCCCCGCCCTGCGCCTGCACGGCGCTCTGCGCCGCCTCGAGATCGCGCCCGCACATCGAGCATTCGAGTGCGCCTGCGGGGACGCGCTCGCCGCAGCCGGGGCATGTGGGGGCTTCGTGGCCGTGCTGGGCGCGCTTGAACAAACGCATCGGTGAACCTCACTTCGACGGGTGACCTGTGCTCCCAGCCTGTGCCGCAGCGTGGCGTTCCACTATGCGGTTGCGACCCCATCTCGACGGCCGTGAGCACCGCAGAGGCTCCCGGCCATCGAGCGGCGCGAGGTCAATCGCTCTGGATCGTGCCGCCGCTGCAAGCAGCCAGCAGCGTGGATCGCGTCAAGGGCGACCCACGCTGCCGAAATGCCGAGCGTCAGTCGTCGGCCGGGCGCCCCCCATCCCCGCCGACGCCGTCGGCTCGGCGAAGGGCCAGCTCGGTCAGGATGCCGTCGCCGGTCCCGTTGTAGCTGGGGTCCTGTGCGCCGGTGCTGGTGGGGTAGTCGCTCGACGTCGTCGAGCCGGTCAGGAAGGCCGTGCGGCCCTTGTCGTCGACCGCGATCGCGAGGCCGGCATCGCTCGCCGTCCCGCCGAGGAAGGTCGAGTAGCCGAGTGAGGACCCGGCACGGTCGAACCTGGTCGCGAACGCGTCGCCGTCGCCGTTGTAGCTGACGTCGAACGCGTCGGCGGTGGTCGGGAAGTCGGCCGAGGCCGTGGACCCCGTGACGTGAGCGGCCTTGCCCTTCTCGTCAACCGCGATCCCGAGACCGGAGTCGCTCGCCGCCCCGCCCAGGAACGTCGAATAGGCGAGTGAGGACCCGGCACGGTCGAACCTGGTCGCGAACGCGTCGCCATTGCCGTTGTAGCTGACGTCGAACGCGCCGGCGGTGGTCGGGAAGTCGACCGAGGCCGTGGACCCCGTGACGTGAGCGGCCTTGCCCTTCTCGTCAACCGCGATCCCGAGACCGGAGTCGCTCCCCGTCCCGCCCAGGAACGTCGCGTAGGCAAGCGTCGAGCCGGCCGCGTCGAGCTTGGCCACGAAGGCGTCGTTGACGCCACCGTTGTGGGTGCGGTCGGGTGCGTCGGGGCTCGTGGGGAAGTCGGCCGAGGCGGTGAACCCGGTGACATAGGCGTTGTGCTCCCGGTCGACCGCGATGCCGGTGCCCGTGTCGAGGAGCGTTCCACCGATGAACGTCGAATAGGCCAGCGCCGAGCCGGACGGGTTGAACTTGGTCACGTAGACGTCGTTGCGGCCGTTGTGGCTGCCGTCGTGTACGCCCGGCGTGGTGGGGAAGGTGCCCCCGCCGGCGAAACCGGTGACGTAGGCGCTCCCCTCGTCGTCGACCGCGATGCCGTTGGCCCCGTCGAACGAGAAGCCGCCCGCGCCGAGGTAGCTCGAGTACTCGAGCGCAGCGCCGTCCGGGCTGAGCTTCAGCACGAAGGCATCGCTGCCGCCGTTGTGCGTCGGGTCGTGTGCGCCGGCGGTGGTGGGGAAGTTGGTCGAGCCGGTGAACCCGGCGACGTAGGCAGCGCCCTCGTCATCGACCGCGATCGCGTTGCCGGAGTCAAACGCCGTTCCGCCCACGAAGGTCGAGTAGACGATCGCCGAGCCGGTCTCGTCGAACTTCGTCACGAACGCGTCGACGTTCTGGTTGTAGGTGCGATCGTACGCGCCAGGCGTGGTCGGGAAGGTCGACGAGGCGGTCTGCCCGGTCACGTACGCACTGCCGGACCGGTCGACCGCGACACCGCGACCCGACTCGCTGCCGACCGCTCCGAGGAACGTCGAGTAGGCGAGCGCCGCGCTGATCACGAGCGGGCGGCCACGGTCGTAGTCGCCATCGATCGCGAAGCCGTGACGATCGCCTCCCTGAAGCGCGTGGCGGCTCGCGACGGGCACACGGCGGCCGTCGAGGTCCTGGTAGGCGACCGGCCGGGCGTCGGTCAGCTCGCCCAGTGACGTGTCGACGACCATGTCGCCGTCAGCGTCGATCGTCAGCCCGTCCGCTCCTGCGTACGCCAGGCGGATGTCGCCGGGATCGGCGCCAGGGTGGAGCCTGAGCTCGTACCGCAGCTCGCCGCCCTCGCCATCGACGGCAAGGTCGATCTTCGGCCAGAGCTCGCGGTAGACGATCTCCTCGTACGTCGGCACGCCGGACTGCCAGTCGCCCGACCCTGTGAGCCGGTTGACCGTGCCGGGCGCCCGCGCGCCCGCGTCGAGCGCCTCTGAATCGGCGCCCAGGAAGCGAAGGCCCAGCGCAAGCCCGCTGCTCCCCACCGCGTCATCAGCCCCCGGCGCGAACGAGAACACCGCCTGCGCATCGGTGAAGAACAACGAGTAGCCGGCTCCCTGTGCCAGGTATCGGACGCGCTCGTCGGTCTGTCCGGCGTTCGGGGTGAAGCTGAGCCGGGCGTCCTCGTAGGCCTGTGGCGCTTCGGTCTGTGCGGGCGCGCTTGCCGCGGGCAGCGCTAGCGTGAGCGCGGCAAGCGCCGAGGTCACCCAGACCCTCCATAGGCGACCGTGACGGCGCCCATCGGCTCGCTCGTCCGCATACGGATTCTCCGTCGCCGCCGCCCGATCAACCTGCGTCATGGCATCCTCCGGTCGGTCCGATGGGAGCGCTGCTCCCTCAATGACGTGGTTGGCGCGGGTTGGGACCCGGCTCTTACGTCACCCCTTGGATCGCCAAGTGCGCTGAAGCGCCGCGGCGGCGGTACTGGCTGGGATCTGTCAGGTCGGCGAGGATTGCGCTCGCGCGTTCAGAGGCGCGCAATCGGCGCGAACCCGACTGATGGAGCCCGACTGGGTGACATCTGCGTGCCGGACCCCATCGACGAGCGCCCGCATCGACGAGCGCCCGCGACGGTGACCTGCGTCGCACGGCGGAGCCGTAGGGCGATCACGAGCGCCTGGTGATGATCGCGGGAGAGCCTGTCCAGCGACGGATCCCGTCTCACGTCGGTGCGCCTCGAGCGCGCGCGGCCACATCACCGACGGGTCGTCCGAGGCGGTCCTCGAGCTGGTGCAGAGCGCGAGGACCGCGGTCGCGGAGCTCGCGCTCGATGAGTGCCTTCTCTCCGGGCGTGAACTCGCCGTTCGGCGAGGCCGGATGATGGGGTGAGCGCCAGCGGCCGGCCCGGAGTCCGATGTGTCGAAGCCGGAACACGACCGCCCGGTCCGAACGGCCAAGCATCGCGGCGAGCAGGGCAGGATTCGCGGCGGCATGGAGCGCGAGGAAGTTGTCCTCGCGCCGGGTCCAACGGGCGCCGGCGCGTGCGGGACCGGGCCCGCTCGACCCTGCAACGCCGAGCTTCCGGGCGCGGCATCGCACTGCCTCCGGCGTGCGGCCGAGCAGCCGCGCCGCATCGTCGATCGACCGCTCGGACAGGATGCTGCGCAGACGGGCGTCGTCGGATGGTCGCCATCGCCGGGCATAGGTGGCGAGGCCCAGCTTGCGTGCTCGAGCCGCGACCGCGGTAGCCGTTCGATGCTGCAGTGCGGCCGCGATCTCGTCGCACGTGAGACCGTCGTTGTAGCCATCGCGCAGGACGGCGTCCTCTGAGGCGCCCCACCGGCGCCGTTCCGGCGGTCGGTGGACGCCGAGCCGTGCCGCGCGCAGTCGCAGTGCTTCAGTCCCGCGCCCGAGCCGCCGCGCGAAAGCGTCGACGTCGGTGACCGTCGACCACTCCGTCCGGATCAGTGCGTCCTCGGCCGCGGTGTACCGTCGCGAGGCCGGCCTCGTCAGCCCGAGCTGCCGGTTACGAGCGCGGACCTGGTCTGCCGGTCGCCGCAGACGACGGGCCACAGCTGTTGCCGGCAGCCGCGCGCGCGCCGCCTTGGCAAGCAGCAGGTCTTCGAGCGGGG
>DASUQB010000217.1:0-8024 GCA_036280835.1 Microbacterium sp. | reverse complement strand
CGTCTCGATGCGGCGGATGTCGAGGCGGACCGATGCGTAGAACTTCAGCGCCTTTCCGCCGGCGGTCGTCTCGGGCGAGCCGAAGAACACGCCGATCTTCTCGCGCAGCTGGTTGATGAAGATCATCGTCGTGTTGGTCGTGTTCAGCCCACCGGTGAGCTTGCGGAGCGCCTGCGACATCAGGCGGGCCTGCAGGCCGACGTGCGAATCACCCATCTCGCCCTCGATCTCTGCGCGCGGCACGAGGGCGGCGACGGAGTCGATGACGATGAGGTCGATGGATCCCGACCGGATGAGCATGTCGGCGATCTCGAGCGCCTGCTCTCCCGTGTCGGGCTGGGAGACGAGCAGCTGATCGATGTCGACGCCGAGCTTCTGCGCGTACTCGGGATCGAGCGCGTGCTCCGCGTCGATGAAGGCGGCGATGCCGCCCTGCTTCTGCACGTTGGCGATGGCGTGGAGCGTGAGCGTGGTCTTGCCCGAGGACTCCGGGCCGTAGATCTCCACGATGCGGCCGCGGGGCAGTCCGCCCACGCCGAGGGCGACATCGAGGGCGATGGAGCCCGTCGGGATGACTTCGACCGGGGCGCGCTCGTCGCTGCCCAGCCGCATGACCGAGCCCTTTCCGAACTGCCGGTCGATCTGGGCGAGGGCCGACTCGAGGGCCTTCTCGCGGTTCTCTGCTGAGGGCATGACGTGCTCCTATGCTCGGGTTCCGTCGCCTGTAGGCTGTCGCGCCCCGCACCGAGGGTCGGCACAGGATCTGCGACAAGGCGTAGTGGGGTGTTGTGCCGTTCTGAACACTACGAGCGACCTCCGACATTGCGGTCGGGATCGGCATCGTGATGAGCAGACAGGCGCTCGACACCACCTGTGCAGGAGACTACGGGAGATCGAACAGATCTTCGAGCAGTGTCTCCGGCGTGTCGGTCGGCGACCTCAGCGTCGACGCGGTTCGAGCCGGCCGACGCCGTAGCGGCGCTCCATCGGGACGTCGGTCTCCGCGCAGAGCGCGAGCCAGACGTCGCGAGGGGGAAGGCCGGCGTCGATCGCGTCGGCCGCCGTGCGGTTGCCGATCGTCGACAGCACCAGATCGCTCATCAACGAAGCGCCACGAGCGCCGAACTCGTCGTCGACGGCGCGCAGGAACTCACTGCGCCGCATGCCCTACCGCCGTTCTCAGTGGAACGAGAGCTCGGCGTCGACCGACGCGACGAGATCGTCGGGCACGACATCCGGGAACGAGTGGATGCCCTCCAGCACGGAGATGCGGTCGCCGACCTCGCGCATGATGGTCGAGATCGGAACATCGAGCGCATCCGCCACCGAGGCGAGGATCTCGCTCGAAGCTTCCTTCTGGCCCCGCTCCACCTCGCTGAGGTAGCCGAGCGCGACGCTGGCGCGGCTCGCGACCTGCCGGAGCGTCTGGCCTTTCTGAAGGCGGAAGTCACGCAGGACGTCGCCGATTTCTTGACGTACCAGAATCATGATGGGCCCCCTCCTTCACTGACTGGATCTGCCTACCGGGTGGATAACAGTACAACACCGGTTGATTCCAATCTAATCCCCTGGGCTGGGGATGAGATGCGAATCACCGAATGTAACCGAGGCGAAACACTCCGTATTCCGTCCGTTATCCATTCTCGCCGATGGCCAGAAGCGCGAGGCCGATCGCCCGCCGCGCGGTCTCGGAGCGGATGGAGTCGCGGGTCCCGTGCAGGTGGAGGGCGGTGACTGCGGTGCCGTGGGGCGTGGCGACGCCGATGAACACCGTCCCCACAGGCTGCCCGTCCGGCGAGTCGGGGCCGGCGATCCCCGTCGTCGACAGCCCGACATCAGCCTCCCTGCCGCCGACGGCGAGGGCACGGCGCGCCCCGTCCGCCATCTGCCTCGCGACCTCGGGGTGCACAGCGCCATGGGCGTCGAGAAGCGCTGCATCGACCCCGAGCAGGGACGCCTTGACAGGCGTGGCGTACGCCACGATCCCGCCGTGGACGACCGCGGACGCCCCCGGCACGGCGACCAGCGCCTCGACCACCAGCCCGCCCGTCAGTGATTCGGCGACGCCGATGGACCATCCGCGCGCCCCGAGGGCGCCGAGGAGTCGGCGCGCATCCGGGCCGCCATCCGGTCCCGATGGCGGTGCGCTCACGTGCGGTCCCGCTGCCTGCGAGCGCCGCGCACCTCCGTGACGACGTAGTCGATGCCGCTCGCCACGGTGAGCAGCACCGCGACCCACATCGTGACGATGTTCACCCAGAGAATCCCGTCCCCCACGAGCGTCCAGAGCGGCAGCAGGGCCAGCGAGAGGGCCACGGCCTGGGCGAGCGTCTTGAGCTTGCCCATCCATGCGGCCGCGACCACGTGGTCGCTCGCCACGACGAGGCGGTGCACCGTGACGCCGACCTCGCGCACCAGCACGAGGATCGTGACCCACCACGGCAGCTCGCCGAGGATCGAGAGCCCGATGAAGGCGAAGCCGGTCAGCACCTTGTCGGCGATCGGGTCGAGCAGCTTTCCCAGGTCGGTGACGATGTTGTACCTGCGGGCGATCCAGCCGTCGATGCCGTCGGTGGCGATCGCGACGATGAAGAGAGCCGCGGCCCACCACCGGAGGGGGCCGTCCTGGCCGCCGTCGGCGATCAGCATCCAGAGGAAGACCGGCGCGCACAGGATGCGCGCGATGGTGATCGCGTTGGGAAGCTGCCGGGGAACGGCCATCAGTCGCGACCCGTCAAGCCCCAGGCGTCTTCGTCGCCGTCCTCTTCGACCACCGGCATCCCGTCGTACTGCGCCTCGATGGGATCTGCCGCGTAGCGATCGCCGGACGCCGGCGCCGCCCCAGGCGCGTCCTCGCCGCGCAGCTGTGCGAGCACTCCGGGCAGCTGTTCGGCCGTCACGAGCACGTCGCGCGCCTTGGAGCCCTCGGAGGGTCCGACGATCTCGCGCGCCTCGAGAAGGTCCATGAGCCGCCCCGCTTTCGCGAAGCCCACGCGCAGCTTGCGCTGCAGCATCGAGGTGGAGCCGAACTGCGTCGACACGATCAGCTCGGCCGCCGCGAGCAGCAGCTCGAGATCGTCGCCGATGTCCGCGTCGATCTCCTTCTTCTCCGCCGCGACGGCGACCTCGCGGTACTCCGGCCGCGCCTGCTGCGTGACGTGCTTGACGACCTTCTCGATCTCCGCCTCGCTGACCCAGGCGCCCTGCACGCGGATCGACTTCGAGGCGCCCATGGGAAGGAACAGCGCATCGCCCTGGCCGATCAGGCGGTCGGCGCCCGGCTGGTCGAGGATGACGCGGGAGTCGGTCACGCTCGTCACGGCGAAGGCGAGCCGCGAGGGCACGTTCGCCTTGATCAGACCGGTGACGACGTCGACCGACGGCCGCTGCGTGGCGAGGACGAGGTGGATGCCGCTGGCCCGGGCCAGCTGGGTGATGCGCACGATCGAGTCCTCGACGTCGCGGGGGGCGACCATCATGAGGTCGGCGAGCTCGTCGACGACCACGAGGAGGTACGGGTACGGCTTGAGCACGCGCTCGCTGCCCGGCGGCACCTCGATCTCGCCGGCGACGACGGCCTTGTTGAAGTCGTCGATGTGGCGGAACCCGAACGACGCGAGGTCGTCGTACCGCATGTCCATCTCCTTGACGACCCACTGCAGCGCTTCCGCGGCCTTCTTCGGGTTCGTGATGATGGGCGTGATGAGGTGCGGCACCCCGGCGTAGGACGTCAGCTCGACGCGCTTCGGGTCGATGAGCACCATGCGCACGTCGGAGGGCTTCGCGCGCATCAGGAGGCTCGTGATCATCGAGTTGACGAAGCTCGACTTTCCCGAGCCGGTCGAGCCGGCGACGAGCAGGTGGGGCATCTTGGCGAGGTTCGCGATGACGTAGCCGCCGCCGACGTCCTTGCCGACGCCGATCGTCATGGGGTGCGTGCTGTTGATCGCCGTCGGCGAGCGCAGCACGTCGCCGAGGGTGACGATCTCGCGGTCGGTGTTGGGGATCTCGACGCCGATCGCGCTCTTGCCGGGGATCGGGGCGAGGATGCGGACCTCGTTCGAGGCGACGGCGTAGGCGATGTTGTTCGTCAGCGCGGTGATGCGCTCGACCTTGACGCCGTGCCCGACCTCGACCTCGTACTGCGTGACGGTCGGACCGCGGGAGAAGCCCGTGACCCGGGCATCCACCTGGAACTGCTGGAGCACGCTCGTGATCGCGGCGACGATCGCGTCGTTGGCCGCGGAGCGCTCCTTGTGGGGCGTGCCCGCCGCCAGCGTGGCGGTGGAGGGGAGCCGGTAGGGCGGTGCCGGTGGGCGCGGTCCGGCCGCGCCCGGCCCGTCGGTCCCGAAGCCGGACATGCCGGGCAGCGCGTCGTCGTCGTCTTCGCCGTCGTCGAGGATCGAGATCGCGCCGCCCTTGCCGAGGGAGCCGGCGACGGCCTGGACATCGCCGAGCACCTCGGTGGCGGCGTCGAACATCACCGGGGAGGGCGAGGGCGGGACCGGCGTGGCGATGGCCTGCTCGAATCCGCCCTGCGCCTGGCCCGGCGTGAGCAGCTCCGTGAGGTCCTGCGACCCGATGCCGGAGTCCGGGTCTTCCTCGCGGCCGGTCTTGTTCCGGCGCCACCAGGGCATCGACGGGTCGGCGTCGGCGTCGGATGCCGGCACGGCCGTGACGGTGCCGGGCTCGGGCTCCGGCTTGCGCTCCGCGTCGAACATCCAGATGTAGAGGTCGCCGAGGCGCTTGCCGATGCGGTTGGGCGGGGTCTTCGTGAGGATCAGGATGCTGAGCGCGGCCAGCAGCGACAGGACGATGTAGGCGCCGACGTCTGTCAGGAGCATGGCCAGCGGCTCGCCGACCATCCAGCCGAACAGTCCGCCGGCCTCGCTGAGCGCCGGAAGACCCTCGCGTGGGATGGGCCGCCCGCCTGCGACGTGGCAGAACCCGGCCAGCGTGAGGGTGAACAGCCCGAAGCCGATGCCGATGCGCCCGTTGTCGTGCACCGACGAGGGATGCCGGAAGAGCCAGCCGGCGAGCAGCAGGAGCAGGACGGGGAAGACGAAGGCGACGCGGCCGATCAACCCGCCGACGGTGTAGGCGCTGATGTTCTCGGCGACCTCGTTGCCGATGAAGAACCACTCGTTCACGGCGCCCGCGATGGCCAGCAGCACCAGCAGGAAGGGCAGGCCGTCGCGGCACTGCTCCTTCTCGAGGGTCTCGGGCCCGAACGCACGGAAAAGACCGCCCGTGCCGTGCGCCAGACCCATCCACGCCCGCGCGATCGCGGGGGGCTTCTCCTCGTCGCCGACGTAGCGCTTCGGCGCGGGGGCCGGTTTGCGGGCGCGCGAAGATGACGCGTTCGCGGGCGCGCGACCATTCTTGGTCGGGCTTGAGCTCCTGGCCATCCCTCCACGGTAGGCGGAGACCCGGGCGAATGGCAGGAACGACGCGGGAGCGTTATCCCGCCGAGGCCGTCGGCCGGCGGCGGGAGTCAGCGCAGCAGCTTCACCATGGTGTCGCGGCCGACTCCCCGCTGCGTCACCGCGAAACCCTCCGAGCGGTACAGCGTCGTCGCGAAGTTGCCCCGCTCGACGCTCAGGCTCAGGCGGGCGTAGCCGTCCGAGCGGGCCTGCTGTCCCAGCGCCTGCAGGAGCGCACGCCCCACGCCGTGCGCGCGCCAGATCGGACGGACGCCGATGATCAGCTCCGGCACCCCCGTGCCGACGTAGCCGAATCCCGGGTCGCTGCGGGGAAGCAGGCGGTACCAGGCCGCGCCGATGGGCTCGCCACCGGCATCCACCGCCACGAACCCCGCATCGGCCGGCCGCTTCCATCCCGCCAGGTAGCGCGTGTGCTCGGGGTCCGAGAGCAGCTGGACCTTCGGCTGCGCCGCCTCGGGCCGCCAGTTCGCGGCCTCGACGACCATGTCGCCGAGGAAGGCGCCGTCGGACTGGCCGGCGGGGCGCACGCGGAAGGAGGCCATGGGCTGGATGGTACGCCCGTCGTGTTACGCCTCGATCACAAGCGGGACGATCATCGGCCGGCGACGCAGCGAGGTGTTCACCCAGCGGCCGATGGTGCGGCGGACGATCTGCTGCAGCGCGTGGTTGTCGCGCACGCCGGACTGCGCCGCCTCGGCGAGCGCGGCCGCGATCTTCGGCTTCACGCCCTCGAACACGGCGGCGTCCTCGGCGAAGCCGCGGGCATGGATCTCCGGGCCGGAGATGACCCGCCCGGTGGCCGCGTCGACGACGACGATCACGGAGATGAAGCCCTCTTCGGCGAGGATGCGGCGATCCTTGAGGTCGGCATCCGTGATCTCGCCGACGGTGGACCCGTCGACGTAGACGAAGCCGAGGTCGAGCTGGCCGACGACCGATGCCACGCCCGCGTGCAGGTCGATGATCGTGCCGTTCTCGCCGATGATCGTGCGCTCCGGCGCGATGCCGGTGTCCTGCGCGAGCTTGGCGTTGGCGATGAGGTGCCGGTACTCGCCGTGCACCGGGAGCACGTTCTTGGGCTTGAGGATGTTGTAGCAGTAGAGCAGCTCGCCCGCTGCCGCGTGGCCCGAGACGTGCACCTTCGCGTTGCCCTTGTGCACCACGTTGGCCCCGAGCTTGGTGAGGCCGTCGATCACGCGGTACACGGCATTCTCGTTGCCGGGGATGAGGCTCGAGGCGAGGATGACGGTATCGCCCGGACCCGGCTCGATCTCGTGGTCGTTGTTCGCCATGCGGCTGAGCACGGCCATCGGCTCGCCCTGGGACCCGGTCGACATGTAGACGATCTTGTCGTCCGGCAGGTCCCGCGCCTTCTTGTAGTCGATGAGGATGCCTTCTGGCACGTTCAGGTAGCCCAGTTCGTCGGCGATCGTCATGTTGCGCACCATGCTGCGGCCGAGCAGAGCGACCCGACGGCCATGGGCGGCCGCGGCATCCAGCACCTGCTGCACACGGTGCACGTGGCTCGCGAAGGACGCGACGATGACGCGCCGAGGGGCCTTGCCGATCACCTGGTCGAGCACGGGGCCGATGCTGCGCTCGAGCGCGGTGAAGCCGGGGACGTCGGCGTTCGTGGAGTCGACGAGGAACAGGTCGACGCCCTGCTCGCCGAGGCGCGCGAACGCGCGGAGGTCGGTGAGGCGCCCGTCGAGCGGCAGCTGGTCCATCTTGAAGTCGCCCGTCGCGAGCGCGACGCCGGCGGGGGTCTTGATCGCGACGGCGAGCGCGTCGGGGATCGAGTGGTTGACCGCGATGAACTCGAGGTCGAACGGCCCCACCCGTTCGTGCTGCCCCTCCTTCACGGTGAGCGTGTAGGACTTGATCCGGTGCTCCTTGAGCTTCGCCTCGATGAGGGCGAGCGTAAGGCCGGACCCGATGAGAGGGATGTCGGACTTCAGCTTGAGCAGATACGGCACCGCGCCGATGTGATCCTCGTGGCCGTGGGTCAGCACGACGCCCACGATGTCGTCGAGCCGCTGCTTCAAAGGCTCGAAATCGGGCAGGATCAGGTCGACCCCGGGCTGGTGCTCCTCGGGGAAGAGCACCCCGCAGTCGACGATCAGGATCTTGCCGTCGTACTCGAAGGTGGTCATGTTGCGACCGATCTCGCCGAGCCCGCCGAGCGGGGTGACCCGCAGGGTTTCGGGCGCGAGCGCAGGCGGGTCGTAGACGTTCGTGGGCATTCAGTGCCTCCTCGGGATGCGGCGCATCCCCTCAGCGTGTGGTTCCGTGCACCTTCGGCAGCGCGCCGCCGGCGGCGGCGTTGCGATCGGGGCGGAAGTTGGAGAAATCGGCGCCCGGCACGTCCTTCACAAGGGCGAGCTCGTCCTCGATCATGGCGGCCTCCCACTCTTCGGGACCGACGAGCGGCAGCCGGACACGAGGGCTGCCGATGCGGCCGAGCCCGTGCAGGATGTACTTCGCCGCGACCGTGCCCGGCACGTGGGTCATGGTCGCGCGCACGAGGGGCTCGAGGCTCATGTGCGCCGCGGTCGCCGCGGCCAGGTCGCCCCGGTTCAC
>DASUQB010000216.1:0-11456 GCA_036280835.1 Microbacterium sp. | reverse complement strand
CGTGAAGATGCCCCACGCGATGAGCGCAGGGATGTTCGGCATGATCATGCCGGACAGGTACGTGCCGAAGCGCTGGACTCCGACTCGCGCCTTGCTGGTGCCCCTTGCGGGGGCTGACGCCGTTGTCATGGCTGTGTCTCCTTGTTTCGGGTTCTTCGCGACCGCACGTGCGGCCTATCGGGCCGCGGCATCCTGCGCCGCGGTTCTTGCGGTCGCCGCGTCGTCCGCGGCTAGGGCGGCCTCGGCGATGCGGTGCGCGTCGTCGAGGGTGTGCTGCAGGAGAGTGGCCCGCACGTCGGCGAGCGCGGTCGGGGCCATCGACAGGGTCGTGGCCCCGAGCCCGACGAGCACCACGGCGAGGAGCGGATCGGCCGCCGCCTCTCCGCAGATGCCGACGGGCTTGCCCAGGCTCTTCCCGGCCGCCCCCACCTCGCGGACGAGGCGGAGAACGGCGGGATGCCAGGGGTCCTGGAACGAGGCCACCGACCCGAGCAGACGGTCGGCGGCGAGCGTGTACTGCGTCAGGTCGTTGGTGCCGATCGATGCGAAGTCGGCGTGCGTGAGCGCCTTGTCGGCGAGCAGGGCGATCGAGGGCACTTCGACCATCACGCCCGCGGTCTTCACGCCGTAGTCGCGGGCCAGCGCGACGAAGTACGCCGTCTCCTCGACGGTCGACACCATCGGGGCCATGACCCAGAGGTCGGCGCCGCCGCCGTCGCGCCGGGTGGCGGCATCCGCCTCGGAGAGGGCCGTGAGCTGCTCGCGGAGGATGTCCTCGCTGGCCCGCAGGGCCCGCAGCCCGCGGAGGCCGAGGGCCGGGTTCTCCTCGTGCGCGTCGTTGAGGAACGGCAGCGGCTTGTCGGCGCCGGCATCCAGCACGCGCACGACGACCTTCTTTCCCGGGAAGGCCGAGAGCAGCTTCTCGTACGAGACCCGCTGCTGCTCGATCGTCGGCGCCTGGCTCGAGCTCAGGAAGAGGAACTCGGTGCGGAACAGCCCGACGCCCTCGGCGCCCAGGGCCACCGCATCCAGCGCCCCCTCGGGGTTGCCGAGGTTGGCCAGGAGCGGAATGGCGGTGCCGTCGGCCAGAGCGCCCGGCGTGATGGGGGCGGATGCGGCGGAGGCCCGGTCGGCCGCGCGGTTCCGCGCCCGCTCGAGCTCCTCGGCCGTGGGCTCGGTCGTCACGACGCCGCTGGCGGCATCCACGATCACGGTCTGCCCGTCGGCCAGTCCCTTGGCATCGACCGCCCCGACGATCGCGACGATCGACTTCTCGCGGGCCAGGATCGCGGTGTGCGAGGTCGGGCCCCCCTCCGTGGTGATGAGGGCCAGCACCTTGTCGAGGTCGAGGAGCGCCGTGTCGGCCGGGGCGAGGTCCTTCGCGACGAGCACGAACGGATGCCCCGGGTCGGGCACGCCGGGGGCGGGGACGCCGCGAAGCCTCGCGATGACGCGCTGGGCGACATCGTCGAGGTCCGCTGCCCGCTCACCGAGGTAGCCCCCCATCGCGGTGAGCGTGTCTCTGAACGACGCGAACGCGTCGTGGACGGCCCATTCGGCCGTCTTGCCCTGCGCGAGCCGGGCGTCGATCTCCGTCTCGAGCGACGGGTCCTCGGCCATCATGGCCTGGGCTTCCAGCACGTCCTGCGCCGCGCCGCCCGCCTGCGCTCCGCGCTGCTCCAGCTCTCGGGCGACGCCGCTCACGGCCTCGCGCACCCGCGTCGTCTCGTCCTCGACGCTGCGCTCGCTCGCGCCGTCGCTGGGGGCGGGAAGGGGCTCCGCCATCCGGGCAACCGGTCCCTGGGCGACGCCCAGGCCGATGCCGACACCTCTCAATTCAGTCATGGCTCCGTCGTCTCACTCGGCGTCGTGGTCGGTCGTCAGCAGCTCGGACAGGGTGTCCAGGGCCGCCTCCGCGCCCTCCCCCTCGGTGCTGAGGGTGACGTAGTCGCCCTGCTCCACGCCGAGGGAGATCACCCCGAGGATGCTCGCGGCGTTCACCGGCTTGCCCGAGTCCTTCGCGACCGTGATCGTCAGCCCACTGTCCTTCGCCGCCTGGGCGAACATCTTGGCCGGGCGGGCGTGCAGGCCATGGGCGGAGCCGATGCGCACGGTACGGGTGACGGCGGTCATGGTGTTCCTTTCGATCGTCATCGGGATGCCGCGGTGGCGGCGTCGGGGTCCTCGGCGACGGCTTCGCCGTCAGGGTCTTCGGCGACCGCGGCGCGGACGAGCGCGAGCGTGCGGGTGCCGTCGAGGTCGGTGAAGATGTCGTCCGGCAGGAGCACGATCTTGGCGCCGCGCCAGTCGGCATCGTGCTGGATGCGGTCCATCGCGTGGCCCATGTGCGGACCCACCAGCACCAGGTCGGCCGAATCGAGGTCGATCGGCAGAGACAGCTCCGTGCCGGCGAAGGCGCTGTAGGCCAGGCCTTCTGCCTGCGCAGCGTGCCGGACGCGCTGAGCCACGAACGTGCTCGACGCACCGGCACCGCACACTACGAGGATCCTCATCGATCGCCTTCCCACTGGGGCCATTCTTGTGAAAACGCTGGGAGGGGACAACCATGGCCCTTTCCTCCCGGGCGGAAAGCGGCCTGCGGCAGCCGGGCGCTCGAGCGCTCCGCCGCCGGACCGCCGCCCTCCGCGCGTGATTGACTAGCATCCCGACCCGCACGCGCGCAGCGAGAGGCAGCCAGTGACGAGAGAGCGACAGGAGCGACTCCTCTCGCTGCTGATCCGCGACGCGGACTGGTCGACCGCCGCCACCCTCGCCGACGCCCTGGGCGTCACTCCGCGCAGCATCCGGTCGTACGTCACGGCGATCAACGCGCGCGTTCCCACGGGCGATGCCATCGAGTCGGGTCCGCAGGGCTACCGCGCCCATCGGCCGGCGGTCGCGGCCCTGCGCGCCGCGGCGGGTCAGGACACCGGCACCCCGCGCGACCGCCTGCACTTCGTCGTGCGCGCGCTGCTGGATGCCGACGACGGCATAGACGTCTTCGCGACGGCGGAGGAGCTGCATGTGAGCGGCGCCACCCTCGAGGCCGATCTGGCACGGGTGCGGGCGCTGCTCGGAGGCACGGGGCTCACGCTGGAGCGCTCCGCCGAGCGGGCGCGCCTGCGGGGGAGCGAGGTCGCGCAGCGGCGCCTGCTGAGCAAGCTGGCGCACGACGAGATGGATGAGGGCGCCTTCGACCTCGAGGCGCTGCGGCGCACCCTGGGCTCGGGAACGATCGCACCGGACGCGTTCGGACCGTTCAAGTCCGCGCTCGTCGCCGATCTGGGCGCGCTCGGCTACTTCGTCAACGAGTACGGCATCTCGGATGTCGTGATGCACATCGCGATCGCCGCCGACCGGGTCTCCCGCGACCGCGCGCTCGAGGCGGTGCACGTCGAGCCGCAGCCGGCCCAGGCCGCCGTCGCCGACATCCTCGGCGCGCTGACGGAGCGGTACTTCGGCGTCGTCCTCGGCGAGGGGGACCGCCAGCACCTCGCGACGCTGGTGCTCACGCGCGTCGTTGCCCCCGGTGCCTCCGCGCCCGCCGACCTCGCCCGGGCTCGGCTGGAGCCCGACGTCGAGCGGGCGGTGCGAGAGGTCGTCACGGGAGCCGCCGCGGAGTTCCTCGTCGACATCCAGCACGAGGACTTCATCCTGCGCCTGGCCCTCCACGTGCAGAACCTGACGCACCGGGCGCGCGAGCAGGCGTGGTCGCGCAACCCGCTGACCAAGTCGATCAAGTCGACGTATCCCATGATCTTCGAGGTCGCGGTGTACATCGCCAGCGGGCTCCAGGAGCGCCTCGGGGTGCCGATCCTGGACGACGAGATCGCCTACATCGCGATGCACGTCGGCGGGCGCCTCGAGCGCAGCCGGCGGGCGGACTCCGTGCTCTCCGCCACGATCGTCTGCCCCGGCTACTACGAGCTGCACGAGCTGCTGCGCTCCAGCGTGGACCGCTCGCTCGGTCAGGCGGTCGAGGTGGTCGGCGTCGAGACCCGCGTCGACCCCGATTGGGGTTCGATCGACACCGACCTGGTGCTCTCGACGATCGACCCGCCCACCCCGAGCGACCGCATCGTGCGGATCCAGCCGTTCCTCACCGACGCCGACGTCGAGCGCGTGACGGCCGCCGCGGGCCGGGTGCGCCGGGGTCGACGACTGGCGAGGCTGCGCGCGGAGCTCGAGCGCTACCTCGACGAGTCGGCGTTCGTGCGGGGGCTGGATGCCGCCGGCGGCGAGGAGGCCGTCATCCGTCGTCTCGGGGGGCTGCTCGTCGCGCAGGGCGTCATCGACGAGGGGTACGTCGAGCGGACCATCGAGCGCGAGCGGATGTCGTCGACGGCCTTCACCGACGCGCTGGCCGTGCCGCACGCCCTCGGCATGACGGCCACGCGCACCTCCATCGCGATCGGGATCGGCGAGCAGTCGATCCCGTGGGGCGAGGGGCGCGTGCAGGTCGTGGCGCTGGTGGCCTTCAGCGAGAGCGACCGCGCGGCGTTCCAGACGGTGTTCGAGCAGTTCGTCGAGGTCTTCTCGGAGCGCGACAGCGTGCAGCGGATCGTGCGGCGAGGCGTGGACTTCGCCGGTTTCCTCGACGAGCTCGTCGGCGTCATCGACGGCTGACGCGGCGCCTAGCTTCGATCTGCGGTCAGCCGGGCGCGCAACCCGGTGCGCACAGCGGGCCACTCCGACGCGATGATCGAGAAGACCACGGTGTCGCGCAGCGACCCGTCGGGCATGATGCGGTGATTGCGCAGCACGCCGTCCTGCTTCGCGCCGAGCCGGGCGATCGCCGTCCGGGACCGGTGGTTGAGCCAGTGCGTGCGGAACTCCACCGCGATCGCGTCGCACGCCTCGAACGCGTGGGTCAGCAGCAGCAGCTTCGCCTCGGTGTTGACCGCGCTGCGCTGGGCCGACGGGGCTATCCAGGTGTAGCCGATCTCGACGTGGCGGTTGGGCTGATCGATGGCGCAGAAGGTCGTCATGCCGACCACCCGGTCATCCGAGAGCCGCCGGATGCCCCACGGGTTCATGGTGCCCTCGGCGAGCCGGGCGAGCCTGCTGTCGATCTCGGCCGGGATGCCCTCGGGCCGGGGGATCCACGTGTACCAGAGGTCCTGCATGCCGGGCTCGTCCGCCGCCTGCTTCAGCCCGTGCGCATGAGCCTGAGAGAGCGGCTCCAGGCGGACGGAAGCCCCCTCGAGCGAGGCCGGGTCGGTGAACTGCACCCCCGAAGCCTAGCGGCGGGCCTTCGCGTCCTCATCCGGCTCGTCCGATTCCGCGAGCGACTCTCCGGGCGCCGCATCGCCGGCCGCGAACGCCGCGGCCGACGCCTCGGCACCCGTCGTGCCGCTGCGGGACGAAGCGGCGTGGGCAGCCGCGACGGCACGACGCCCGGAGGGCAGCCAGACGGCGAGCGCGACGACGACGAACGTCAGGATGCCGGCGGAGATCAGCACCCACTCCACGGGCACGAGGTCGGCGAGGGGTCCGAACACCAGCATCCCGACGGGCATCGCGACCGCCATCACGATGCCGACGAAGCCGAAGACGCGTCCCTGTCGCTCGGGCTCCACCGTCTCCTGCAGGATCGTCATCGACGGCGTCGAGAAGAACGGCACCGCGAGGCCGCAGATGAGCATGAAGCCGTAGAAGACCCACACGTTGGGAGAGAGGCCGAGCCCGATGGAGATGGCGCCGAACGCCAGCGACGACACGATGATCATCGTGATGCGATCCTTCATCCCGCCCCAGACGGCGATGACGAGGCCGCCCACGACCATCCCGATGCTGAAGGAGATCTCGAGCAGCGTCAGCAGCCACGCATCCGTGTCGGCCACCCCCGTGCTGAAGGACCGCTCGATCATGAGCGGCGTGAGGTAGCTCGGTGCGACCGTCAGCACGAAGACGATCGCGAACAGCACGAGGAACCATCGCACGAAGGCGTGGCCCGCCACGTAGCGCACGCCTTCCCGCAGGTCCGCCGAGTACGACGGCCGCTCGCCGGCGAACGTCCTGATCAGGGGAGGCACCGAGATCGTGGCGAGGATGGCGATGCCGATCGCCGCCGTCACGACGTCGACCCAGAAGATCGCCACGAGCGACGCGGCGACGTACAGGGCCCCCGCGGCGGCCGGAGCCAGCAGCATCATGCCGGACTGGATGGCGCCGTTCACGCCGTTGACGCGCATCAGCTTGTCGGTCGGGACGATCTGCGGGATGAAGGCCGACACCGCCGGCGTCTGGATGCCGGCGCCGACGGAGCGGATCGCGAGGGTGAGGAAGATGAGCCAGAGCTCGTAGTAGCCCGCCATCAGCACCAGCGCGAGGACGAGCGTGGAGACGGCGATGGCCCCGTCGGCCCCCATGATCAGGTACTTGCGGTTGTGCCGGTCGGCCCATACGCCGGCGAACACCGAGACGATCGCCTGCGGGAGGAACCCGAAGACGGCTACCAGCGCCATCATGCCGCCGGAGCCGGTCTCCAGCACGATGTGCCACATGACGGCGTACTGCACCAGCATCGAGCCGAAGAGCGTGATGGTCTGGCCGCCGAGGAACAGCACGATGTGCCGGCGCCAGTGCGGTCTGTCCTCCGCGCCGGTGGATGCGGCATCCGGCCCCGCAACGACGCCGTCGTCGGTCATGTTCGACACCCTTCCCGCTTCTCAGCAGTCAAGCACGCGGGGCCGACACCGGGAAAGCGCGGACGGCCACCCGTGCGCCGCTACGCGTGCGAGTCGAGCAGCGCTCGTGCCGCGGCCTCGAGCGCGGCGATCCGGCCGGCCGCCTCGTCGTGCGTGCGCCCGCGTGCGTCGAGGTAGACCTTGAGCTTCGGCTCGGTCCCGCTCGGACGCACGATGACGCGGGAGCCGTCATCCAGCCAGAGGCGCAGCACGTCCCCGGGCGGGAACCCGTCCACCCCGAGCAGCAGGTCGTCGATGCCGGTGACGGCGGGCTCGCCGAAGTGGGTCGGCGGGTTCTCGCGGAGCGCGGCCATGACGCGCGCGATGATCGAGAGGTCCTCAACGCGGATCGAGACCTGACCGCTCGCGAAGTGCCCGAACGCGTCGCCGAACTCCTGCAGCAGCCCCGCGAGCGATGATCCTCGGCCGCGGGCCTCTGCTGCCATGCCCAGGATCGCGACGGCCGCCGAGATCCCGTCCTTGTCCCGCACGGTCTCGGGGTTGACGAGGTAGCCGAGCGCCTCCTCGAAGCCGAAGACGATCCCCGGGGCGCGGGAGATCCACTTGAAGCCCGTGAGCGTCTCGTGGAAGGCGAGCCCGTAGCTCTCCGCGATCGTCCGCAGCCCGGGCGAGGAGACGAGCGAGCAGGCGAGGGATGCCTCGGGCCCGGCGCTCGCATCCCGCGCCCGGCGCGCGGCGCGCCAGCCGAGCAGCAGTCCGACCTCGTTGCCGCTGAGGCTCCGCCAGCCGCCCACGACGTCGGCCGGAACGGCGACCGCCAGGCGGTCGGCATCCGGGTCGTTCGCGATCACGAGCTCCGCGCCCGCGGTCCGCGCGGCCTCCAGCGCGAGGTCCATCGCGCCCGGCTCCTCGGGATTCGGGAAGGCGACGGTGGGGAACGCGCCGTCGGGCTCGACCTGCTCGTCCACGAGCGCCGGTGCGGGATACCCGGCGCGGTCGATGATGCGCGACAGGGTCTCCCACCCGACCCCGTGCATCGCGGTGTAGACCCACGTCATGCCCTCGGCCGCGTCGGGCGCGGGCGCCACCTGGGCCGTCGCCTCCACGTAGGCGTCGATGACCGACTCGATCGCCGTCTCGAAGCCCGACGAACGGGGGAGCTCCGACACGGGCCCCGCCGCGGCCACCCGTTCGATGTGGGCCGAGATCGCGGCATCCGCGGGCGAGACGATCTGCGCGCCCTCCTCAGCGCCGCCGAGGTACACCTTGTAGCCGTTGTCGTTCGGCGGGTTGTGGCTGGCCGTCACCATGACGCCGGCGTCGGCGCCGAGGTGGCGCACCGCGAAGGCCAGCACGGGCGTCGGGAGCAGCCGCGGGAGGAGGATCGCGCGCAGACCGGCGCCGGCGAAGATCTCGGCCGAATCGACCGCGAAGACGTGGGAGTTCTTCCGCCCGTCGTACCCGATCACGACGGTCGGGGCTTCCCGGTCATCGGTGACGGGCGTGTTCGCGCGCTCGATCAGATAGGCGGCGAAACCCGCGGCGGCCTGTGCCACGAGCACGCGATTCATGCGGTTGCTGCCGGCGCCGAGCTCGCCCCGGAGGCCCGCGGTGCCGAAGGCGAGCCGCCGGTCGAACCGGTCGGCGAGGTCGGCCTCCGCCGCCTCGTCGCCCTTCTCCGCGCGCGCGATCAGCGCCGCGAGCTCGGCCCGCGTCTCCTCGTCGGGGTCCTGGGCGAGCCACGCGGCGGCCGCGGCCGCGACGTCCGGGCTCACAGCGCCTCGAGAACGCGGGCGAGCAGCTGCGAGATGACCGGTTCGGCGGTCCGGCCGGCCTCGATGACCTCGGCGTGGCTCAGGGGCGTCGTCTGGATGCCCGCGGCCATGTTGGTGATGAGCGAGAAGCCGAGGATCTCCATGCCGGCCTGACGCGCGGCGATGGCCTCGAGGGCGGTCGACATGCCGACGATGTGCCCGCCGATCGTCTTCGCCATGCGCACCTCGGCCGGGGTCTCGTACTGCGGGCCCTGGAACTGGCAGTACACGCCCTCGTCGAGCGACGGGTCGACGCGGCGGGCGAGGTCCCGCAGCCGCATCGAGTAGAGATCGGTCAGGTCGATGAAGGTCGCGCCCTCGAGCGGCGTGTCTCCTGTGAGGTTGATGTGGTCGCTGATCAGCACCGGCTGACCGGGCTTCCAGTGCGGCTTGATGCCGCCGGCGCCGTTGGTCAGCACCATCGTGCGAGCGCCCGCGGCGGCCGCCGTGCGCACGCTGTGCACCACCCGGCGCACGCCGTGCCCCTCGTAGTAGTGGGTGCGCGCGCCGATCACCAGGACGTGCTTGCCCTTCGGGGTCCGGACGCTCCGGAGCGTGCCCACATGGCCCTCGAGCGCGGGGGCGGAGAAGCCGGTGACCTCGGACGCCGGGATGGTGGCCACCGTCTCGCCGATGATCTCCGCGGCCTTGCCCCAGCCGCTGCCGAGCGTCAGCGCGATCTGGTGCTGGGCGACTCCGGAGATGCGCGCGATGTCGTCCGCCGCCTGAGCGGCGATCTCGAACGGGTCGGCCGTGGGGTCATCGAGGGGATTGCCGGTGTGTGACATGCCCCCACTCTAGGAACACGCGCGCTCCGGGGCCAGACGCGCCCCGGCCGTCGCCGCGCGGACGCCCGCGGACGAGGCGCCGATCGGCCGCCGCACCGGCGTGTCGCCCCGCGAGACCGCGCTGGGCGAGAATGGAGGCATGTCGATCTCCTTTGAGCGCACGCAGAGCATCGCGATCCTGGGCGGCGGCCCCGGCGGATACGAAGCGGCGCTCGCCGCGGCGCAGCTCGGGGCCGACGTCACGGTGGTGGAGAGGGCGGGCATCGGCGGATCGGCGGTCATCACGGACGTCGTGCCGTCGAAGACGCTGATCGCCACCGCGGATGCGGCGGTCGCGATCAGCGAGGCGTCCGATCTCGGGGTGCAGTTCTACGCCAAGGACGCGAAGGGCAAGCCGCTCAAGCCGCAGGTCGCCATCAATCTGACGGGCGTGAACAAGCGGCTGCTCGCGCTCGCGCGGCAGCAGTCCGACGACATGCGCTCGACGCTCATCGACGCCGGCGTGCGGATCATCTCGGGTCACGGCCGCGTCGAGGGCGAGAATGCGATCGTCGTCTCGACGGGTCCCGGCGGCACCGATTTCGACCGCGTCGAGGCGGACACCCTCGTGATCTCCGTCGGCGCGTCGCCGCGCCAGCTGCCGTCGGCGAAGCCGGACGGCGTGCGCATCCTCACGTGGACCCAGCTGTACGACATGCAGGCGCTGCCCGAGCACCTCATCGTCGTCGGCTCGGGCGTGACGGGCGCGGAGTTCGCCTCGGCGTACATGAACCTCGGCGCGAAGGTCACGCTCGTCTCCAGTCGCGAGCAGGTTCTCCCGGGCGAGGACGTCGACGCCGCCAAGGTCATCGAGAAGGTCTTCAAGCGGGGCGGGATGACGGTGCTGTCCAAGTCGCGCGCCGAGAAGGTCGAGAACACGGGCGAGGGCGTCGTCGTCACCCTGTCCGACGGGCGCACGGTGGAAGGCAGCCACTGCCTCATGGCGGTCGGCGCGGTGCCGAACACCGCCGGCATCGGCCTCGAGCAGGCCGGCATCCAGATGACCGAATCCGGCAACATCCAGGTCAACCGCGTCGCGCGCACCTCGGTGCCGAACATCTACGCCGCCGGCGACTGCACCACGTTCATTCCGCTGGCCTCCGTCGCCTCGATGCAGGGTCGCACCGCCGTGTTCCACGCGATGGGGGACGTCGTCATCCCGCTGGAAGAGCTGCGCATCACCGCCAACATCTTCACCGCGCCCGAGATCGCGACGGTCGGGTACTCGCAGCAGGACGTGGAGGAGGGGCAGATCAACGGCGTCGTGCACAAGCTTCCCCTCGCCGCCAACCCGAGGGCGAAGATGATGGGCATCAAGGACGGCTTCGTGAAGATCATCGCGCGCCAGGGCAGCGGCACCGTCATCGGCGGCACCATCGTCGCACCCCGCGCGTCCGAACTGATCTACCCGATCGCGATCGCCGTCGAGCGCCGCCTGACCGTGGACCAGCTCTCCCGCGTCTTCGCCGTCTATCCGTCGCTCTCCGGCAGCATCACCGACGCCGCCCGCGCGATGCACATCGTCAACACCGGCTGACGGGACCCGCGCCCGGATCGGTCAGGAGATCGTCAGGAGCTGGTGTCCGGCGGAGACCGTGGCGCCGGCCTCGGCGTTGATCGCGCCGATCACGCCGTCCTTGTGCGCCTGCAGGGGCTGCTCCATCTTCATCGCCTCGAGCACGACGACGAGGTCGCCCTTGACGACCTGCTGGCCCTCCTCGACGGCCACCTTCACGATCGTCGCCTGCATCGGCGACTTGACCGCGTCGCCCGATGCGCCGGCCGTGACCGTCGTCGTGTGGCTGCGACGCGACGGCGGCACCGCCGCGGGGCGGCCGATAGCGGTGGGCGCCGCAACGATGCGATCGGGAAGACTCACTTCGAGCCGCTTGCCGGAGACCTCGACGACCACCGTGTGCCGTGCCTCGGCGGGCGTCGGGTCGCTCAGCTCGCCGTCCCAGGGCGGGATGTCGTTGTCGAACTCGGTTTCGATCCAGCGCGTGTAGACGCCGAAGTTCCCGTCTTCCGCGGTGAAGGCGGGGTCGCGCACCACCTTGCGGTGGAACGGCAGAACGGTCGGCAGTCCCGCTACCTCGAACTCGTCGAGGGCGCGGCGGCTGCGCTCGAGCGCCTCGGCCCTGTCGCGTCCGGTGACGATGATCTTC
>DASUQB010000215.1:0-19459 GCA_036280835.1 Microbacterium sp. | reverse complement strand
CGAGTGCGTCGCGCGGGAAGACGCCACCCCCGCGCCCTGAACCGGCGTCGAACGAGCGCTAGGCCGCCGCTCGCGCGAGGGCTCCCTCGATCAGCTCGGAGATGAGCTCCGGATAGGTCATGCCGGATGCGATCCAGCACTTGGGGAACATCGAGATCGGGGTGAACCCGGGCATGGTGTTCAGCTCGTTGACGACGAGCCCGTCGTCCGTCGCGAAGAAGTCCACGCGGGCGAGGCCCTGGCCGTCCACGGCCTCGAAGGCGCGGATGCCGAGCGCCTGGATGTCGCGGATGACCTCATCGGGCAGATCGGCCGGGCACACGACATCCACGCCGTCACCGCCGAGGTACTTCCCCTCGAAGTCGTAGAACTCGCGCGTGGTGAGCACGATCTCGCCGGGGAGCGACGCCCGCGCCGGATGACCGGGCCGGCCGTCGAGGATGGCGACCTCGACCTCCCGCCCGATGATGCCGGTCTCGATCAGCACCTTGTCGTCCTCGGCGAAGGCGAGCTCCAGCGCGGCGTCGAGCTCGGACCAGTCGGCGACCTTGGAGACCCCGACGCTCGAGCCGGCGCGCGCCGGCTTGACGAACGCGGGCAGCCCCAGCGGCGCGGCATCCGCTCGCACGCCGTCGGGATCGCTCGCCCAGCGCTTCGCGCGCACGGTCACCCAGGGCGCCACGGGGACGCCTGACGCCTCGAGCGCGATCTTCATGAAGTGCTTGTCCATGCACAGCGCCGAGTCGAGCACGCCGCCGCCGGCGTAGGGCAGCTCGAGCGTGTCGAAGAAGCCCTGGATCGTGCCGTCCTCGCCGTGCAGTCCGTGCAGGATGGGCAGAACGGCATCCACGTCGCCCAGCTCTTCGACGGTGCCGTCCTCCCGCCGAACGCGCAGCGCACGGTCGCCGCCGCCCTCGGGCCACAGCACGCGCGTGCCGTTGTCCACGACCTCCGGAAGCCGGTCGGCGTCCATCGCGAACTTGTCGGCATCGTCGTCCTCGAGCACGAAGACGCCGCCGCGGGTGATGCCCACCGGGATCACCCGGTACAGGTCACGGTTGATCGCCCGCAGCACCCCGCCCGCCGTTGCGGAACTGATCGAGTGCTCGCTGGAGCGACCGCCAAAGAGCACCGCCACCGCCGGCTTGTCCATTCTGCGTCCTCTCACCCTTCGGGGTGTCGTCGTCTGTCGTCAGGTGCGGCGCGATGTCGCGCGGGTTCATGGTGCCATCGAGCACCATCTTCACCTGTTCCACGATCGGCATCTCGACGCCGACCTCTTTCGCCAGCTGCAGGATGGGCGCCACAGAAGCGAGGCCCTCCGCAGTCTGATTCATCTGCTTGACGACATCGTCGAAGCGGTAGCCCTGGCCGAGCAGGCGGCCGGCGGTGTTGTTGCGGCTGAGCGGCGACTGGCACGTCGCGATGAGGTCGCCGAGTCCCGCGAGGCCCTGCAGGGTCTCGGGGTGGGCGCCGTAGGCGACGGCGAAGTCGGTCATCTCGACCAGACCGCGCGTGATGATGGACGCCTTCGTGTTCTCGCCGTAGCCGACACCGTCGACGATGCCGATCGCGACCGCGATGAGGTTCTTGAGCACCCCGCCGAACTCGGTGCCGATGACGTCGGTGTTGACGAACGTGCGGAAGTAGGAGTTGCGCGCGCGCCGCGCAACGGCATCCGCGGTCTCGCGGCTCGTCGACGAGATGACGGCCGCCGTGGGCTGCTCGCGCGCGATCTCCAGGGCGAGGTTCGGGCCGGATGCCACCGCGATGCGATCCGGGTCGATGTGCAGCTCCTGCTCGATGACCTCGCTCATGCGCAGGCCGCTGGTGCGCTCGACACCCTTCATGAGGCTGACGATCAGCGCGTCTCCCTCGGAGATGAGGGGTCGCACCGCCTTGAGGTTCTGGCGCACCGACTGGCTGGGAATCGAAAGATACACCTGCTCGGCGCCCTCGAGCGCCTCGGAGAGGTGGTGCGTCGCGGTCATCGACCGCGGCAGATTGATGCCGGGCAGGTAGTGGCTGTTGCGCTTGGCCTCGGCGATCTCGTGCGCGAGCTCGGGCCGCCGCGCCCACATCGTCACGTGCGCGCCGCCGTCTGCGAGGATCTTGCCGAACGTGGTGCCCCAGCTGCCGGCGCCGATGACGGCGACGCGGGGGGCCGGGCCTCTACGAGTCAAGGCGGCCCGTCTCTCTCTGACCGTGGGATGCCGGATCCCAGCGGTCCGCCGGAGCCTTCTCGCCGCGGATGCCCTCGAGCAGGCGGGCGATGTCGTTCATGAGCAGCGTCGTGGCGCCGTTCAGGGCCGCGGGCGAGAGCTGCTTGCCGCGGTACTCGTCGAGGTTCACGGCGGGGCCGAAGACGACCCGCACGGGCTTGCGGAGCGGCCAGAGGCTGATCTTCTTGGCGTAGCGCCCCATGATGGCCTGGGTGCCCCACTGAGCCATCGGGATGAGCGGGATGTCGCCCTCCAGGGCGAGGCGCACCGCACCGGTCTTGCCCCGCATGGGCCACATGCCCGGGTCGCGGGTCAGCGTCCCCTCCGGGTAGACGATCACGCCGCGGCCGTGCTCGACGAGCAGCTCCGACGCGTCGAGCGTCTGCCGGGCCGACGTGCTCGAGCTGGAGCGGGCGACGGGCACCATGCCGGTGGCGCGCAGCGCCCAGCCGAGCACGGGGACCTTGAAGAGGCTCTCCTTCGCCATGAAGCGCGGGGCTCGCCCTGCCCGCCACACCGCGACGGCCACGACGAGCGGGTCGATCTCGGTGTAATGGTTCGGCGCGACCACGTAGGCGCCCTCGCGGGGCAGGTTCTCGGCCCCCTCGACCTTCACCTTCGCCAGCACGCCGAAGAGGGGCACGACGATCGCGGCGAGCGGCCAGAAGACCGACGGGCGGGTCTTCTCCGACGACGCCTTCACACGGGACGCGGGCACGTCGCTCAGCCGACGACGTCGAAGTCGGCGCCGAGCGCCTCGAGCTTGGCGAAGAACTTCTCGTAGCCGCGGCTGATGACGCCCACGCCGGAGACGACGGACTCGCCCTGGGCGGTCAGCGCCGCGATGACGTGGCTGTAGCCGCCGCGCAGGTCGGGCACCACGATGTCGGCGGCGTGCAGCGGCGTCGGTCCGTTGATGACCGCTGCCTGCTCGAGCGCGCGACGCGGGACGCGACGCTCGCCGCCCTCGAGGCCGTTGGGGTGCACGACGATGTCGGCGCCCATCTTGACGAGGGCCTCGGTGAAGCCGAGCCGGTTCTCGTAGACCGTCTCGTGCACGATCGACTCGCCCTCGGCCTGGGTCAGCGCCACGATGAGGGGCTGCTGCCAGTCCGTCATGAAGCCGGGGTGCACGTCCGTCTCGACGATGACCGGCTTGAGCGGGCCGCCGCGGCGGAAGAGGATGCCGTCCTCTCGGACGTCGAACCAGCCGCCGACCTTGCGGAAGACGTTGAGGAAGGTCAGCATCTCCTGCTGCTTGGCGCCGCCGACGAAGATCTCGCCGTCGGTCGCCAGCGCGGCGCACGCCCAGGAGGCCGCCTCGTTGCGGTCGAAGATCGCACGGTGGTCGTAGCCCTCGAGCTTGTCCACGCCCTCGATGAGGATGACGCGGTTCGGCTCGTAGGAGATGATCGCGCCCATCTTCTGCAGCACCGCGATCAGGTCCATGATCTCGGGCTCGATCGCCGCGTTCTTGAGCTCGGTGACGCCCCTCGCCTTCACGGCGGTCAGCAGCACCTGCTCGGTGGCCCCCACGCTCGGGTAGGGCAGCTCGATGTCGGCGCCGTGCAGGCCGTTGGGGGCGGTGATGCGGATGCCCTCGTAGCTCTTGTCGACGATCGCGCCGAAGGCGCGCAGCGCGTCCATGTGGAAGTTGATGGGCCGGTCGCCGATGCGGCATCCGCCGAGGTCGGGGATCAGCGCCTCGCCGAGGAGGTGCAGCAGCGGACCGCAGAAGAGGATCGGGATGCGGGAGGCCCCCGCGTGCGCGTCGATCTCCTCCATGTGCGCCGAGACGGCGCCGCTCGGGTCGAAGCGGAGCGAGCCCGATTCGTCGCCCTCCTCGACCATCACGCCGTGCACCTCGAGCAGGGAGCGCACGACCTTGACATCGCTGATGTCCGGGACGTCCCGCAGCACGCTGGGGGTGTCGCCGAGGAGCGAGGCGACCATGGCCTTCGTGGCCAGGTTCTTCGCGCCCTTCACCTCGACGCGGCCGCGCAGGGGGCGACCGCCGCGAATCGCGAGGATTTCGCCGGTCCCTCCTGACGCTGACACTGCGGACTCGTTCAGGATGGTCGTCATGCGATAGGCCTCACTTGTGTCTTCGAGCGCGTGGTCTGAATCAGCTGGCGGCCCCAGTGGTGTTGGGGGCGCCAGGCTCACGGGACGGGTAGGGTCCGTGGCCGCCACGCCTCGCGGCGGGCCTCGAACTGCGCGATCTTGTCTTCGCTGCGCAGGGTGAGCCCGATGTCATCGAGCCCTTCGAGGAGCCGCCACCTAGTGTAATCATCGATGTCGAAAGGAACCCGGATATCGCCCAGGGTGGCGGTGCGCGCCTCCAGATCGACCGTCATCCGAACGCCGGGATCCGCCTCGATGGCGGCCCAGATGCGCTCCAGGTCCTCTTCGGAGATCAAGCCGGTGACGAGCCCCTGCTTGCCCGCGTTGCCGCGGAAGATGTCGCCGAAGCGCGGGCTGAGCACCACCTGGAACCCGAAGTCGCGCAGTGCCCACACCGCGTGCTCGCGGCTCGAGCCGGTGCCGAAGTCGGCACCCGCGACGAGGATGCTGGCGCCCTGATAGGCGGGCTGGTTGAGCACGAAGTCGGGATCCTGTCGCCACGCGGCGAACAGCGCGTCCTCGAAGCCCGTCTTCGTGACGCGCTTCAGATAGACAGCCGGGATGATCTGGTCGGTGTCGACGTTGGAGCGCTTGAGCGGCGCGGCGATACCGGTGTGGGTGACGAACTTCTCCATGATCAGATGACCTCTCCGGCAGCGGAACCCGTCGAGGCGTCGACCGCCGCGAAGATCGGCGTCTCCTCCAGGCTGATCTCCTCGGCGCCTGCGACCGATGATTGGTCGAGGTCGCTCGGGCTGGACAGGGTGCCCCGCACGGCCGTGGCGGCCGCGACGAGAGGCGACACGAGGTGAGTGCGCCCGCCCTTGCCCTGCCGGCCCTCGAAGTTGCGGTTGCTGGTCGAGGCGCAGCGCTCGCCCGGGGCGAGCTGATCGGGGTTCATGCCGAGGCACATGGAGCAGCCGGCGAAGCGCCACTCGGCGCCGAAGTCGGTGAAGACCCTGTCCAGCCCCTCGGCCTCGGCCTCCAGCCGCACGCGGGCGGAACCCGGCACGACCATCACCCGCACGCCGTCGGCCTTCTTGCGGCCCCTCACGATCGATGCGAAGGCGCGGAGGTCCTCGATGCGGCTGTTCGTGCAGGAGCCCATGAAGACGGCATCCACCGGCACATCCTTGAGGGGCGTGCCGGCCTGCAGGTCCATGTACTCGAGGGCGCGCTCCGCGGCGGCCCGCTCGTTGGGATCGGCGATGTCGGCGGGAGTGGGCACGACGCCGGAGAGCGAGACGCCCTGACCCGGGTTGGTGCCCCACGTGACGAAGGGTTCGAGCTCGTCGGCGTCGAGGAAGACCTCGGCGTCGAAGACCGCGCCCTCGTCGGTCGGCAGCGTGCGCCAGTAGGCCACGGCGTCGTCCCAGTCCTGGCCCTTCGGAGCGTGCGGGCGCCCCTCGAGGTACGCGAACGTCGTCTCGTCGGGGGCGACCATGCCCGCGCGCGCGCCGGCTTCGATCGACATGTTGCAGACCGTCATCCGGCCCTCCATCGAGAGCGCGCGGATCGCGCTGCCGCGGAACTCGAGAACGTAGCCCTGCCCCCCGCCGGTGCCGATCTTGGCGATCACCGCGAGGATGATGTCCTTCGCCGTCACGCCGGGCCGCAGCGTGCCCTCGACCGTGATCGCCATCGTCTTGAACGGCTTGAGCGGCAGCGTCTGGGTGGCCATCACGTGCTCGACCTCGCTGGTGCCGATGCCGAATGCCATCGCGCCGAAGGCGCCGTGCGTGCTCGTGTGGCTGTCGCCGCACACGACGGTGATGCCCGGCATGGTCAGCCCGAGCTGCGGGCCGACGACGTGCACGATGCCCTGCTCCTTGTCGCCGAGCGAGTGCAGGCGCACGCCGAACTCCTCGGCGTTGCGGCGCAGCGTCTCGATCTGCGTGCGGCTCGTCAGGTCGGCGATCGGCTTGTCGATGGCGAGCGTCGGGGTGTTGTGGTCCTCGGTCGCGATCGTGAGGTCGAGCCGGCGCAGGGGCCGGCCCTCCGCGCGCAGGCCGTCGAAGGCCTGCGGACTCGTGACCTCGTGCACGAGGTGCAGGTCGATGTAGATGAGGTCGGGCTCGCCGTTCTCGCCCTTGACTACGAGGTGGTCGTCCCAGACCTTCTCGGCCAGCGTGCGCGGGGAATCGGGGATGCCGGAAACCGGGCTGATGCTCATGCGTTCAATCTCCTGGAGCTAGGGGTGTGGGCCCGCAACAGACTCCGCGACGAGAGAGGCCTAGAACGAGGTCTCGTCGCGGCCGCTAAGGAGAAGGCGAGCGATCCGCACCCGGCCAGAATACCACCGGGCCGGGAGCGGTCGATCCGGCATGACGCCTAGCGAGTGCCCGGAGGGGTGGATGACGCGTCATCCACCCGCGTCGCCTGCTTCTCGGCCGACGCGCCGTCCGCGGCCGCCCGCTCGGCGGCGACGGGGTCGACGGTCGAGGGAGTGCCCTTCTCGTCGGCGACGGCCTCGGCGGAGGCCACCACGCCCGCCTTCTTGTCCCGGGCGGACGCGATGAGGCTCGCCACCGTCGCCACGACCATCGACAGGACGATGACCGCGAGCGACATCCAGGTCGAGATCTCCGGCGCCCATTCGATGTGCTCGCCGTTGTTGATGAACGGCAGCTCGTTGACGTGCATGGCGTGGAAGATCAGCTTGAGGCCGATGAAGGCGAGGATGAACGCGATGCCGTAGTGCAGGTAGCGCAGGCGGTCGAGGAGGTCGCCGAGCAGGAAGTACAGCTGGCGCAGGCCCATGAGGGCGAAGATGTTCGCGGTGAAGACGATGAACGGACTCGTCGTGATCCCGAAGATCGCGGGGATCGAGTCGATCGCGAACAGCAGGTCGGTCACGCCGATCGCCGCGAAGACGATGACCATCGGGGTCCACATCTTCTTGCCGTCGACCACGGTGCGCAGCTTGGAGCCGTCGTAGTGGTCGCTGATGTCGATCGTGCGGCGCAGCAGTCGCACGATGAAGTTCTCGCGCTTCACGTCGTCGTCGTGGTCGCCTCCCGGGAACGCCTGACGCCACGCCGTCCACACCAGGAACGCGCCGAAGACGTAGAAGATCGGGCTGAAGTTCTCGATCACGGCGGCGCCCACGAGGATGAACGCCCCGCGCAGGATGAGGGCGATGATGATGCCCACCATCAGCACCTCCTGCTGGTAGCGCCGCGGCACCGCGAACTGGCTCATGATCAGCACGAAGACGAAGAGGTTGTCGATCGAGAGGCTGTACTCCGTGAGCCAGCCGGCCACGAACTGGCCCGCGTACTCCGGTCCCGCGAAGATCCACATCAGCCCGGCGAAGATCAGGGCGAGCGTGACGTAGAACACGACCCAGAGCGTGGACTCGCGGGTCGAGGGGATGTGCGGGCGCTTCAGGATGAGAAGCAGGTCTGCGGCGAGGATCAGCGTCAGCACGACGAGCGAGCCGATTTCGAACCAAAGGGGAAGCTGGAGGTCCATGCGGGCCTTTCGGGAGGGATGTCGAAGAGTCGAAAGTCTCTCCCCCGCTCCATCCGGATCCGGATGGGCGGTGCGCGCCCGGGGATGCGCCGATGGCTCCCGTGGTGACGAACGCGCGATGACGGGATACTCCCTCTCGCCCTCCCAGGATACAGGGCGGATGCCGGCCTCCCGGCCGCGGCATGCATCCTCGACCGCGAGATCAGCCGACGAGCGCCGCGAAGACGATGAGATTGTCGGTGTAGTGGCCGGTGGCGTGGTCGAAGCCCCCGGCGCACGTGATCAGGCGCAGTTCCGGCGCGGGCACGTTGCTGTACACCGCCGCCGTCGGGAAGTCGGACTTCGACGACTGCGCAGCGCCGGTCACCCGGAAGGCGAGCTCGGACCCGTCCTCCCTGATGACGAGCACCTCTGATCCGGGTGTCAGCTCCCCCAGCCGGGCGAACACGGCCGGTGCCGTGGGCGAATCGACGTGGCCGGCGATGATCGCGGGCCCGATCGCGCCGGGGACGACGCCCCCGGCGTACCACCCGGCGAGGCCATAGTCTGCGGGGGTCGCGAGCCGCCCGTCTCCGCCGACCGCCAGGCGCTCGAGAGCGGAGTCGACACCGATCGACGGGATGCGGATGCGGGTGGGCGCGGAAGAGGAGGATGCCGGCGACCAGCGGCCGACCCGGGGATCCTGCATGGCCCCGGCGGAGAGCGGATTGTGCTCGCTCACCTCCCCGACGACGCCCGGCCCCACGGCGTCGCCCGGGCTGCGCTGTGCACCGGGCGCTGGCCCCGCGCAGCCGGCGAGGAGGGCGAGCGAAAGCACGAAGCACCCCGCGCCCAGCGTTCGATGCTTCCGTGTCATCCCGGAGCCGCCATCCGCGCGTGTCATTCCGAACCCGCCATCAGAACGCCACCGCCCCGCCGCGTGCCGTCGCGTGCTGGTGAGCGCTGCCGAGCGCGGAGGCGCGCGCGTGCGCCAGCCACCCGCCTCCCGTGTCCACACCGCCGTACGGCACGAGCGGCGCTCCGGCGCTGTCGACGACGGGGATGACCGTGAGGCCGCCGTCGGCGGTGTCCAGGACGAAGAGGGTCATGACCGTTCCCGCGGCGACCTCGACGTCGGACTGGCCGGTGCCGTTCGATCCGGTCAGCTCGAGCGTCCACGAGCCGGCCGGAACCTCGGCATACGCGCTGGGCGTTCCAGAAGCGGCATCCTCGGCGATGACGACTCCGGTCGTGGTCTCCACATCCACGGTGGAACTGACGGTGGACGCTTGGAAGAGGCGGACGCGGGCGTTGCCTGCGCTGGGCGGCGTCAGGTCGTCCGTGAACGCACGCACCTGCAGATCGTCAGCGGGACCATAGGCAGCGACGGTCGTCGCCGTCGCCGCGTCGATCGTGACCGAGTCCGAGACCGCCAGTTTCGACCAATCCCCCGAGCCGGTGGGGATCATGCTGATGGCATAGCCGCCCGGAGCCAGCGGCTGATAACCGGAGATGTCCCCGTAGCCGACGTCCTGCACCTCGAGCACCACGGTTCCGCCGCTCAGCGCCGAGACGCGGACGTCGACGGCCACGGTGTCGGCCGAGAAGTGCCCGAGTCGCAGCCAGCCGCCGTCCTGGGCCGTCGCGGCGGAGCCGAGCCCCGGCGCCGTCGTTCCTTCGGCGGCGACCGGAGTCATCAGCACGCCCGCGGTGGCCGCGACCGCCAGCGCAGCGACCAGCCGGGCCGTTTGGCTCGAAGAAAGTTTCATGATGGTCGATCCTTCCGGGCGTTGATGTCATTCGAACAGGGTGTTGATCGGCAGGGAGTACCGCAGAACGAGGTCTTTCCCCTCGACGAGGACGTCCACGGGTGCATAGCGCCCCTCGAGTCCCTCGAGCAGGCCGTCGGCGTCAGCGGTGGGCCGGTCCCCCGCCACGAGCGCCGTGCCGGCGAGCCCGGCAAGAGCCACCTGGCGCACCGGCTCCTGCTCCTCTCCGTCGATCACGGGGAAGCCGGCCACCATCACCTCGCCCTGCGCGGCGAGCGCGGCCAGTACGACGGCGATCCGGTCATCGACGCGTCCCTCGGTGAGGAGGGCGCGGTCGGAGTCGGACATCCGCAGGGCGGGGTTGCGGGCGAGTTCGCCACCGTATGCGGCTCGGACGGATGCCGCCATGCTCTCCGCCGCGGCTGCCGCGGACGCGCCTTCAGGCACGATCCGGCGAATCTCCACCCCGCGGATACCTGTGCCGAATGCAGCGACGACGACCGAGTTCTCGATCGCCGGCGTCACCTCGGGCAAGTCGCCCTCCCGGGCGCGCAGCGCGTCCGTGGTGACGAGGTAGTGAGCCTCCTGCCACGCGGTCAGCGGATCGGACGAAGGAGGCCGATTCCTGCCCACGTCTTCGTAGGCGAGAAGGCCACTTCCGTTCCATCCGGCGCTCAGCAGATCGGATGCCATCGCCGCGTCGACGATGAGGCGGTCATCGCGTTCGACGTTGTCGATGAGCCACTCCTCCGCCGACCGCGAGAGGGCGTCCGGCGAAGCAGCGGCGCCCCCGCTCTCCCCCGGTGGATTCCCGTCGCCGGTGACGGCGACGTAGACGACGCCTGCGAGCACCGGGAGGAGCAGGAGCGTCGGAAGCAGCCGCAATACGGGCACGCGGCGCTTGTCGCCGCTGTTCGCCTCGCGCTCGGACTGCGGCGACTCGGCCGGTCGCGCGAGGAGAATTCCCGGGGGCGTCGGGAGGAGGGCGACCGAATCCCTCGCGTGCACCGGCCCGGGATCTACCGGCTCGCTGGCGAGCTTCACGGCGGACCGCCGCTCGGCGGCAGCCGGCTCCGCCACGGCAACCGGCTCCGCCACGGCGACCGGCTCCGCCACGGCAACCGGCTCCGCCACGGCGACCGGCTCCGCCACGGCAACCGGCTCCGTGGACGGGCGCCGCCCTGCGCACGGGCGCGTGAGAGCCGATGGCCTCCGGAAGGCCGGAGACCGGCTGCCCGCACCCGTCTTCTTCGAGGCGGGCGGTTTCGCGGCTAGTGCGGGCGATTCCTTTGCCGCGGACGCCTTCGGCGCGGGCGAATTCGGGGGCGCGGGCGGCTTCGGGGGTGCGGACGGCTTCTTCGCCGCGGACGCCTTCGGTGCGGGCGACTTCTGGGGCGCGGGCGGCTTCCGGGGTGCGGGCGCCTTCTTCCCCGCGGGCGGCTTCGAGACCTTCTGCGGATCGGCCGTCTTCGCCCCCGGCTTCGGCGCACTCGGGTTCTCGGGCGAGGCCGGCCTCTGACCAGGCTCGGGTGCCGATGCACTGGAGGAGCGCGGCGTGTCCATCGCGTGCTCCGCTCTGACTTCCTCGACTCCCGGCGACGAGCGGCGATCGCGTCGTGGGGCGGCATCCTCGGGTGAGAAGGCCAAAATCATACCGCCGGCGCGCGGCGCGCAACAGGAGGGTCGGACTCCGATCATCTGAGACGATCGGACCTGTCACGACACTTACGGGTGAGAGACAATGAGGCGCCGACCGTCTGGGGACGGGCGCGGGACGGATGAGGCATGGTCGAGCGGGTGGCGACGGATGACGCTGCGCTCGTGGCGCAGGCCGCGAGCGGGAGCGAGCAGGCGTTCCGCGCGCTCTACCGCGCCTACGTCCGGCCGGTGTACTGGCTGGCGCACGGGCTGCTCGGCAACTCGGCCGATGCCGAGGATGTCACCCAGGAGACGTTCGTGGTCGCCTGGCGGAAGCTGCCGGGCTTCGAGCTCGCCGGGGAATCGCTGCTGCCCTGGCTCGCGACCGTGTGCCGCTTCCAGGCCGCCAATCGCATCCGCGCCCGCATCCGCGACCGCGAGAACACCGCGGGCGCGGCCGATGAGACGCTGCCCAGCACGGTGAACGTGGAGAAGCAGGTGATCGAGGCGGAGTTCGCATCGCGCATCCTGCGGGAGGTCGAGGGGCTCACGCCGCTCGATCAGCAGATCTTCCGCCTGTGCGCCACCGAGGGCTACGCCTATCAGGCGGCCGCCGACGAACTCGGCGTCGCCCACGGGGTCGTGCGCAATCGTCTCTCGCGCATCCGCACGCGTATGCGGACCGCTCTGAGAGAAACGGAAGGCTGATGTCTCCCACCGACAAGCTCCCCGAACTGACCGCCGAGTCGATCGACCGGATGGAATCCGGCGTCTTCGCGCGCATCGCCGAGGACCGCACGCGCGACACGTCCCGCGCGAGGGCGCGGCGCGGCCGCATCTGGCTCGGCGCCGGAGCGGCCGCGGCCGCCGTGGTGATCGCGGCCGCGGTGATCGCACCGACCGTCGGCGGGCTGGTGGCGCCGATGGGCGCCGGAGGCAGCGCCGATCAGTCCGCGGTGGCTCCCGCGGAGGAATCGGGCATCATCAGCCCCGAGGCGAGCCGTCTCCAGGGCGCCGACTCCGCGGGAGGCGTCGCGAGCGACCAGGCGCTGTCGCCGGCCGACGGCGACCGGGAGATCATCGCCTCGGCATCCGCTTCTGTGCTCGTCGAGGACGTCGCGGACGCCGCCGAGGAGGTCACGGCGCTCGCCGCCCGGTACGACGGCTACGTCGAGAACATGAACGTCGGCACGGACGGCGGCGGCGCAACGCCCATGGTCGAGGACATGTCGATGCCGTACCCGCAGCCCCCTGCGGCCGGCTATGGCTGGATCACCGTGCGGGTGCCCGCCGACGACCTGAACGCCGCGATCGACGGCCTCGACGCCGTCGGCGAGGTCACCGCCGTGTCGATCAACAGATCGGATGTCACCGATCAGGCGATCGACCTGCGGGCCCGCGTGGAGGCGACACAGGCATCCGTCGACCGGCTGACACAGCTCATGGCGCAATCGGCATCCGTCGAGGACCTCATCGCCGCCGAGGTCGCCCTCTCCGACCGCCAGGCGATGCTGGAGAGCTACGAGCAGCAGCTCGCGCAGCTCGACAGTCAGGTCGCGATGTCCACTCTGCAGGTCAACCTGACATCGGAGTCGACGCCCGTGAAGGCTGATCCGGCCGGATTCGGCGACGGCCTGGCGGCGGGGTGGAACGCCCTGGTGGCGACCCTCAACGGCATCGTGATCGCCCTCGGGTTCCTCCTCCCCTGGCTCGTCGTGATCGCCGTGGCCGGTGTGATCGTGTGGGCGCTCATCCGGCTCGTCCGGCGCCGGCGAGCCGCCCGCCGGGCGCCGCGCCAGGCGGATGAGGACTCCCCCGCGCCGTAGGCGACCGCGGGCGGCACGTCGCCGCCACGAGCGCAAGCCCTGGTCAGAACCGGCGGTCCGCGTACGCTGGATACGGAGCTTCGGCTCGATCGAAGGGGAGCGACATGAAGACACGGATGGGCGCGGCATCCGCGCTGATGCTCGCGGCGCTGCTCGCTGTCACGGGCTGCGCGGGCACCGCCGGCAGCGACGACATGGACGGCATGGACCACAGTTCCGGTGCCGCCGTCGACGCCAACGAGGACGACATCGAGTTCGCTCGGACCATGATCGCGCACCACCAGCAGGCCATCGCCGCATCGGAGATCGTCGCCGAGAAGGACGACGTCGACGCCAGCGTCACCGAACTCGCCGACCGCATCACGGTGGCATACGAGACCGACGTCGAGCAGCTGGAGACGTGGCTCGAAGAATGGCATGCCGAGGCGGACGACGACGAGGTCGACGCGGATGACGCCGAGGGCATGATCACGGATGCCGACCTCGAATCCCTTCGTGGCGCCGGCGGCGCCGACGCCGGATCGCTCTACCTCGAGCAGATGATCGCCGACCACGAAGGCGCGATCGACATCGCCGAGGAGCATATCGAGGAGGGCCAGAACCCGGGCGCCATCGACCTCTCCAAGAAGATCGTCGCGACGCAGGCGCTGGAGATCGAGCGGATGAAGGAGATTCTCGGGGCGCTCTGACCGAGCCCGGAGCTATCCCCGCCAGACCTGCACGACCGATGGGCGCGGCGCCGCGGCCGCCCCGGCCTCCGTGGACCCGTAGTCGGGGAAGAGCGACGCGGGCGCGGCGAACGTGCCGTCCTCGCCCGGGTGCTGCACGGCGACGAACACCATGCCCTCGGCATCCCTGATCACCGGCCCGCATGTCTCGGCCTGCCGCGGCACCGACAGGAACTGCTGCACGCGACCCCGCTCGGGGCCCTCGAGCGGCACCTTGAAGAGGCCGTCGTTCTTGCGGATGGTCGATGGTGCACCGTCCGTCGAGATCCAGAGGTTGCCCTCGGAGTCGAACGCGACGTTGTCCGGGCACGAGATGGGAGACACTCGATCCTTGGGGAAGCCGGCGAAGTAGGTCGGGGTGGCGCTCGCCGGGTCGCCGCAGAGCAGCAGGATGCTCCAGCCGAAGCGCTCGCCCGACTGGCCCGCGAGCTCGGTGAGCTCGATGACGTGACCGTCACGGTTCACCGTGCGGGGGTTCGCCTCGTCGGCCGGCATCGCCGCGACCACGCCGCGCTGCGTGTTGTTGGTGCACGCGACGTAGACGCGGCCCGTCACCGGGTGGGGCTCGACGTCTTCGCAGCGGTCCATCTTCGTCGCGCCCACGAGGTCGGCGGCGAGGCGGGTGTTCACGAGCACCTCCTCCACCGTCATCCCGGGCACGACGCTTGCGCCCTTGCGGGTGAGGGCGATCCACTGCCCCGAGCCGTCGAACGCGCCATCGCTCGGCAGCGCGCCGCCGCCGTTGATCTCGCCGGCCGGCGAGTCGCCCGAGAACCGGGCAACGAACAGGTCGCCCTCGCTGAGCAGACGCAGGTTCTGCTTGCGGGCGCCCGGGTTCTGCTTCGGGTTGTACTTGTGCTTGGAGACGAACTTGTAGAGGTAGTCGCCGCGCTCGTCGTCGCCCATGTAGGCCACGACGCGACCGTCTTCGCCGATGTGCACGTTCGCGCCCTCGTGCTTGAAGCGCCCCATCGCCGTGTGCTTCACCGGGGTCGAGGTGGGGTCCTGCGGGTCGATCTCGACGATGTAGCCGAAGCGGTTCCCCTCGTTCTCGAAGCCGGCCGCCGACCCGTCGAACCGCGGGTCCCATGTCTCCCAGCCGGTCGAGGTCGGCACGTCGCCGAAGCCGTAGCGGGCGCGGGCGGTCGTGTCGGGCGCTGCGCGGAAGTAGCCGTTGAAGTTCTCCTCGCCCGAGAGCACCGTGCCCCATGGCGTCGTGCCGCCGGCGCAGTTGCCGAGAGTGCCGAGCGCCACGCGTCCGGAGGGGTCGGCCGCCGTCTTCACGAGCGCGGATCCCGCCGCGGGGCCGGTCAGCTCGAAGGGCGTCTCCACGGTGATGCGGCGGTTGCGCGGGCCGTCGACGACGATCGACCAGGGCCGGCCGATGGCGCTGCGTCGAACCTCGACGACGGACATGCCCTGCGCCGCCTTGTACAGCTCGCTGCGACGGCGCAGCTCGGCGGGGTCTGCCGACGGCGGGAACATGATGCCGGGGTTCACGTACTCGTGGTTGGCCACGAGCACGCCGGTGAGCCCGCCGGGGTCCGCGATCACGTCGAGGTAGTCGTTGTTGTAGCCGAACTGCCGCGCCTGCGCCGCGGCCGTCTGGTTCGCCAGATCGAACGCGGGCGCATCCCGGAAGATCGGGTCGCCCCACCGGACGAGCGCCTGCCACTGATAGCCGACGGGAACCGTGAACTCGTCCACCAGGTGCGATACGGGCGCGATCGGCTGGAACGGCAGGGTGGATGCGGCGGCCGCACCGCTCGAGCCGGGCTGTGCGGCCGAGGCCGGCGCGGCTCGGAACGAATCGCCGACGGCGACGACGAGCGCCGCACCCGCTCCGAGCCCGAAGAGCGCACGGCGGCTGAGCGCCAGCGACGCGAGGCTGCGGAACTCCGGGTTGCCGGAGGTGTTGCACTCCGGCCCGAGGCAGGCGTCGGCGCACTTGAGCCGGCACGTCACCGGCGAACGCTTGCCGCGGGCGTAGTCGAGGACGGGAAGCGACTGCCGGGTCGTCGTGTCGATCAGGGCCACGTTGCATCTCCACTCACTCTGTCGCGGGTGCCCGCGAGGACTGGTGGGAAGTATCGTCGCGCGCGGTGACCGCCAGGAGAATCGGCGGGAACCGGATGGTGAACGCGCTCGGGGCGCGAACTCAGACGGCCGGCGTCGGAATCGCCGCCCAGAACGCCAGAATCGCCTCCGCGACGGCAGCGGGCTGCTCCAGCGGCACCAGGGTGCGCGCGCCGCTGATCGTGAGCGCTCTCGCGGCCGGCGCCAGCTCGGCGGCCCGCTCGGCGTCCGCCGCGCTCCAGTCGCCCCGGTCATCGGAGGCCAGGAAGAGGCTCGGCACACGGATGCCCGGGAGGCGGTCGGTGACGTCGGTGCGATCGATGATGAAGGAGCGGAGCGCATGGCTCATGCTCGACCGGGTCGGACGGTCGATGCTGTCGGTGACGACCTCGAGGATGTCGGGCGTCGAGGCCGCGGCATCCGTCAGCATCGCCGAGACGATCGCGTCGCGCACCGGTCCGACGGGGCCCGCGAGACGCAGGAGAGGGTGCAGGAGCGCGATCTTGCGGCGAAGGTCGTCCGGCACCGGCTCGGTGGGCGAGCTGATGGCGACGAAGCTTCTGAGCACCGCCGGATCGCTCGCGAGCTGATAGCCGACGTGTCCGCCGAAGGCGTTGCCGACCCAGTCGACCGGCCCGCTCGCGCCCAGGCCGCGCAGCGCGTCCCGTGCGGCATCCGCTGCCTCTTCGATGCTGCTGCGCCGGCGCAGCGGTTCGCTTCGACCGAGTCCGGGCGGGTCGATCAGCACGTATTCGCGCCCCGGTGCGCCGGCCAGCAGGGCGGGCAGCACGCGATCCCACGTGTGGCTGTCGACGAACATCGACGACCACAGAACCGTCATGGCGCCGCTTCCGACGCGACGCACGGACAGGGAGCCCAGACGGGTGTCCACCCGGTCGGCGTGTTCGGTGAAGGTATGCATATTTCATGTTAGCTTAACTAACATGAATGAGCGCAAGTACCGGATGACGGCACGTGCGGACGCGGCGGAACTCACGGGCGAGCGGATCGTCGATGCGATGCTCGAGCGACTGCGGACGACGCCGTACGAGCGGGTGCGGATCGACGATGTGGCCGCGGACGCCGGGGTGAGCGCCCAGACCGTCATCCGCCGGTTCGGAGGGAAGCCCACGCTCATGACGACGACCGTGGAGCGCGAACTGGGCCGCATCGCGGCCACCCGCGAGGCGGCCGTGCGGTCGACGCCGGGCGAGACGGTGCGGGCTCTGGTGGAGCACTACGAGCGGTACGGTCTTCTGATCCTCAAGACATACGCCGAGGCGCCGCTCGTGCCCGGCCTTCCCCAGATCGTGTCGCGGGGGCGCGCCTACCACGTCGACTGGTGCCGTCGTGCCTTCACCGAGCACGTGGCTCCCGGATCGGACGAGCCGACCCGGGAGCGACGCCTGGCTCAGATCGTCGCCGTGTGCGATGCGACCACCTGGCGGATCCTGCGCTACGACGGCGGTCTCGACCCCGAGTCGACGGAGCAGGCGATCAGCGAGCTGCTGATACCGCTGCTCCGTTGACCCGGACCTCGCCTTCCTAGACGGTGCTGCGGCGGCGGGTGGTCGTGCGGTCGCGCGTGAGCAGGAGGCCGAGGGCGATCATGCCCACGCCGAGCACGAAGTGCAGCCAGTTGTCCGCCGTGTTGACCGGAACGAAGTTCGCCGGGTTCTCCCCCGCGACGAAGAGTCCGAAGATCCACAGCACGAGGTAGATCACACCGCCCCAGATCAGGTACTGGCGGGATGCCCCGGCGCTGCGCGCGACAGCGACGCCCGCGATGCCGAACAGCAGGTGGACGATGTTGTGCAGGATCGACACCTGGAAGATGCCGAGCAGGAGGGCGTGAGACTCGTGGCCCGCGATCAGCAGGGCGTCGACGTCCGTTGTGAGGCCGGGGATGAACCCGGCGACGCCGACGACCAGGAACACGATGCCGACGATCAGGGCCGCCTTCTGAACCGCCGTCTCGGCGAAGCGCCGGGTGTTCGCCGGCTGTGATGCACTCATGGTGATGCCTCCGAACGTTGTTGGTGCCCGGGCCCGCACGGGTCGCGCAGGCCCTTGTTCCGGAACACTAGCCAGCCGACGAAGTGAGCGATCAGGGGGTTGACATCACTGCGGCAACCAGTCCGACCCGCGGGAGACGCCGTTGACCCAGGTGACGAACTGGCGCGCGAGCTCCTCGTCCTGCGGCGCTACCGGCACACTCCAGTTCGCCTCGACGCCGTCGATCGCGATCTCGCCGGAACTCCGGTAGCGGGCCACCACTCCCCCGACCCGCTGGCTGGCCGCGCCGTAGTGGATCCAGCCACCGCTGACGGTGATGCCGGCGAACGACCGGTGCTCGCCGATGGGCTTCGTTCTCGCGCTCCATTCTCGGCCCGTCCACCACCGGAAACGGCCATGGCCGTCGTCGTACCAGCCGCGCCGCGGTGTCGTCCGGGTGCTGTCGGACGTCGAGTCCTCCCGGAGCTCGACGGTCGGCCCTGACAGATCCGCGACGTGCGCCGTCCACCGAGCGCCGTCCCACCATCGCTGGCGGCCGGAGCCGTCGTCGTACCAGCCCGGATCGGCGTTGCGCATGCCGTGATGGTAACGCCGATCCCCGACTGCGTCAGGCCCGGGCCGGCGACCAGGTCGAGACGTCGGTGAGCTGACTGATCTCCTCCGCCGTCAGCTGCACCCGCGCCCCGTCGAGCAGGTCCGCGACCTGACCCACCCTCGACGCGCTCGCGATCGGAGCGGCCACCGTGGGCTGTGTCCGCAGCCAGGCGAGGGCCGTGGCGGCGATCGAGACTCCGTGCGCGCGGCCGATGCCCTCCAGGGCATCGATGATGCGAAGGCCGTGCGGCGTGGCGTACGTCGCGGCGGACTCAGCGCGCGGCGACGATTCGCCCGCGGCATCCGTCGAACGGTACTTGCCGGTGAGGAAGCCCTTGGCGAGGGCGAAATACGGCACGAGGCTCATGTCGAACTCCTCGGCGACCGGGACGATCTGCTCTTCGACGTCATTTCGATGCACGAGGTTGTAGTGCGGCTGGATCGCCACCGGCAGCGGGCCGCCCGCCGCGTGCGCGAGGCCGATCCATTCCCGGATGCGCTCCGCGCTGTAGTTCGAGACGGCGGTGTAGCGGACCAGGCCATCGGTGACGAGGTCGGCGAACGCCGCGACCGTCTCCTCGAGCGGCACCGTGGCGTCATCGAAGTGCGCGTAGTAGAGGTCGAGCGCGTCGACGCCGAGGCGCTTCAGGGACGCTTCCGCGGCGGCGCGCACGTTCTTCGCCGACAGGCCCTTGAAGTCCGGATGCTGGCTCACCTTGGTCGCGACGACCACGTTGCCGGGCCGGCGGGAGGCGAGCCATTCGCCGATCATGCGCTCGCTGTCGCCGCCGGTGTTTCCCGGCACCCACGCGCTGTAGGAGTCGGCGGTGTCGATGAAGTCGCCGCCTCCCGCGTGGAACGCGTCGAGGATGGCGAACGACTCGTCGCGGTCGGCCGTCCACCCGAAGACGTTGCCGCCCAGGGACAGGGGAAGGATGTCGAGGTCGCTGTTTCCGATGCGCGTCATGCTAGAAGCCAACGGATGATGGAGCCCTGCATTCCCGAGGGCCAGC
>DASUQB010000214.1:0-2693 GCA_036280835.1 Microbacterium sp. | reverse complement strand
TACCAGCGCCAGCTGTTCCTCATCGACCACGCCGGTCTGCCGCTGAAGACGGTGCTCGAGCAGCTCGACATCCTCGGAGGCGAAGTGGTCCCCGCGCTCCGCAGGGAGCTCGCGAAGGACCGCCCGGTCGACGTGCCGGATGCCCCGACCCACGCTTCCCGGGTGGCCCAGGCCGCGCGGGGCGAGCTGCCGATCGCCGGCGGCACCACCGCACCGGAGCCCGTCGCGCAGTCCGTCCGCGGAGCGGCCTTCGGTCTCGGGGGTGCCCGATGAACCCCCGCCGCATCGCGGTCGTGACCGCCGGGCTCTCCAACCCGTCGACGACCCGCCTGCTGGCCGATCGCCTCGCGTCGGCGACCGTGCGGGAGCTCGCCGATCGCGGCATCCAGGCCGACGTCGACGTCTTCGAGCTGCGGGACTACGCACACGACATCACGAACAATCTGCTGACGGGCTTCGCGCCCCCGGCGCTGGAGTCGATGGTGAACACCGTCGTCTCCGCCGACGGGCTGATCGTCGTGACGCCCATCTTCTCCACGAGCTACTCGGGCCTCTTCAAGTCGTTCATCGACGTGCTCGACCCCGACGCGCTCACCGGGATGCCCGTGCTCCTCGGAGCGAACGCCGGCACGCCGCGCCACTCGCTGGCCATCGACTACGCCGTGCGCCCCCTCTTCGCGTACCTTCACGCGGAAGCGGTGCCGACCGGCGTCTTCGCCGCATCGAGCGATTGGGGCTCGAACGGCGACGGCGTCGCGCCGCTGGGCGAGCGCATCGACCGGGGCGCACGCGAGCTCGCGACGGCGATCGCGGCTCGGGAGCAGTCGGGGTCCAGCGATCCCTTCGACCCTGCGAACTATCTGGGAGACGGCCGTTCCTTCGGCCACCTGCTCGGGGGACTCGCGGGGGAGTAGCGGCGTCAGCGCCGCCACGCGTACTCGGTCTCCGGCCGGCCGGGGGTGCCGTATCGGGACTCCCGGTCGACGCGCCCCTGCTCGGCGAGGTGCTCGAGGTAGCGCCGGGCGGCGACGCGCGACATCCCGAGCGCGGCTGCGGCCTCGCTGGCCGACAGCGGCCCGGACGAGCGCACCGCGGCCGCCACCCGGTCGAGGGTGGCGGCGGCAAGTCCCTTCGGGAGGTCGACGGATGCCGGGGGCCTGAGCGATCCCAGCAGCGCATCGACCTCGGCCTGTGTCGCCTGTCCCTCGACGTCGGAGACCTTGGCCCGGAACTCCGCGTACTGCTCCAGCCGGTCGCGGAAGGTCGCGAAGGTGAAGGGCTTGAGCAGGTACTGGGCGACCCCGAGCGCGACGGCCTGGCGCACCACGTCGGCGTCGCGCACCCCCGTGATGGCGATGATGTCGACGTCGGACGCCCGTGCCCGGATGTGCCGCGCGACGTCGAGCCCGTGCCCGTCCGGCATCGTCATATCGAGCAGCACCAGGTCGATCCCCTCCTCCGGAGGGCTCTCGAGCACGGCGGTCACGGCGGCCCGCGCACCGGCGCACTCCGCGACGACGCGGAAGCCCGGCAGCCGCTCGACGTACTGTCGGTGCAGTTCGCGCGTGAGCCGCTCGTCGTCGACGATGAGCACCCCGATCACGGAGCGCTCCTGGCGGGCACCACCACGCGGAACGCGGTAGGGGCGCCGGGTGCGAGGATGACGCTGCCGCCGACCGCCGACACGATGTCGCGAACGAGGGCCAGCCCGACGCCGCGCCCCGCCGACCCGGCCGGCTTGGTGCTGAACCCGTGCTCGAAGATGCGCTCGCGCAGCTCCGGAGCGACCCCGGCGCCGCTGTCGGTGAACGTGAGGGCGAGATCCCCGGCGGCCTGCGCGATCTGCACGCGCACCCAACGCGGCTCGGGGCCGGAGGCCGCCGCATCGATCGCGTTGTCGATGAGGTTGCCCACCACCGACACGGCGTCGACGGGACCGAGCACCGACCGCGGCGCGGCGGGGTCGACATCCACGATCCACTCGATGCCGCGCTCCTTCGCCTGCGATGCCTTGCCCAGCAGGAGGGCGGCCACGGTCGGGTCGCCGTCGCGCGCGAGCACGCGATCGACGAGGTCCTGACTCACCCGGGAGGTCTCGGTCAGCAGCTCCACCGCCTCCTCGCTGCGGCCGAGCTCGATCAGGGCGACCGCGGTGTGCATGCGATTGCCGTGCTCGTGGGTCTGCGCCCTGAGGGCTTCGCCGAGCGTGCGCACCGACTCGTACGACGACACCGCGTCGCGCACCGCGCTCGCGGGGAGGTCGCCGGCGATGCCCCTCGTCATCCGCCGCGCGAGCCATGCCGCCAAGAGCCCCACGGCGGCCAGGGCGATCGCGATCGCGATGACGAAGGGCACCTGCGCCAGCACTCCTGCCCCGACGCTGCCCAGAGTGATGCCGGCGGAGACGAGCGCCACCACTTCGCCGGAGCTCACCACGGGCACCACGGATCGCAGCGACGGCCCCAGGGTTCCGACGGCTTCCTCGGTCAGAGACTCGCCGGCGAGCCCCGGGCCGATCGTGCCGAGGTATGGCCGGCCGATCTCGGCCGGGTCGCGGTGCGTCAGCCTGATCCCGTCGGTGTTCATGATGGTGACGAAGTCGATGGGCGTCTCGTCCATGATGCGCTCGGCGATGGGCTGAAGCAACGCTGTCGCCGAGGCGTCGTCTCCTCCGGTCACGGCGTCCGCGACCT
>DASUQB010000213.1:0-3581 GCA_036280835.1 Microbacterium sp. | reverse complement strand
CTCGGTGCGGCGACCGACGGCGCCGCGACCATCTCGATCGTCGGCGCCGACATCATGGACGGCGTCTATGTGCTGCGGCCCTCGCTCCGCCGCTCGAGCCTCGCGGCCGCGGCGGCGAGGGCCGGATTCGACACGACGGTGCTCGGATTCAGCTGGAACGGCGCGGCGCCCCGCCCCGCCTGGGCCTCGCTCCGCCGGGCCGGTGCGGCGGGCGCCCGTCTGCTGCTGCGCGACCCGGCGTCGGAGGCGCGCGTGCGCCGGGCCGGCATCGACGGCGCCGTGGAGACGGCCGACATCGTCTTCACCGACGACCGGCTGGATGCCGCCGATGCGGCACGCGTGCTCGCGCCGGTCAGCGGACCGTACGTGCTTGTCAATGCGAGCGGACTCATCGCCCGCACGCTCGACCAGGTGCCGGAGTACACGGCCGTGATCGAGCACTTCCGCGCTCGCGGCCTGCACGTCGTCCTGCTGCCGCACGTCGTGCGCGCGACCGCCGATGACCTCACCGCGTGCCGCGCCGTCTTCACCGCCGTGGATCGCCGTGCGATCGACCGCCCGGGCGTGACGCTCGTGGAAGAGGTGCTCGCTCCCTCGACGATCCGCGCGATGGCGAAGGGCGCCTCGCTCACGGTGACCGGGCGCATGCACCTGGCCGTCATGTCCCTCTCGCAGGGCATCCCCTCGATCACCCTCGCCACGCAGGGCAAGGTCGAGGGTCTCATGAAGCTCTTCGGCTGGCCGGAGTTGTGCATCGCACCGCGCCCGGGCATGGCCGAGGACATCATCCGGGTCGCCGGCACTGCGCTGGACGGCCCGGACACGACCGAGCGCATCCGTCGGGGGGCGGAGCGGGCTCGGGCACTCGCCGATCAGAACACGAAACGAATCAGCGGTACGGCCGTGGTGGGGACTTCGGAGACCGCTCTGTCAGGAACTGGGGCAAGAGATGGCTGAAATCGTGAAGCCTGGGGGCTTCATCCGTCAGGATGTCGGCAAGCGAGAGTGGGTCGACTTCGTCAAAGGGGTCGCGATCATCCTGATCGTGGCCTATCACACCACCCTCTTCCTCAATTCGATCGGGTTCGATGCCGCCGGCATCGGACGCCTCAAGCTCGTGCTCGAGCTGTTCCCGATGCCGGCGTTCTTCCTCATCTCCGGCATGTTCCACACCCGGGTGGCGAGCTGGTCGTTCGCCGATCTCTGGCGGCGCCGCCTGCGCCAGTACCTGTACCTCTACGTGCTGTGGTCGGTCATCCGCTGGGTCTTCTACCTGGTGGCGCCGAACGTGCGCGCCGACGGCGCCGGTCAGTCGGCGCAGGACCCGCTGGCGCTGCTCGGCATCCTCTTCTGGCCCATCAGCTCGTATTGGTTCATCTACGCCCTCTTCATCTTCACCCTCGTGATCTGGCTGTTCCGCACGGCGCCGGCCTGGGTGCTGCTCGCGATCGCGACGGTGCTCTCCGTGCTCTCGTCCTCCGGCCTCCTCGATGCCCGCAACGTCGGCATCAACCGCATGACCGAGTACCTGATCTTCTTCGCGATCGGCGCCATGTTCCACCGCCGGGTCTACGCCGCCGTCGACGCGATGCGACCGTGGAAGGCCGGCGCGCTGGTCGCCGGGTTCGTCGTGTTCGGCCTGCTCGCCGCCTTCCTGCCGTGGCTGAACCGGGTGCCGGGGGTGGCCTTCGTGGGGCAGCTCCTCGCGATCGCCACGGGCTTCGCCCTCGCCTTCTACCTCGTGCGCCTCGCGATGCTGAAGTGGGTGCTGTACGTCGGTGTCCGCACTCTCAACATCTACCTCGTGCACGTCTTCGTGATCGCGATCCTCGTCGTGCCGCTGACGTTCCTCCCGCAGCTGGACTACCTGCTGCCCGGGCGGGGGCTCGTGCTGATCGCGGTGCTCGTCGCGCTCGTGGTGGTGCTCTCCATCGTGCTCACCCGCTATCTCACCCGGGTCTCGTGGCTCTTCGTGTATCCATTCGGGAGGAAGAAGCGGGTGGATGCCGCGACCGGGCCCGCCCGTGGGAGCGCCAAGGCGACCGCCGACGGGGAGTCGTGATGGCGGGCACCGTGCGCCTGGACTGGGCGGACGTCGCGCGGGGCGGCGCGATGGTGCTCGTCGTGTTCGCCCACACGCTGCAGCTGATGGATGTCGGGGGCTGGCAGCTCGGCTGGCTCGACACGCTGAACCTGTACCTCACCGCCATCCGGATGCCGCTGTTCTTCCTGATCTCGGGCGTCTTCGCCGCCGCCGCCGTCCGCCGCACCTGGGCGGGGCTGTTCGCCTCCCGCCTCGCGCTGCTGCTCTATATGTACTTCCTGTGGATGCTGCTGCGCGCGGTGTGGTTCTCGGTCGTGCCCTGGCCCCTCGGCGACACGCATCCGTGGGCGGCGCTGCTGCTGGCGCCGGTGTGGCCGACCAACGGGCTCTGGTTCCTCTACGCGCTGATCCTCTACCTCGTGGTCGCCCGTGCCACGGCCCGCTGGCCCGCGTGGATCCCGCTGGCCATGGCCGGGATCGTGGCGGCGCTGGCCGCCTCGGACCTCATCCCCACCGGCGGGAACGGGGTGTGGCGCTCGATCGCCCTCTACCTCTTCTTCTTCCTGCTCGGTGCGCGTCTCTCCGAGCTGTGGAAGGTCATCGCCGCCCGCGCGAACGTCGTGCTGCTGGTGGTGGCCGTGCTCGCCATCCCGCTCGGCATCCTGGTCTTCACGCTCATCGGCGATCCCTTCCGCGGTGTCTCGCGCGTCGGGCTCTCGGTGCTGTGCGCGGCGGCGTGCCTGGTGGTCGCCGCCATGGTCGCGCGGCTCCGGCCGCTCGCGCGTCCCTTCCTCTACGTCGGGACACGCACCCTCCCGGTCTACGTCACCCACGCCATGCTGCTTGCGGTGCTGGTGCCGCTCGTGCCGGTCGGCCTGGGCTCGCCCGCGCTGGTGTCGGTCGTGCTGACGCTGCTCGCGACGGCCATCCCGCTCGGCCTGTACCGGCTCCTCGGTCCGGTCGGCGGCATCTACAACCTGCCCCATGCCCTCGAGCGCAGGCTCGCGGCCCGACGGACGGAGCGCCCGTGAACAGCCCCCACACACCCGGCACGGAGACCCCCGGTGCCCCGGCATCCATCGCGCAGCCGGAAGGCAGCGCAGCCATGCACAGGATCGAGGACGTCGTCGGCCGCGGCATGTGCGTGGGATGCGGCGCCTGCTCGGCGGCGACCGGCGGAGCGATCCGCGTGACGATCGGCACGCGTCGCCAGTACGAGGCGGATCTGACCGGGGCGCCGGAGGCCGCGGTGCGGGCCGGCAGCCGTGTGTGCCCGTTCTCGGACGAATCCCGCAACGAGGACGCGATCGCGACGGACCGGTTCGCGGGCCTGCAGTACGACGCGCGCGTCGGGTACTTCTCGACGCTGAAGGCCGCCCGCCTGACCGACGAGGGCCGGCTGATGGGCAGCAGCTCCGGCGGCCTCACGAGCTGGGTCGCCGAGCAGCTGCTGCGCCGGGGAAGGGTGGATGCCGTCATCCACGTCACCCCCTCGCACACCGACGGGGCCCCGATGTTCTCGTACACGACGTCCGAG
>DASUQB010000212.1:0-5566 GCA_036280835.1 Microbacterium sp. | reverse complement strand
GTTGGTGCGGGTGTCGGTCGCGGTGAGCAGCCGGCCCCTGGTGCGGTCATCGATCGTGGTTGTCTGGTTGCCGCTGCCGTTCACGAGCTGAGTCGGGAGGTCGGCCGCCCACCGGATCGACATGTTCGTGCCCGGCAGCGATCCGGTCAGGGGGGTCCCGTCGGCGGCTCGCAGTCGTGTCGCCCACGTCTCGATCCCCGGCACGGACGGCGCGACATCGCCGATCATCCCGCGGCCGGTGTCGCGGCCGGTGTATTCCCCGTAGAGCACCTCGCCGGTCGCGGCATCCCGCAGCGCGTAGCCGTACGGCGCGAAGGTGCCGCCCTCGTGGACCGTGAAGATCTCGAGGCCCGGGCGCGCCGGGTCGATGTCGGTGACGTGCATCGCGTCGCCGTGACCGAGGCGCGCGGTCTGGCCCGGCTGGGCGCTCTGCGGCGGCATGAGGCCGAACGAGCTGTAGAGCAGGGAGCCGTCGTCATCGATGGTCGCCGACCCGTACACGATCTCGTGCTTGCCGTCGCCGTCCACGTCGGACGCGCTCAGGGAGTGGAAGCCCTGGGTGGTGAGCGTGCCGAACTCGGGGTCGGTGCCGTCGCGTCCGTGCGGGCCGTCGTTGAACGGGTTGCTCAGTGGCACGTGCCCGCTGTCGACGAACCAGACCTCGGTCAGCTGCTCTCCGTCCCAGTCGTACGCCGCGATCGTCGACCGCGTGTAGTAGCCGCGAGCGAAGATCGCCGAGGGGTGGGTGCCATCGAGGTAGGCCACGCCCGAGAGGAAGCGGTCGACGCGGTTGCCCGGCTCGATGCGCCCCATCGCGTAGTCGCCCCAGACCAGCCCGTCATCGCCCCGGGGCGGGTTGTAGTCGATCGTCTGAAGCTCGGCACCGGTGGCGCCGTCGAAGACGGTGAGGTACTCCGGACCCTCGACGATGAACCCCTCGAAGTTCCACAGGCGGTTGTTCCCGCTGCGGCTCGGAGCGTAGACGTCGATGAAGTAGGTCGTGAGCTCTCTGGCGCTCTCCTCCGAGAGCGGGTATTCGTGGGTGACCGGAGTGCCCCACGCCTCCTCGAGGGTCGCGGGCCACTGCCCGGAGATGACCTCGGGCCGCTCGTGCCAGGACAGGAAGAGCTCGGTGAGGTGCTGGCGGAAGTCGGCGTTCGACATCCGATAGTCGATTCCGTGCGTCACGCCGGCGGCGACGTCGCGCTCCGGCAGGGTGACGAAGCTCTCGGATGCGGCGCTGCCGTCGGCGGCGTAGGTCGTCGACTTCGTGCCGGGAGCCGTCTTGAGCATCAGCTCGCTGCGCCCGTCACCGTCGAAGTCGTATGCGAGGAACTGCGTGTAGTGGGCGCCTGCCCGGATGTTCTTGCCGAGCGAGATGCGGTTCAGCAGCGTGCCGTCGAACTCGTACGTGTCGATGAAGACCTCGCCCGTGTAGCCGACCTGCGACACATCCTTCGAGTTCGACGGGTCCCACTTCACGATGAGCTCGTAGGCGCCGTCGCCGTCCACGTCGGCGACACTCGCGTCGTTGGCCGAGTAGGTGTAGGCCTCGCCCTTGGGCGTGACGCCGTCGGCGGGCTTCTTCAGCGGGATGTTGACGTAGCCGTTGGCGACGGGGCTGGCAGCGGCGCTCTCCTGGCCTCGGATGCCGTCGACCACGGGCGTCACCGTGTACGAGGAGGCCGCTGTGCCCGCGGCGTCGGCGAAGTTAGTGCTGTCGCTGACCGTGGCGATCGCCTCGCCGTCGCGCTCGACGACGAAGTCGGGGCCGGTCTGCCCCGTCTCCGATGACCCCGTGACCTCGGACGCGAGCAGCCGCCAGCTGACGAAGACGCCGGCGCTCGTGGAGACCGCCACGACTCCCCGGTCGAGCTTCTCGAGCTGAGGGAGCCCCTCCGGGATGCTCTCCCCCGCGAAGGGACCCGCGTGGTCGGGCGGGGCGGCGGCGGCGGCGGACACGCCGCCGAAGACGAGGCAACCGGCGGCCGCAGTGGCCACGAGCGCGCGGAACGGACGTTTTCCGAGATTCGACATCGAATCCCTCTCTTTTGGAGGACGGTGTCCGCTCCCGAGGGAGCCGGACGGGATAGCGCTTTCCGTGCGTGGGTTCGACGCTACCCGCCGCCCATCCGTGCGGTCAACCCCCCTCGGCCGAATGCCAGGTTCAGCGACTCAGGAGCGGACGCGCGCCCGCAGGACGTCGATGCGAGCCTGCAGCTGGGCGACCGTCGCCTGGGCGACTGCGGGGCCACCGCACACCCGCCGGAGCTCGGCATGCACCGCGCCGTGGGGCTCGTTCGTCTGGCGCGCGTAGAGGCCTACGAGGCTGTTGAGCAGCTGACGCTGCTCCTTGAGCGTGCGGTGCAGGGCGACCGGCAGCGTGGATGCCGCGGCATCCGGGTCGTTCGCCTCGCGCTGCTCGCGGGAGCTGCGATGGCGGGACTGGCGCGCCTGGCGCTGCATCAGCAGGTCGTGGACGTGCTCGGGTTCGAGCAGGCCGGGGAGCCCGATGAATTCCAGCTCCTCCTCGGTGCCGGGCTCGGCGAGCTGCCCGAACTCCTTGCCGTCGAAGACGACCCGGTCGAAGTGAGCGAGCGATGAGAGCGCCTGGTAGGAGAACTCCTCGGTGAGCCCGTCCGAGGCCTTCTCCTCGCGGTTCGCCGACTCCAGGAGGTCGTCGTCGAGCCCGTCGTCATCCTGCTCGCCCCGGTCGAGGGCGTGGTCGCGCTGGCGCTCCATCTCGCTCGCGAGGGCGAGCAGGGTGGGCACGTTCGGCAGGAAGATGCTCGCGGCCTCGCCACGCCGGCGCGCGCGCACGAAGCGACCGATCGCCTGCGCGAAGAAGAGGGGCGTCGAGGCGGACGTGGCGTACACGCCCACCGCGAGGCGCGGGACGTCGACGCCCTCCGACACCATGCGCACCGCGACCATCCACCGCGAGTCGGAGGCGGAGAACTTCTCGATTCGGGCCGACGCCTCGGCCTCGTCGGACAGCACGATCGTGGGCCGCTGTCCCGTGATACCGCGCAGCAGCTCCGCGTATGCCCGGGCGGCCGTCTGATCGGTGGCGATCACGAGCCCGCCGGCATCCGGAACGTGCTCGCGGATCTGGGTGAGGCGCTGGTCGGCCGACCGCAGCACAGCGGGCATCCACTCCCCCGCCGGATCGAGCGCGGTGCGCCACGCCTGCGCGTTGACGTCCTTCGTGTTGTCCTGACCGAGGTGCGCCTCGAGCTCATCGCCCGCCTTCGTGCGCCAGCGCATCTTGCCGGCGTAGACGTGGAAGAGCACCGGCCGCACGACGCCGTCCGCCAGGGCCCGCGCGTAGCCGTAGGAGTAGTCGGTGCTCGATACGCGGATGCCGTGCTCGTCGGGCAGGTACTCCACGAACGGGATCGGCGCGGTGTCACTGCGGAACGGAGTGCCGGAGAGGAGGAGGCGCCGCGTGGCGCGGGAGTAGGCCTCGCGCAGGGCGTCGCCCCAGCTGAGGGCGTCGCCCCCGTGGTGCACCTCATCGAGGATCACGAGGGTGCGGCGATCGAGGATCAGGCGCTCGTGCACCGACGCCTTGGTCGCGACCTGCGCATAGGTCACCGCGACGCCGTGGAAGTGGCGAGCGGGTGCGGAGAAGCGGTTGCTGAACGCGGGATCGAGGCGGATGCCGACGCGGGCGGCCGCATCCGCCCACTGCGTCTTCAGGTGCTCGGTGGGCGCGACCACGACGATGCGATCGATGATCCGGCGGCGTGTGAGCTCGGTCGCGAGCCGCAGGGCGAACGTCGTCTTTCCGGCACCGGGCGTGGCGGCGGCCAGGAAGTCGCGAGGACCGGAGCCGACTCCGTCGGGGCCGTCCATGCCGAAGTACAGGTCGAGGGCCTCCGCCTGCCAGGCGCGCAGGCGCTGGGCGGTGCCCCACGGAGCGCGCTGCGGGTAGGACGGCGAGAGATGCTCGGCGGCGAACGAACCGAGGTGCGGGGAGGCATCGACATCCGTCATGCGCGCCCCTTCCCGAACCCGTGCGCCGCGCGACACACGAGGGTCCACCATAGACGAGACAGCCGACACGGGAGGTGTCGACGGCCCGCGATAGTCTCGATCCGGGGGCAAGAACCGAGGAGCAGCATGTCCGAGCACGAGCCCGATCGAGCACCCGCCGACGTCGCCCAGCACCCGTGGCGCCGCCTGGTCGCGATCGGGGATTCCTTCACCGAAGGCATCGGCGATCCGGAGCCGAGCCTGCCGGATGGACACCGCGGCTGGGCCGACCGCGTCGCGGAGGTGCTCGCCGGCCAGGTGGACGACTTCGCGTATGCGAACCTCGCCGTGCGCGGCAAGCTGATCGCGCAGATCGTCGGGGAGCAAGTGGAGCCGGCGCTCGCGCTGAAGCCGGACCTGGTGACGCTCTCCGCCGGCGGGAACGACGTGATCCGGCCCGGCAGCGATCCGGATGCGGTGGCGAATCAGTTCGAGGATGCCGTCGTGCGCCTCCGCCGCGACGGTGCGACGGTCGTCGTGTTCACCGGGATCGACACCTACTTCACACCGGTGTTCCGGGGCATCCGAGGCAAGGTCGCGATCTACAACGAGAACATCCGCGCCGTCGCGGAGCGCCACGACTGCATCGTCGCCGACATGTGGGCCCTCAAGGAGGTGCAGGACATGCGCTTCTTCGATGCCGATCGCCTGCACCTGAATCCGCTCGGCCATCATGAGGTCGCCCGGATGGTGCTCAGGGCTCTCAACGTGCCGAACGACCTGCAGCCGATGCAGCCGGATCCGCTGCCGGTGACGAAGTGGAGGCAGGCGAGGGCGGGTGACTTCGTCTGGGCGCGCTCGCACCTCGTTCCGTGGGTGCTGCGGCGGCTGCGTCATGAGTCATCGGGCGATCACGTGACGGCGAAGCGGCCTGAGCCGCTGCCTATCGTGACCCTGGCGCCGGCGAAGGGCGTGGCGGAGCGGCGCGGCGAGCAGGCGTGAACTCTTCGAACTCGCCCCGGTGCCGTGGGACGCGCGCTGCGCACCACGCCAACAGACCTAACAGGCGACGTTCCGCGGGCGTCGTCTGACTGAAGACGGTCCACGTCTGCGCATCGCAGGGATCGATCAGCATCGTGGCCCTCCCTTGTCAGTGGGTTCGTCCGGATCACGTCGTCGTGTGGTCCCACTGTGTAAGAGCACGTCGACGACCCGATTAGTACGTCCTGCCGAGTTCGCTTGGCACGCAGTGGTCGCTCATGGCTTCGTCCCTCGTTGCTAGAAGGGTGGGGGTTGGGTGGTGGTGTGTCCGGTGGGGGTGGTGATTTGGACGGTGCCGTCGGGGCGGGTGCGGTAGGTGAAGGTGGTGCGGTGGCGGGTGGTGTGGTCGGGTGGGCAGAGGGGTCTGAGGTTTCGGGTGTTGGTGGGTCCGCCTCGTGCCCAGGGGTGGTCGTGGTCGAGGTCGGTGTCGAGGGCGAGGCGGGTGCAGCCGTCGCGGGCGCAGGTGCCGTGTTGCAGGGTGAGGAAGTCGCGTTGTGCGGTGGTGGGCCGGTAGGCGCGGCGGTCCAGGTCGAGGGTGACGCCGCGG
>DASUQB010000211.1:0-8035 GCA_036280835.1 Microbacterium sp. | reverse complement strand
GAAGAGCAGGCGGGGGCGCTCGCTCAGCACCGCGATCGGGGTGTCGCTCCCCATGGCGCCCAGCGGCTCCGCACCGGTCTGGCCCATCGGCATGAGCAGGATGCGCACTTCCTCCTCGGTGTAGCCGAAGGTGCGCTGGCGGCGGGTGATGGACGCGATGGGGTGCACGATGTGCTCGCGGTCGGGCAGGTCCGCGAGGCGGACCGTGCCCTTGTCGAGCCACTCCTGCCAGGGTTCGAGCGACGCCAGCTCGGCCTTGATCTCGTCGTCCTCGACGATGCGGCCGGCGGCCGTGTCGACGAGGAACATGCGACCGGGGCGCAGGCGCCCGCGTCGCTTGATGCGCTCGGGTTCGAAGTCGAGCACGCCGGTCTCGCTGCCGATCACGACGAGCCCGTCCGTCGTCTCGGTCCAGCGCCCGGGGCGCAGGCCGTTGCGATCGAGCGTCGCGCCGACGAGCGTGCCGTCGGTGAAGATGAGGGCGGCGGGGCCGTCCCAGGGCTCCATCTGCATGGAGTGGAAGTCGTAGAAGGCGCGCAGCTGCGGGTCGATGTCCGCCTGCTTCTCGTACGCCTCGGGGACCATCATCATGATGGCGTGCGGCAGGCTGCGCCCCGTCAGGGTGAGCAGCTCGAGCACCTCGTCGAACGAGGCCGAGTCGCTCGCGCCGGGGGTGCAGATCGGAAGCAGCGGGCCCATGTCGCCGAGCAGCTCGGATTCGAGCTGCGACTGGCGCGCGCGCATCCAGTTGCGGTTTCCGTTGACGGTGTTGATCTCGCCGTTGTGCGCGAGCATGCGCAGCGGCTGCGCCAGCGGCCACGACGGGAAGGTGTTCGTCGAGTAGCGGGAGTGCACGACGGCGAGCTCGGAGACGAAGCGCTCGTCCTGCAGGTCGGGGTAGAACGGCTCGAGCTGGAGGGTGGTGACCATGCCCTTGTAGCCCAGCGTCCGCGACGACAGCGATACGAAGTACGCGCCGAGCTCGAGGCCGGCGCGCTTGCGCAGGCGGAACACCCGCCGATCGAGGGCGATGCCGGACAGTGCCGGGGCATCCCCCACCGCCGGGCGGGAGACGAAGAGCTGCTCGAACTCCGGGCGCGCGTTGAACGCCAGCTTGCCGAGGTTCTCGTGCTCGGTCGGCACGTCGCGCCAGCCGAGCACCAGGAGGTTCTCCGACTCGGCGATCTGCTCGATCCCGGCCTTCTGCGCGGCGCGCTCGGTCTCGTCGCGCGGCAGGAAGATCATGCCGGCGGCGTACTCGCCGACCGGCGGCAGCTCGAAGCCGACGACGGCGCGCAGGAACGCATCGGGCATCTGCGTGAGGATGCCCGCGCCGTCGCCGGTGCCGGCATCCGAGCCGATCGCACCGCGGTGCTCCAGGTTGCGGAGCGCGGTCAGCGCCAGATCGATGATGTCGTGGCCCGGCACGCCGCGAAGCGTGGCGACCATGGCCAGACCACAGGCATCCTTCTCGAAGGCAGGGTTGTACATGCCCTGCTTCTCGGGGAAGGCGCCGAGGGCGCCGTGACGCGGGCTCGAAGCCATGTCAACCGTCCTCACGTTGGAACTCAAATGGGACGACGTCGGCCCTCTGCGGAGTGCAGTTACGAGACTGAAGCTCGTTTTACTTAGCGGCGACTGTGCTTGTGGCGGTGTCTGAAGATTCTGCTTCGGGTGCGGGCGGCTCGCTCACATCGACGAAGTCGTTGGGGGTGCCCTCCGATTGTACCGCCCCCGCCGGCGACCACGCTCTCCCGGGCCGGTACGGCGACGGCTCGTAGCCCGGGTGACGCCGCTTCTGGACGATCATGATCACGATGCCGATGATGATGCCGATGATCGCGGCCCACACGTTGGTGCGGAGCCCGAAGTAGATCTCGCTCGGATCGATGCGGATCGACTCCCACACGACGCGGCCCGCGCCGTACCAGATCAGGTACAGCCCGAAGAGGCGACCCCACTGGAGCGTGAACCGGCGGCCCGCCCACAGCAGCACGGCGGCGCCGAGCAGGTTCCAGACGACCTCGTACAGGAACGTGGGGTGGAAGAGGGTGTCGGCCGGAAGGCCGATGGGGAAGGCGGGGTTGTCGCTGTCGATCTCGAGGCCCCACGGCAGGTCGGTGGGCAGGCCGTAGAGCTCTTGGTTGAACCAGTTGCCGAAGCGGCCCAGGGCCTGCGCGATGATGAGGCCCGGTGCCAGCGCATCGGCGAAGGTCCAAAAGCGGATGCCGGTCCACCGGCATCCGAGATACGCGCCGATCGCGCCGCCGATCAGGGCGCCGTAGATCGCGATGCCGCCCTCCCAGAGGCGGAACACCGCCCAGGGGTCTGCGCCCTCGCCGAAGTAGAACCCGGGGTGCGTCAGCACGTGGAAGATGCGCGCGCCGACGATCGCGATCGGCACGGCGAGCAGCGAGATGTCGATGACCACCCACGGCTCGGCGCCGCGCTTCGTGAGGCGCGCGTTGGTCAGCAGCACGGCGACGATGATGCCCGCGATGATGCAGAGCGCGTAGAAGTGGATGCGCAGCGGTCCGAGGTCGACGTAGCTCACCGACGGGCTCGGGATGCTGGCGACGACGCTCGTGAGGGCGTGCGGGAGCGCGAGGGTCATGGGTGCGAGTTTACTTGCCGGTCGCCGCGTCCGCTGTCGCGGTGCGATCCAGCCGGGTTCCGGCCGAGAGGGCCCGTGTCGTCTCGGCGAGCAGCTCGACGCCGCCATCGCGCAGGGCACGGACGAGGGCGGTGCCGACGATGGCGCCGTCCGCGTACTCCAGCACGCCCTTCACCTGCTCGGCGTTCGAGATGCCGATGCCCACGCACGCGTGCTCGGCGCCCTGGGCGCGCAGGCGCCCGACGAGCGTCCGGGCCGCCGCATCCAGCTCGGTCCGCTCCCCCGTGATGCCCATTGTCGAGACCGTGTACACGAAGCCGGTCGAATTCTGCACGACGAGCTCGAGGCGCTCGTCGGTCGAGGTCGGCGCAGCCAGGAAAACGCGGTCGAGGCCGGTGCGCCGGCTCGCGGCGATCCAGTCGCCGGCCGCCTCCGGCGTGATGTCGGGCGTGATGAGCCCGGCGCCGCCGGCCGCGACCAGGTCGTCGGCGTAGCGGTCGATGCCGTACTGCAGCACCATGTTCCAGTAGGTCATGACGAGCACCGGCACGCCGACGCGGCTCGTGATCTCGCGGATCGCGGTGAACAGGTCGCGCGTGCGGAAGCCGGCCGCCAGGGCGGTCTGCGTGGCCTCCTGGATGATGGCGCCGTCCATCACGGGGTCGCTGTAGGGCGGTCCCAGCTCGAGGATGTCCGCGCCGTTCTCGGCGAGGGCGACGGCCGCCTCGATGCTCGTCGCCAGGTCGGGGAAGCCCACGGGCAGGTAGCCCACGAGCACTCCGCGCCCGTCCGCGTGCGCCGCGGCGATCGCGTCGGAGACGCGGCTCACAGCTTCGTCCCCTCGCCCTTGGCCGCGTCGTCAGCCGGGGCGTCCGCGATCGCCTCGACCCCCGCGTCGTAGAGATCGAAGTAACGGGCGGCGGTGTCCATGTCCTTGTCGCCGCGCCCGGAGAGGCAGACGGCGATGATCGCGTCGGGGCCCATCTCCCGGCCGAGCCGCAGCGCGCCCGCGAGGGCGTGCGCCGATTCGATCGCCGGGATGATGCCCTCGGTGCGCGACAGCAGCCGCAGCGCCTGCATGGCCTCATCATCCGTCGCCGGGATGTACTCGGCGCGCCCGATCGCCGCGAGCCACGCGTGCTCGGGGCCGACGCCCGGGTAGTCGAGGCCGGCCGAGATCGAGTGCGACTCGATGGTCGGGCCGTCCTCGTCCTGCAGCACGAACGTGCGAGCGCCGTGCAGCACGCCGGCGCGGCCGCGTTCGATGGATGCCGCGTGCCGCTCCGTGTCGACGCCGTCGCCGGCCGCCTCCACGCCGTACAGCTTCACGTCGGCGTCGTCGAGGAAGGCGTCGAACATGCCGATCGCGTTCGATCCGCCGCCCACGCACGCGACGACCGCGTCGGGGAGGCGGCCGAGGTCGGCGAGCAGCTGTGCGCGGGCCTCCTCGCCGATGATCTTCTGGAAGTCGCGGACCATCGCCGGGAACGGGTGCGGTCCTGCGGCCGTGCCGAAGATGTAGTTGGTCGTCTCGACGCTCGCGACCCAGTCGCGGTACGCGTCGTTGATCGCGTCCTTGAGGGTGCGCGATCCGGTCGTGACCGGGACGACCTCGGCGCCGAGCAGCCGCATCCGCGCGACGTTCAGCGCCTGGCGCTCGGTATCGACCTCGCCCATGTAGATCGTGCACTCGAGGCCGAAGAGCGCCGCGGCGGTCGCCGTGGCGACGCCGTGCTGGCCGGCGCCGGTCTCGGCGATCACGCGCTTCTTGCCGAGCCGCTTCGTCAGCAGGGCCTGGCCGAGCACGTTGTTGATCTTGTGGGAGCCCGTATGGTTGAGGTCCTCGCGCTTGAGGAAGATGCGAGCCCCCCCGGCGTGCTCCGCGAAGCGCGGCACCTCCGTCATGATCGACGGGCGCCCGGCGTACGAGCGCAGCAGCTCATCGAGCTCGGCGTGGAACGAGTCATCCGCCATCGCCGCCTCGTAGGCGACGGTCAGCTCGTCGATCGCGGCGATGAGCGACTCGGGCATGTACCGCCCGCCGAAGTCGCCGAAGAACGGCCCGGTGGCCTGACGGAGGCTCACGCCGGTACCGCCAGGAAATCGCGAAGCGTGGCGATGGGATCACCGGTCACGAGAGCCTCCCCTACGAGGACGACGTCGGCGCCTGCGCGCCGGTAGTGTGCGACGTCGTCCGGCTGGAGGACGGCGGATTCGGCGATCTTGACGGCGCCCGCAGGGATGAGCCCCGCCAGCCGCCCGAACAGGTCGCGGTCGAGCTCGAACGTCGACAGGTCGCGGGCGTTCACGCCCACGAGCTTCGCGCCCACGTCGCCGGCGCGCGCGACCTCGTCGGCGGAGTGCGTCTCCACCAGCGGCGTCATGCCGAGCTCCAGTGTCAGGGCGTGCAGCTGCGCGAGGAGCGGCTGATCGAGCGCCGCCACGATGAGGAGCACGAGGTCGGCGCCCGCGGCGCGCGCCTCGAGCACCTGGTACGGCGTCGCGATGAAGTCCTTGCGCAGCACGGGCACCGAGACGGCGTCGCGCACGGCGACGAGGTCCTCCAGACTGCCCTTGAACCGGCGACCCTCAGTGAGCACGCTGATCGCGGATGCTCCCCCCTGCTCGTACAGGCTCGCCTGCAGCGCGGGATCGGGGATGCTCGCGAGGTCGCCCCGGGAGGGGCTGGCGCGCTTGACTTCGGCGATGATCTTGACGCGGTCGGCCGGGGCGAGCGCCGCGAGGGCGTCGCGAGCCGGCGGTGCTTCGAGGGCGGCCCGCTCGACGGCGGCGAGCGGACGCGAGACGGCGCGCGCCTCGGCGTCTTCGACAGCGCCGGCCGTGAGGTCGGCGAGCATGATCAGTGCTCTTTCGTGAGGACTTTGTCGCCGCCGACGCCGTAGCCGGCCCGGGACATGCCCCAGCCGACGAGCAGCCCGACGATCACGAGACCGGCCGAGGCCCACACGAGCCATGCCCAGTCGAAGAAGAAGGCCACCGTGCCGATGGTGAACGCGGCGAGCATGATCGTCACGGCCGTCCATGCGGCGGGCGAGTGTCCGTGACCGGGGTCGCCGTCTGGGTTGCTCATAGTCTCCTCCGAGGGGGCTGTGCGGGCGCTTTTCAGTCTAGCGGGGCGCTTCAGCGCGTGGGATCCTCGCCGCGCGACAGTCCGTCCCACGAGTCGATCGCGTCGAGCGGGGTGGCCGCGGTCTCGGGCGCATCCGACGAGGCGGCCTCCGCGGCGGGGACCGCGTCCCTCCGGTAGCGGCGACCCGTGCCCTTCCACGTGCGCGCCGTCGCCACGACGAAGACGCCCGCGGCGAGCAGCACGACCCACGCGACGAGCGTCACGACGGGCCAGGGCGTGGCGGTGACGCGGTCGACGAGTTCCGCCACGGGTCCGAGGCCCGTGATGCCGGTGGCCTCCGTGACGGTGGATGCCGCCGCGGAGGCGGGTCGCTGGATGACGATGACCCCGGTGAGCCAGGTCAGAACGCCCGCGATCAGCACGGTCAGCGCGCCGAAGGCAAAGCGCAGCACCAGCCCGACGATCGACAGCGCACCGCCGAGCGCGAGCACGGCGAGGCTCAGCGGCGCGAGCACGGGCAGGGCGGCGGCGCCGGGCACGAGCAGCGCCGCGTCGGATCCTTCGCGGAGCGACACGGTGAGCCAGGTCTGCGTCGAGGAGATGATGCCGAGGGCGCCGACCGCGACGATCGCGGTCACCGCCATCAGGCGCGCCCTGCGGATCACGGAGCGTCCCCGAGCACCGGATCGAGGTCGTCGGCGTCGAAGCACGTGCGGGTGCCCGTGTGGCACGCGGGGCCGACCTGGTGCACCTGGATCAGCACGGCATCGCCGTCGCAGTCCAGCCGCGCCCCGTGCACGTGCTGCGTGTGTCCCGAGGTGTCGCCCTTGCGCCAGTACTCCTGGCGGGAGCGCGACCAGAAGGTGACGCGGCCCGTGGTCAGCGTGCGGCGCAGGGCCTCGGCATCCATCCATCCCAGCATGAGGACCTCGCGGGTGTCCCACTGCTGGATGATGGCGGCGACCAGGCCGTCTTCGGTGAAGGCGACCCGTGCGATGCGCTCCTCGACGTCGCTCATCGGACGTCGATCCCGTCTCCGCGGAGGGCGTCCTTGACGTCCCCGACCGTGAGCTGAGCGGAGTGGAAGACGCTCGCGGCCAGCACCGCGTCGGCGCCCGCCCGGAGCGCCGGTGCGAAGTGCTCCACGGCTCCGGCGCCGCCCGAGGCGATGACCGGAACGCTCGACACCTCGCGCATGAGCCGGATGAGCTCGAGGTCGAAGCCCTGCTTCGTGCCGTCCGCGTCGATGGAGTTGACCAGGAGCTCCCCCGCACCGCGCTCGATCGCCTCCCGAGCCCATTCGAGGGCGTCGAGGGTCGTCTCGGTGCGGCCGCCGTGCGTCGTCACGACGAAGCCGCTCGGGGTCGCCTCCGAGCGCTTGACGTCGAGCGAGAGCACGAGCACCTGGGCTCCGAAGCGGTCCGCGATCTCGTCGAGCACCGGCGGCCGCGCGATCGCCGCGGAGTTGACGCCGATCTTGTCGGCACCGACAGCGAGCAGGCGGGCCACGTCATCGACGGCGCGCACTCCCCCGCCGACCGTCAGCGGGATGAAGACCTGCTCCGCGGTGCGCCGGACGACGTCGTACGTCGTCGAGCGCTCGTCGACGGTCGCGGTCACATCGAGGAACGTGATCTCGTCGGCGCCCTGCTCGTAGTAGCGCTGCGCGAGCTCGACCGGGTCGCCCATGTCGCGCAGGTTCTGGAAGTTGACACCCTTGACGACGCGTCCCGCATTCACGTCGAGGCACGGGATGACGCGGCAGACCAGGCTCATCTCGTCCCCTAGAGTCGCGCGTTGTGGATCTCGGTCACGATGATCGCGCGTGCCCCGATGGCGTAGAGGGCGTCCATGACCTGGTTGACGCCCTTGCGCGGGCTCATCACGCGCACGGCGACCCACGCCGGATCCCGCAGCGGCGAGATGGTGGGCGACTCGATGCCGGGGGCGACGGCGACCGCCGTCTCGACGAGCGACGCGGGCAGGTCGTAGTCGATCATGACGTAGCTGCGGGCGACCATCACGCCGCGCAGCCGGCGGAGCAGCGTCTCGGTGCCCTCGACCTCTTCCGGCGCGCTGATCAGGACCGCCTCCGACTCGAGCAGGACCGGCCCGAAGATCTCGAGCCCCGCCTGCTTCAGCGTGGTCCCGGTCGACACGACGTCGGCGACGGCATCCGCCACGCCCAGTCGCACCGCCGACTCGACGGCGCCGTCCAGCGGCACGAGGTCCACGGCGACGCCGTGCTCGTCGAGATAGCCGTCGACGAGGCCGGGATAGGCGGTCGCGACCCGGACGCCCTCGAGGTCCTGGAGCTCCGAGAAGCGGCC
>DASUQB010000210.1:0-16342 GCA_036280835.1 Microbacterium sp. | reverse complement strand
CCCCACCAGTCGCGAGTCGCGGATGTCACCCTCGACGAGCTCTACCCGGCCGCTTGCCAGTGCGGCGTCGAGATTCGCCCGCCGACCCCGCACAAGGCTGTCCAGGATGTCGATGTGTGCGACGCCCGCGGTGAGGAGCTGGTCGACGAGCGTCGACCCGACCGTTCCCGCACCACCCGTGACGAACACTCGCGCGTCCTCCAGGCGGGTCATGCGACAGCACTCTTCACGAGCGGGTCGTTCCTGCCGTCGCGCTGCACCGGGCACGGCCCGCCCGCCCGCCCGAGACTCTCGGTCGCCGCCTCCAGCACCGAGAGCACCCGTAGCCCCGCCGCGCCGTCGGTCCGGGCCTGGCGGCCTTGGCGGATGGCGGCCGCGAATTCCGCTGCGACATCCGCGAGGGCCTCCCGCTCCGGCAGAGCCGGGGACCACGTGTCACCCAGCCGATAGGAGATGTGCGAGGCCCGTCGGTCGGCCGTCGCTTTGGACTGCCGCTCCAGGTCGACACCACGGTCATACACGCTGATGCGTTGCTGTGGATTGAGGTCGTCCCACACGAGAGTGCGCCTGGTGCCGCCGATCACCATCTGCCGGATCTTGGTGGGGCTCAGCCAGTTCACGTGCACGTGCGCGATCGCGCCCCCGCGCAGCGGCATAGCGAGGTAGCCGATGCACGACCTGCCCGTATCGAGTGGGTCGGCGCCGTGCGCCGAGACCGATGTCACGTCCAGCCCGTCCGGCAGCACGAAGTCCATGATGGACAGGTCGTGCGGAGCGAGGTCCCAGAAGACGTCCACATCGGGCTGGATCAGTCCCAGGTTGATGCGGACGCTGTCGACGAAGAGAATCTCGCCCAGGAACCCCTCGGCGATCAGGTCGCGCATCTTCAGCACCGCCGGCGTGTAGCAGTAGGTATGGTCCGCCATCAGCACGAGTTCCCGGCTCCGGGCCTCCTCGACCATGTGCAGCCCGAGCGCGCGACCATCCGCAAGCGGCTTCTCGACCATGACGTGCTTGCCCGCCTCGAGCGCGGCCAGGACGATCGGGTGGTGCGTTCGCGCCGGTGTGGCGATCGCGACGGCGTCGATCTCGGGGTTGGAGAGCACGTCGGCGAGGACCGACGTCACGCGAACACCCCCGATCGCGTGGGCCACGCCCTCCGCGCGCGCGATATCGAGGTCGCAGATCGTGTCCAGGGTCCAGTCCGGGCTCGCGCGGAAGTTCCGGGCCAGGTTCGGCCCCCAATACCCCGCCCCTATGACAGCCGCCCGCAGTCGACGCTCCATGGACATCCACCTCTGTTCACGACGAAGACCACGCACGTCCCGCCGAAGCGCCCTCAGGCAGGGCACCCCGTCAGGAGCCGCACGACCGCGAGCGTCACGAGCGGCCCCGTACGACCGATACCACCGGCCAACGGCACGGCACGAGATGCCGCTTACGCCTCGGGAGCGCGCGCATGGTCCTCATTCCCCAGCAATGACTTGCACGGCGGTGTGTTCCCCTATCCGCCAAGACCTCCGCGGATCGACCCCTCGATCCGTACAGCATCACCGGCCGGTCCGGGTACGTCGCGGCCGGGTGTGGGAAGCATACATAAACGAGGGCCCTTGCAACACCCCTCGCCTCCCATACGATCGGACTGTCTGCATACTGTTCACACAATCCTCGGAGGATCCGCATGGCTCGCGAGGAAGCCGCCATCGCCCCCGGCGCGGATGTCTCCGACGCCGCCTCGATCGGCGCCAGAACCCGAATCTGGCATCTCGCCCAGATCCGCGAGGGCGCTGTCATAGGCCCGGACTGCAACATCGGCAGGGGCGCCTACGTCGGCCCCGGGGTGATCATCGGCGCGGCGTGCAAGCTGCAGAACTACGCGCTCGTGTACGAACCCGCACGTCTCGCGGACGGCGTCTTCATCGGTCCCGCCGTCGTCCTCACGAACGACGTGTTCCCCCGCGCGGTGAACCCGGACCTCTCGCCGCAGAGCGCCGACGACTGGGTCGCGGTCGGCGTCACCGTCGAGACGGGGGCCTCCATCGGGGCACGGGCCGTCTGCATCGCGCCCCTCACGGTGGGGTCCTGGGCACTCGTGGCGGCGGGGTCGGTGGTCACCAAGGACGTGCCGGCCCACGCACTCGTCGTGGGCGTACCCGCGCGACGGGTCGGCTGGGTGGGGCGCGATGGCAGACCCCTGCGCGAGCACGAGGGGATCTGGACGAGCGAGTCGGGACTCGAGCGGTACCGGGAGGCGGATGGCGGACTGCTCGAGCTCCCCGCCGACGCGGCTCCGGACGCCGCACGCTGACGCACCGCCACCTCATAGCCCTCGCCCGGCCGACCTCCGGGGTCGCAGGATACGCTGAGAGCCCGGCACAGCGGCGCGCGCCTCGGCTCAAGCGCCACACAGCCACCGCCGACATCCGGAGCACGGTCCTGGAAATCTCCGTCATCATCCCGACCTTCAACGAGGGTCCGAACGTCGTGGAACTGCTTCGCAGGCTCGCGGCGAGCGCCGGTGAGCACGCGCTCGACGTGATCTTCGTCGATGACTCGACGGACGACACCCCGGAGATCATCGCGGCGGCGGTCGCGTCATCCGAGCTCCCCGTGCGTCTCATCCACCGAGAGGTCCCCACCGGCGGCCTCGGCGGCGCGGTCGTCGCGGGCGTGCTGGCGGCGCGCTACCGCTGGTGCCTCGTCATGGACGGCGACCTGCAGCATCCGCCGGAGAAGCTGGACGAGCTCGCCGCGCGGGCGAGCGCGGGCGACGTCGATGTCGTGGTGGCCTCGCGCTACGCCGCAGGGGGCACGTCGCTCGGCCTCGCGACGTGGATGCGCACCGCCGTCTCGCGCCTGACGACGCTCGTCACCCGGGCCATGTTCCCGCGCAAGCTGCACGACTGCACCGACCCGATGACGGGATTCTTCCTGCTCGACCGTGAAGCGGTGGACTTCGAGACGATCAAGCCGCGCGGCTTCAAGATCCTGCTCGAGATCCTCGCGCGCCGCCAGCTGCGCATCGCCGAAGTGCCGTTCGACTTCGGCGCGCGGTACGCGGGGGACTCGAAGGCGTCGCTCGCGCAGGGCGTGCGCTTCCTGACGCAGCTCACGATGCTGCGCTTCGGCCGGATGTCGGCCTTCGCCCTCGTCGGCGGCTTCGGCGCGCTGGCGAACCTCGCGATCATGTGGGTGCTGATCCAGTTCGGCGTGGAGTACATCTGGGCGGCCGTCGTCGCGAGCGAGATCACGATCATCGGCAACTTCCTGCTGCTCGAGTACCTCGTCTTCCACGACCTGCGCTCATCGAGCGGCCTCATGCGGCACCGGTTCCTCAAGTCGTTCACCTTCAACAACCTCGAGGCCCTCCTCCGCATCCCTCTGATCTACGTGCTCGTCGAGGCCGCGCACGTGCCGAGCGTCCTGGCGGCCGCCGTCACGCTCGTCGTCGCGTTCGTGGTGCGCTTCGTGTTCCACGCGCTCGTCGTCTACGCCCCGAAGAAGCACGTCGACCCGGACGACGAGGTTCCGCTGGAGTACCGGCTGCGGGAGGACTCGGCGACCGCTCAGCCGCACGCGCCTACGCTGGAGGGATGACTTCCTCCCCCTCCCCGACCTCGTCGGCGCCGTCGGCCTCGGCGACGATCACCATGTTCGGCGCCGAATGGTGCGGCGACTGCCGTCGCACGAAGAGGCAGCTCGACGGCCTGGGCATCGACTACACCTACATCGACCTGGCGGCGGAGCCCGCGGCGGCCGAGGTGGCACGCGAGATCTCCGGCCGCACGAGCATCCCCGTCGTGCTGTACCCCGACGCGACGCACCACGTCGAGCCCAGCAACGCCGACGTGGAGTCCAAGCTCCGCGAGCTCGCGCTGCTCTGAGACCCCACGCGGCGGCCGGATGCAGTCAGTAGGCTGACTGCGTGACCGAGGGCGTCGAGCGCAACACCCGGACGATCGAGCAGTCGGTCGTCACGGAGTTCTCCGACCGCATGAGCTACGGCGGCTACCTCGACCTCGAGACGCTGCTGGCGTCGCAGCATCCGCTCAGCTCGCCCGAGCATCACGACGAGCTGCTGTTCATCATCCAGCACCAGACCACCGAGCTCTGGCTCAAGCTCGTGCTGCACGAGCTGTCGGGCGCCTGCGAGTACCTGCGCGAGGATCGCCTCGCCCCCGCCCTGAAGTGCATCGCCCGCGTAAAGCACATCCAGCGCACGCTGACCGAGCAGTGGTCGGTGCTCGCCACGCTGACACCCGCGGAGTACGGGCAGTTCCGCGGGGTGCTGGGCAACGCGAGCGGCTTCCAGTCGGCGCAGTACCGCGCCGTCGAGTTCACGCTCGGCAACAAGAACGCCGGGATGCTGCGGGTCTTCAGCGCCGATCCCACCGCCCAGGCGCTCGTGCGCCGGGCCCTCGAGGCGCCGAGCCTCTACGACGAGTTCCTGCGGCTGCTCGCCCGCACCGGCTACGACATCCCGGCCGAGATCCTCGAGCGCGACGTCACCGAGGCCTGGACGTTCAGGCCCGAGCTCGTCCCGGTGTTCGCGTCGATCTACGCCGACCCGCACGCGCACTGGGCCGCGTACGAGACGTGCGAGGAGCTCGTCGACCTCGAGGACAACTTCCAGCTCTGGCGCTTCCGGCACCTCAAGACCGTCGAGCGGATCATCGGCTTCAAGACGGGCACCGGGGGCTCCAGCGGCGCGTCGTTCCTGCAGAAGGCGCTCGAGCTCACGTTCTTCCCGGAGCTCTTCGCCGTCCGCACCGAGATACCCGGGTGACGGATGCCGCGGCTCGACCCCTCCGCCCTGCGTCGGCTGCTCGGACCCGACGCCCTCTTCTGCCGCCGGGCGATCAGCGGTGAGCACGGGGTGGCGCTCCCCCCCTTCACCGACCACCACGTGCACCTGCACCTCATCGACGAGCGGCGTCTGGCGGCACACGGCATCGCGGGGGTCGTCGACCTCGGGGGCGACCCGGTCGCCCTGTCCCGGCGGCCGCGCGAGCACATGCCACGGGTGACATACGCGGGGGCCTTCCTCACCGCGGTCGGCGGCTACCCCGTCGGCCGGTCGTGGGCACCGGCATCCATCACGCGGGAGGTCAGCAGCGCGTCGCTGCACCCCGGAGAACCCGGTGGCGCGGCGACCGCGGTCGATGAACAGGTGTCGTTCGGAGCGTCCGTGATCAAGGTCGCGCTGAACGCGGCGGCCGGCCCCGTCCTCCCCGCCGCGATCCTCGACGCCGTCGTGGCTGCGGCGCGATCGAACGGCCTGCCCGTCGTCGCCCACGTCGAGGGCGAGGGCATGGCCGGGGTCGCCGTCCGGGCGGGCGTCGACGTGCTCGCGCACACGCCGTTCACCGCGGAGCTCGACCAGGGGCTCATCCTTCGTGCCGCGGAAGCCGGTCAGCGGTGGATCTCGACGCTCGCGATCCACGACGATCCCGCGGCGGCCGAGGTGGCGCGCTCGAACCTCGAGCGGTTCGTCGCGGCCGGGGGCTCGGTGCTGTACGGCACCGACCTCGGCAACGGGGACCTTCCGGTGGGCGTCAACGTGCGAGAGCTCGAGGCGCTCACCGCGGCTGGCGTGCGCGGCCCGGCGCTGATCGAGGCTCTCGCGGATCCCTGGCCCTTCGCCGAGCGCACGCACGCCGTCGCGACCTTCGTCCCGGGCGAGCCGCCCGGCGACGCCGACACCGTTCCCGCCTGGCTCGCCGGGTCGACGGTCCTTCCCTCCGAGGAGCTGCTCCACGATGTCTTCCCATGAAGCCGGTCAGGCCGGTGCGGCAGCCCTCGCCGGCCTCCAGGCCGAGGCATCCGCCCTCGATGCGACGGATCCGCTCTCGCCCCTGCGCGACGAGTTCGTCGGCTCGGAGACGTCGCTGGTCTACTTCGACGGCAACTCGCTCGGGCGGCCTCCTCGCCGCACCGCGGCCCGGCTCGAGGCCTTCGTGCGCGAGGAGTGGGGCGGGCGCCTGATCCGAGGGTGGGACGAATCGTGGATGACGCTGCCCTTCGCGATCGGCGACGCGATCGGCCGCTCCGTGACCGGGGCGGCCCCCGGCCAGACGGTGATCGGCGACTCCACGACGGTGCTGCTCTACAAGCTGCTGCGGGCGGCCTTCGACGCGCAGCGCGCCGACGACCCCGCGCGCGTGGAGATCGTGGTCGACCGCGACAACTTCCCGACCGACCGCTTCCTCGTCGAGGGCATCGCGGCGGAGCGCGGCGGGCGTGTGCGGTGGATCGAGGTGGATCCGTCGGCCGGTGTCACCGCCGAGTCGCTGCGGGACGCCGTCGGGCCCGAGACGGCGGTGGTGCTGCTCAGCCACGTCGCCTATCGCTCCGGGTTCCTCGCGGGTGCCGAGGCGCTGACGCGCATCGCGCACGACGCGGGCGCCCTGGTGCTCTGGGACCTCTGCCACTCGGCCGGCTCCGTCCCCGTGCGCAGCGATGAGTGGAGCTTCGACCTCGCGGTGGGGTGCACGTACAAGTACCTCAACGGCGGACCGGGCTCGCCGGCCTTCGCGTACGTCGCGGAACGGCACCAGGCGCGGCTCGCGCAGCCGATCCAGGGATGGATGGGCGCCGCGGACGTCTTCGCGATGGGGCCCTCGTACGCACCGGGGGAGGGCGTGCGGCGGTACCTGTCGGGGACGCCTCCGATCGTGGGGATGCTCGCCCTCCAGGACACCCTCGAGCTGATCGAGCGCGTCGGCATCGGCGCGCTCCGCGCCAAGTCGATCGCCTTGACCGAGTTCGCCGTGCGGCTCTCCGACGAACTGCTCGCGCCGCTCGGTGTGACGCTCGCCTCGCCGCGCGATCCCGAGGCCCGCGGCGGGCACGTGACGCTCTCGCACCCCGGAATGCGCGAGGTCACCGCGCGGCTGTGGGCGCAGGACGTGATCCCCGACTACCGGGATCCGGGCGGGCTGCGCATCGGGCTCTCGCCCCTGTCGACGAGCTTCACCGAGACGCTCGCGGGCATCCGGGCGGTGCGCGCGGCGCTCCTCTGAGCTCTGGCTGGACGCCGCGGGCACCCCCCTCCCCCCGCACGTATGCTGGTGCCACCGCCCGAAGGAGAGCGCCCATGACCCTTGCCGAGCAGGCCTCACCCGCGCAGCTCGCCACCGCCCGTGCGGGAGTGGATGCCGCGATCGCCGCGCTCACCGAGGGCGCGCTCATCTGGAGCCACCTCACGCTCGGACAGCGCGCCCGGCTGCTGGATCGCCTGCATGCCACGGTGGCCTCGGTGGCCGAGGAGTGGGCTCATACTGCGTCGGATCTCAAGGGCGTGCCGGCCGGTCATCCTCTCCGCGGCGAGGAATGGCTCGGCGGTCCGTACGGCGCCCTGACGTCGCTGGAGGCCTACGCCAAGACCCTGAAGACCCTGCAGAGGGGCGGCAATCCGCTCGACGGGGTGCGACTGGATGACGCGCCGACCGGCGGACTGCGGGCCCACGTGTTCCCGGCGACCGGCATGGACTCGCTCCTGCTGTCAGGCTTTTCGGGCGAGGTGTGGCTGAGACCGGGGATCACCCTCGAGGAGGCGCGCGCGACGGCCGGGCTGGCCCAGCTGAACCCCACGGCACCCGGCGGGGTGGGGCTCGTGCTCGGCGCGGGCAACGTCACATCGATTCCCGTGCTCGACGTGCTCTACGAACTCCTCGCGAACAACCGCGTCGCGCTCCTCAAGCTCAATCCGACGATGGACGCCCTGGTCCCGGTGTTCGAGCGGGCCCTCGCGCCGCTCATCGAGCCGGGCTTCCTGCGCATCGTCACGGGCGGCCCCGACGTCGGCGAGCACCTGACGGCCCACCCGGGCATCGACCACGTGCACATCACCGGCTCGGCGGCGACGTTCGACGCGATCGTCTGGGGCACCGGCGACGAGGCACAGAAGCGCCGCGCCGAAGACGAGCCCCGGCTCACCGTGCCCATCACGAGCGAGCTGGGAGGCGTCTCCCCGATCATCGTCGTTCCGGGCCGCTGGACCGACGCGGACCTGCGCTTCCAGGCGGAGCACGTCGTGACGATGCGGCTGCAGAACAGCGGGCACAACTGCATCGCCGGCCAGGTCGTGCTGCTGTCGTCCGAGTGGCCGCAGCGCGAGGCGTTCCTCGACGCGCTCCGCGACGCCTATGCCGCCGCCCCGGCGCGGCCCGTCTGGTACCCCCGGTCGGACGCGAAGCTCGGGGCCGCGGCATCCGCCTACCCGGGCGCCGAGTGGTTCTCCGACCGCACCCGCGCGCTCGTCCGGCTGCGAGAGGGCGACGAGGCGTCGGCGCTGGAGGAGACCGAGTACTTCGCCCCGGTGCTCGGCGTGGTCGAGCTGCCGGGGCTCGGACAGGAGTTCCTCGACGCCGCGGTGTCGCACGCGAACGACAGGCTCACCGGCACGCTGGGCGCGAACGTGCTCGTCGACCCCGCGACGCAGAAGGCGCTGGGCGACGGGTTCGAGCGCGCGATCGCGGAGCTGAGGTACGGCGGCATCGCCATCAACACCTGGACCGCGTTCATCTACCTCACGCCGTCGCTGACCTGGGGAGCCTTCCCCGGCAGCACCCTCGCCGACGTCGGCAGCGGCATCGGGGTGGTGCACAACGGCCTGCTGCTCGCCGGCGTCGAGCGTTCGGTGGGACGGGGCCCGTTCCGCCCGTTCCCCCGCTCCATCCCGGCGATGGTCCGTTCCCTGAGCGTGTCGAAGGGCAGCGTGCTTCCCAAGCCGCCGTGGTTCCTGATGTCGCGCACGGGCGCCGCGGTCAGCGAGGGCTTCACCCGCTTCCGGATGGACGGCAGCCTCGTGCGCCTCCTGGGCACGTTCGTCCAGGCCTTCCGCGCGTGAGCGCGTCGAACGGGCGAGGCGGGGCGCTGCCGAGGCGTGCGACGAGACGGGATGCCGCCGCCCGGCCGTTCGGCCGCGACGGGCTGACCGCCGACTACATCGTCGTCGGCGCAGGCTCTGCCGGCGCGGCGCTGGCCGCGCGACTGACCGAGGACCCGGCCGTCTCGGTGCTGCTGCTCGAGGCGGGCGGCCCGGACACGAAGCTCGAGCTCCACGTGCCTGCGGCCTTCTCCAAGCTCTTCCGCGGCATCTACGACTGGGGCTACGACACCGTGCCGCAGCCGCAGCTCGAGGGCCGGACGGTCTACTGGCCGCGCGGGAAGACGCTGGGGGGATCGTCCTCGCTGAACGCCATGATGTGGGTGCGCGGCTTCGCCGCCGACTACGACGAGTGGGCCGAGAGCGCGGGCGCTCGGTGGTCGTGGAGGTCGCTCGTCCCCTACTTCCAGCGGGTGGAGCGCACCGAGGACGCGACGCACCCGACCCACGGCACCGACGGCGCCCAGTCGGTGCAGAAGCAGCGCGACCCCCGGCCCGCGACGGCCGCGTTCCTGAGAGCCGTCCGGGAGGCCGGATACCCGGTGACCGCCGCGAACCTGCCGGAGGGGCAGGGCTTCTCGCAGACGATGGTGTCTCAGACCCGCGGAGGCAGGGCGTCGACGGCCGACGCGTACCTCCGCCCCGCACGGCGCCGCCCGAATCTCCGCGTCGTGACCGGGGCCCACGTGCGGCGGGTGACGTTCGCCCACGCTCCGGACGAGACGACGGGCCCGCGGGCGACCGGGGTGTACGTCGAGATCCGGGGGGTCCGCCGGCACGCGGCCGCCCGCCGCGAGGTGATCCTCTCGGGCGGGGCGATCAACACCCCGCAGCTGCTCATGCTGAGCGGCATCGGACCGGCCGGTCACCTCGCCGAGCACGGCATCCCGGTTCTCGTCGACAGCCCCGGCGTCGGCGAGAACCTGCAGGACCATCTCGTCGCCGGGCTGGCCCCGCAGGCGAAGGGCGGCACGCTGTTCGACGCGGAGCGACCGGCCGAGCTCGCGCGCTACCTCACCTCGCGGCGCGGGATGCTGACCTCCAACGTCGGCGAGGCGTGCGGCTTCGTGCGGACGGATGTCGCCGACCGCACCGGCGCCCCCGCCGGCCTGCCCGACATCGAGATCATCTTCGCGCCCGTCCCGTACGTCGGCGAGGGCCTCATCGCGACACCCGAGCACGGCCTGACCGTCGGCGCGATCCTGCTGCGCCCGCGCAGCCGCGGGACGATCCGCCTGGCGTCCAAGGACCCGTCCGCCAAGCCGCTGATCGATCCGCGCTACCTCAGCGACCCCGACGGCGTCGACGCCGAGACGATGCTGGCCGGGCTGGCCGTGTGCGAACGCCTCATCGCGACCGAGGAGCTCGGCGCGCTGACGACCGGCCGCTGGGTGCAGCCGGAGGACGGGCACCGGCTGACCCCGCAGGAGCGCGCGGAGGTGTCGCTGCGCCGCTACTCGCACACCCTGTACCACCCCGTCGGCACCGCCCGGATGGGCGACGACGAGGAGTCGGTCGTCGACCCCGAGCTGCGCGTCCGGGGCGTGGAAGGGCTGCGTGTGGCGGACGCGTCGGTCATGCCGACCGTCATCCGAGGCCACACGAATGCGCCGGCGATCGTCATCGGCGAGGTGGCAGCCGACCTCATCCGGGGCGTCCGCGAGTAGGGCCGCGCGTGTATCACCCCGGCGGAACCGGGCTCTTCCAGGCATCACCGTGTCTTGGAAGGATCCGCCGTGCCCCCGAAATTCGCATTCCTCGTCCACCCCCGCGCCCAGGTCGCGCAGGACATGGCCCGCATCTGGCGCCCGCTCGGCCGGGTGCCCGAGCCCGCGTGGGCGTGGGGGCTTCGCCGCCTGCCCGTTCCCCCTCAGCTGCTCACCACGGTCCGTCGCGCCGACGACCCCGACGAGGTGGCCGGCTGGGTGATCGTGGTTCCCGTCGGCGCGCGTCAGCTGCTCACCGAAGACCGGCGCTGGGCGGTCGCCAAGGTCGAGCAGGCCGTCGACCGCGCCGAGCAGCTCGGCGCCACCACCGTCGGCCTCGGTGCGCTGACAGCGCCGGCCACGGGCGCCGGGCGGCTGCTCCGGCGGCGCGAGGGCATGAACTTCACGACGGGCAACGCCTTCACCGCGCACCTGACCGTCGAGGCGCTGCGCAGGCTGCTCCCCGCCGCGCCCGGGGGCCGCATCGCGGTGGTCGGCGCGACCGGCAGCGTGGGCTCGTGCGTCGTGCGGCTGCTCGCCGACGACACCGAGGGCATCTCCGACCTCACCCTGATCGCCCGCGGGGCCCGCCGGCTCGACGACCTCGCCGCCGAGATCCGGGAGGCGGCGCCCGGCCTCCCCGTGCGCACCTCGACGTCGCTCGACGCGGTGCGGGACGCCGACCTCGTGCTCGTTCTGACATCGGCGACCGACGCCCTGATCCGGTCGGAGCACCTCAAGCCCGGCGCGATCGTGCTGGATGACACCCAGCCGCGCAACACCGACCCCGCCCTGCGCGAGCAGCGGCCCGATGTGCTCGTCGTCGACGGCGGCGTGGCGGCCACGCCCGGCATCCAGATGCCCGGCGACATCGGCCTTCCCCGCGGTCTCTCGTACGCGTGCCTGTGCGAGACGATGCTCATGTCGTTCGACGGCATCCGCACCGACGCGCTCGGCTCCGCCGACGTCGATCACGCGCGCCGCATGGGCGAGGTCGCCGGCCGGCACGAGCACCTCGGGTTCACGCTCGCCGATCCCCTGTCGTTCGGGCGGCCCGTCTCGTGGCCCGAGCCCGCCACCACCCTTGGGGTCGCGCGATGAGCGCCCGCACGGCATCCGCCGCGCCCGCCGCCCGCCGGGACCCCGTCCACGTCGTCGTGCTGGGCGGCGGCTACGTCGGAGTCTGGGCCGCCCGGGCGGTCGTGCGCCGCCTGCGCCGCCCGATCGCGAGGGGAGACGTCCGCGTCACCATCGTCTCGGCGAGCCCCGACCACGCGTTCCACGGCTGGACCGCGGAGGTCATCACGGGGCACGTGCGCCCCCGGCACGCGAGCGTCCCGCTGCGGCGCCTCGTGCCGCAGGCACGGCTCGTCCACGGGGTGGCCGCCGCCGTCGACACGACCCACCGCGAAGTGGAGGTGCTCACCGACCTCGGCGTGCGGCGCCTGCCGTACGACCACCTCGTCGTGGGAATCGGCAGCCGCGACGCGAGCGACCGGGTGCCGGGACTCCGCGACCACGGCTGGTCGGTGAAGGCGCAGGGCGGGCTCGATGCCCTCACCGCGCACCTCGACGACGTCGTGCGGCTCGCCGCCCGCACGGACGACCCCGTGGAGAGGCGGCGCCTGCTCACCGCGGTCGTGGCCGGCGGCGGCCTCTCGGGCATCGAGGTCGCCGCGGCGGTGTCCACCCGCCTCCGCCGGGACGTGGCCGCCGAGCCGCGGCTGCGCGGCGGTTCAGCGCCGCGGGTGGTGCTGGTGCACTCCGGCGAACGACCGACCCCCGACCTGAGGCCCCGGTTCGATCGCGTCGCCGACTACGCCGCGGCGCAGGCGGTGCGCGCCGGGGTGGAGCTGCGCTGCGACGCGCGCATCGTCGACGTGTGCCCCGACGGCGCCATCCTCGACGAAGACAGCTGGATGCCGTCGGCCACCGTGCTGTCGGCGCTCGGGCAGACCCCGGTCCCCCTCCCGGGCACGGAGGACCTGCCCCGCGATGCGGCCGGGCGCCTGATCACCGACGCCTTCCTCCGCACGCCCGCCCCCGGCGTCTGGGCCGGTGGAGACGTGGCCGCCGTGCCGCACCCGTCGGGGCGCGGGACGTGCCGCTCCGACGCCCTCTGGGCCATCCACCACGGCGCCCGCGCCGGCGCCAACGTGGCACGGGCGGTGCAGGGGCGCACGCCCCGGCGGTTCCGATTCCCCGGGCTCGGCCGCGCCGCGAGCTTCGGCATCGGGCGCGGCGCCGGCGAGCTCTACGGCATCCCGCTCATCGGCTGGGGCGCCTGGCTCCCGCGGTGGGTGCTGTTCCACTGGTTCATGCCGTCGCGCCGCGTGGCCCTCGCGAGCGCCTCGGAGTGGTTCGCGCCTCGCCGGCGGCCCGCAGCCGCGGCGGCTCAGGCCGCGAAGCGGTCGGTCGCCGCGACGAGGGCGGCGGCGATCCCCGGCTCCGTCACCGAGTGGCCCGCGTCATCCACCACGACGAACTCGGCCTCCGGCCACGCGCGGTGAAGGTCCCACGCCGTCATCATCGGCGTGCAGATGTCGTACCGTCCCTGCACGATGACGGCAGGGATGTCGCGGAGCTTCGCGGCATCCTGGATCAGCTGCCCCTCGCGCAGCCAGCCGCCGTGCAGGAAGTAGTGGTTCTCGATGCGCGCGAACGCCGTGGCCGCGTGGGGCTCGGCCATCTTCGCGACGAGCTCGGGGTCCGGGCGCAGGGTCAGCGTCGAGGCCTCCCACGTGCTCCAGGCCACCGCGGCCGGCACGTGCACCGCGGGGTCGGGGTCGTTGAGGCGCCGGTGGTACGCCTCGATGAGCCGCGAGCGCTCGAGCACGGGGATCGGCTCGATGAAGTGCTGCCACAGGTCGGGGAAGATCGCCTCGGCCCCGCCCTCGTAGAACCACTCGAGCTCATGGCGCCGCAGCGTGAAGATGCCGCGCAGCACGAGCTCGGTCACCGCCTCGGGGTGGGACTCGGCGTAGGCCAGCGCCAGCGCGCTGCCCCATGACCCGCCGAAGACCTGCCAGCGGGCGATGCCGAGGTTCTTGCGCAGCAGCTCGATGTCGGCGACGAGGTGCCACGTCGTGTTGTGGCGGAGGTCGGCGCGCGGCTCGGACGCGTGCGGGGTGCTGCGGCCGCAGCCGCGCTGGTCGAACAGCACGATGCGGTACTTCTCGGGGTCGAAGAGGGTGCGGTGAAGCGGTGACGTCGACGCGCCCGGTCCGCCGTGCAGGAAGACCACCGGCTTGCCCTGCGGATTGCCGCTGCACTCCCAGTAGACGCGGTGGCCGTCCCCGACCAGCAGCATCCCGCTCTCGTACGGCTCGATCGGGGGGTAGAACGGGTCGGGGCGGACACCGTGAGCGGCCCGCGTCACAGGCTGCTCCCGGGCACGGCGAACGTGTCGCACGCCTCGAGTCCGTTGTCGTAGCCCGCGTCGAACCACCGCTGCCGCATCTCGCTCGAGCCGTGGGTCCAGCCCTCGGGATTGACGGCGCCGCCCGACTGGGCCTGGATGTGATCGTCGCCGACGGTGGCCGCGGCGTTGAGCGCGTCGGCGATCTGCTGGCGCGTCGGCGCTTCGAGGAAGGGCCGGCCCTGGTCGTCCTCCTGCTCGGTCATGGCCCCGACCCACGCGCCGGCGAAGCAGTCCGCCTGCAGCTCGGTGCGCACGCCGTTGCTGTCCGGACCGGTGCCGTTGTTCGGATGCTGCTGCATGATGCCGGTGATCTGCTGCACGTGGTGCCCGTACTCGTGCGCCAGCACGTAGAGCTGGGCGAGAGGCCCGGCGGTCGCATCGAACTGCTCCCGCAGGAGCGAGAAGAACGTCGGGTCGACGTAGACGTTCTCCTCGGGCGGGCAGTAGAACGGGCCGGTGGCGTTGGATGCCGTGCCGCACTGCGTGCCCGTCTCCACATCCACGATGATGAGCTCCGGCTCGCGGTACCCCTCGACGTTCTCGGCCCAGAACTGGTCGATGGCCAGGGATGCCGCGGCGAGCCGGCACTCGTCGCTCTGGTTGGCGTCGGCGCCCGTCTCGCAGTTCTCGATCTCCGAGCCGCCGGTCTGCTCCTGCGGCGCCGCGCCGCCGCCACCGCCGACCAGCCCCGACAGATCGACTCCGGTGAACATGCTGATCAGGAGCACGGCGATGCCTACGATTCCCGCGCCGCCGCCGGCGACCGCGGCGGTGCGCCCACGGCGCCTCGCTTTGTTTCCCCCGACATTGGCGTTCTCATTGAACGTCATGGCCCCAACGGTAGTTGACCTCGGCCGGGATGGGCAGGTGGCTCCCCAGGCGGGCCCCGATGTCTATACTGTCGGGCCCTGTTCCGCCCGGCCCGACGCCGGCATGCGGGTCAGCGGGTGGGGAAGAGGCGGAACGCCGCCACCAGCCACCACACGGGCATGGCCAGCCACGCGACGACGCCCGGCCCGGCGGCGAGCGCGCTGGTGATCTCCTGGAGGCGGCTGCCGGGGGCCGCGAGCCCCGCGACGAAGGCGAGTCCGAGGGCGAACGAGCCGACGGCGATGAGCACGAGGGCGAACGCGTGCATGCCGGAGCCGAGGGCGCCGGAGCGTACGCCGGCGCGGACCGCGACGCCGAGCCACAGGACGAAGACGATCGCGAAGAGCCCCGCGGCGGTGGCCAGGACCCCGCCCGAAACGGTCGCGGACGCGTGCAGGAAGGCGGTCACCGACAGCACGCCGGAGAGCAGCGCGGTCATCCAGGTGAGCATCGCGAGCCGAGGCCGCTGGGCGAAGGCCATGCCGAGCATCAGCACGGTCACGGCCTGGACGGCGCCCCAGACGCCGACGGCGAACGAGAAGGCCGGCGCGACGGCGGCGGCCCGGTCGGCCCCGGCCACGGCGAGCACGGTGTGCACGACCCCGAGCACGGCCGCGATCGCGGCCGCCGCCCCGGTGAGCAGCACGGCCGCGCGCACGAGGGCGCGCATCGCGGCCTCTTCGTCGGGCAGCTCGAACGCGGGCGAGATCGGGGCGGTGGAGATGGTCATGGCTGGTTCCTTCCGGTGCTGTTCGGGAAGAGGGAGTGCCCGGACGGCGGCGTTGATACATAGGCTCGGAGCATGGCTGCCACGACACCCACCACCGTCACGATCACCGGAGCCGGCGGGCAGATCGGCTACGCGCTGCTCTTCCGCATCGCCGCGGGAGACATGCTGGGACAGGACACTCCCGTGCGGCTCCGGCTGCTCGAGATCCCGCAGGGCCTGCGCTCCGCCGAGGGGGCCGCACTCGAGCTGCAGGACTGCGCCTTCCCGCTCCTCGCGGGCGTGGACATCACGGACGACCCCGCCGTCGCCTTCGATGGCTGCAACCTCGCGCTGCTGGTCGGAGCGCGTCCGCGCGGCCCGGGCATGGAGCGCGCCGACCTGCTCGCCGCGAATGCCGGCATCTTCGGCCCGCAGGGCGCGGCACTCAGCGCCAACGCGGCCGACGACGTGCGGGTCGTGGTGGTGGGCAACCCCGCCAACACGAACGCGCTGATCGCCGCGGCATCCGCCCCCGACATCGACCCCGGCCGCTTCACGGCGCTGACCCGTCTCGACGAGAACCGCGCCAAGGGTCAGCTGGCCGAGGCGCTCGACGCCCCGGTCGGCGACATCCGGGACGTCACGATCTGGGGCAACCACTCGGCCACCCAGTTCGCCGACGTCGCGCACGCGACCGTCGGGGGCCGTCCGGTGATCGAGGCGCTCGGGGATCGCATCGAGGGGGA
>DASUQB010000209.1:0-2209 GCA_036280835.1 Microbacterium sp. | reverse complement strand
GGTCGTCGCCGTGCCGACGGCGTGGTACCGGTTCCCGGTCGATGCCCAGACGGTCTGGACGGCCGAGTTCGCCCGCTGACGCCGTCCCCTCGACGCCGCCCCGGCTGCCCTGCTTTCCGTGCAGCAGCCGGGGCGGTCCTCTGCCTCCGGCGAGCCTTCGGGACTCCGAAATACTGGCAATCCCCGCCTCGGCGACAGGTGGGCGGCGAGCCGTCGGTACCGTGGAGGAGTCCCCCTCGTCCCCCCGCCTTTCGGAGGCCCCCTATGAGCGCGCCCGCGACACCCACCGCAGCCGATCGGCGACGGTGGGCGCGATACCTCGTCAACGAGCGCGCCGAGGCCCACCTGTACCGCGAGCTGGCCGCACGCAAGACGGGCGAGGATCGCGAGATCCTCCTCGAGCTCGCCGCCGCCGAGGGCCGCCACGAGGCGCACTGGCTCACGCTGCTGGGCGGCGAGCCCGCGCGGCTGCCGCGGCCCGACCTCGGAACGCGCACGCTCTCGTGGATGGCGAGGCACTTCGGCACGATCTTCGTGCTGGCGCTGGCCCAGCAGGCGGAGGGGCGATCGCCCTACGACAACGATGACGCGGCGACGGCCACGATGCGAGCCGACGAGAAGATCCACCACGAAGTGGTCCGCGGTCTGGCGGCACGCGGTCGCCGACGCCTCTCCGGCACCTTCCGGGCGGCCGTGTTCGGGGCGAACGACGGCCTCGTCAGCAACCTGGCCCTCGTGCTGGGCATCGGCGCCACCGGTGTCGCGCCCCAGTTCGTGCTCTTCAGCGGCATCGCGGGACTGCTGGCCGGCGCCCTGTCGATGGGGGCGGGGGAATTCGTCTCCGTGCGCTCCCAGCGCGAACTGCTCGCGGCCACGGAGCCCAACGGCTACGCCGACCACGTGCTGCCGGATCTCGACCTCGATGCGAACGAACTCGCGCTGGTCTACCGAACGCGAGGGATGGACGCCGACGAGGCCCTCGCCCGCGCCCGCCTCGTCGTCGAAGCGGCCCGGGCGGGAGCGTCCCCGGCGCAGGCGCACGACGGGCCCGACGCGAGTGATGTCGTGGGCGGGGCGTGGGGAGCGGCGATCTCGAGCTTCCTGTTCTTCGCCTCCGGCGCGATCATCCCGGTGCTGCCGTGGATGTTCGGACTCTCCGGTCTCGCCGCCGTGATCCTCGCGCTGGTCCTCGTCGGCATCGCGCTGCTGGCAACCGGAGCGATGGTCGGACTGCTCTCGGGAGGTTCGCCGCTCCGCCGCGCGCTCCGGCAGCTCCTGATCGGCTACGGCGCCGCGGCGATCACCTACTGCCTCGGACTGCTGTTCGGGGTATCGGTGGCGTGACCCGATGCCCAAGACCAGGGCGGACGCGCTCGCATCTACATGAGCTCTTCGCAGACGTCCACGGTCTTCGCGGACGAGCTGGTGATGGTGAAGACCGCGTCCGTATCGATGTCGATCGTCACTCGACCCACGTACAACTCGGTCGTCGGCCCCGCCGGAACATCGGTCGGGAACATGATCAGCAGGTTGTGGCCCGTCAACGTGACGGTCCTCGATCCATCGGGATGGAACTCGGTCCTCGTCGCACCGCCGTTGCTCGGTGAGGAGAAGGTGGCGCCCGAGGACTCGTTGGTGAAGGTGAGAGCGTAGCCCTTGCCGGCCTGGATGAGCCGGACGGGGTTGCCCTCGGAATCCTCGTGAAGTCGCTCGACGGGGTGCGCGCTCGGCGTGCCCTCGACGGTCAGCTCGAAGTCGCACGCGTCGCCGGCAGGGAAGTTCCACACGAAGGGATCTGCCGCGTGGGCCGGCAGTGCAGTGGCCGACAGAGCGAACGTGACGAGTGCTGCGGCGCCGATACGGCGTCGGACGGAATAGGTCATGAGTGCCTCCCTAGGTCGGGGCGGTGCATCACAGGATCCGTATCGGGCGGGCGAGGTCACGCGAGAAGCGGCCGGCAGAGAACCGCGGTGGGCCACCAGCATCCCAGCGAAATGCCCGTCTATCGATGGGCGAATCTACGTACCCAGCTCCGGCCACGAAGAAGGCCCCCGGGATCCGGGGGCCTTCTTCATTCTGTGCGCGAGGGGGGACTTGAACCCCCACGCCCTTTCGGGCACTAGCACCTCAAGCTAGCGCGTCTACCTATTCCGCCACCCGCGCAGAGGGTGTCTCGGCTGTTCCCAACCGAAGAACGACATTATCACGT
>DASUQB010000208.1:0-2475 GCA_036280835.1 Microbacterium sp. | reverse complement strand
GCGTGACCACCCTGACCCTGATCGGCAAGCCCGACTGCCACCTGTGCGATGTCGCGCACGGGGTCATCGAGCAGGTCGTCGCCGGCCTTCCGGATGAGGTGGCCGACCGCATCGAGGTGCGTGAACCGTCGATCCTCGATGATCCCGCGCTCTACGAGCTGTGGTGGGAGAAGATCCCGGTCGTGCTGATCGATGGAACCCTGCACGCACACTGGCGCGTCGCCCCCGAACGCCTCCGCGACGCCATCCTCGAGGCGCAGGGCCGATAGCAGCGCCGAGCCGGGCTTCCGGGAAGGGTCGGGCGCGAGGCGCGCGTGGGCGCCGGAAAGAGGGGTCAGGGGGCGAGGCGCGTGGGGCCTCGGAAAAGATAAGTGACCTCGCGGATGGACGACTCGCCGAGCATCAGCATCAGCACGCGCGCGAGGCCCATCCCGAAGCCGCCGTGCGGCGGAACGCCGTACCGGAAGAAGTCGAAGTAGAACTCGAGGTGCTCCGGGTCGAGCCCCTTCTGCTTCGCCTGCTCGACCAGGATGTCGACGCGGTGCTCGCGCTGGGCGCCCGTCGTGATCTCGACGCCGTTGTAGAGCAGGTCGTAGCTCTTCGTCAGCCCGGTCTCGTCATCGCGCATGTGGTAGAACGCCCGGATCTCGTGCGGGTAGTCCGTGATGAAGACGAAGTCGTGACCGAAGGTCTCCTTGACGTGCGCGGAGATCTGGCGCTCGCCCTCGGGGTCGAGGTCGCCGTCGGTGCGCGGGATGACGTAGCCGCGCGCGGCGACGATCTCGCGCGCCTCGGCCAGCGGGATGCGCGGGAAGGGGACGGCCGGTGCCTGCACGGTGACGCCGAACAGCTCCTCGATCTCGGCGCCGTGCTTGTCGGCGACCGCACCGATCGCGAAGGCCAGCAGCTCCTCCTGCATGCGGGCGACGTCCTCGTGCGAGTCGATCCAGCTGATCTCGGCATCCACCGAGGTGAACTCGGTCGCGTGCCGGCTCGTGAATGACGGGTCGGCGCGGTAGACGTCGCCGATCTCGAAGATCTTCCCGAAGCCCGCCGACTGGGCCATCTGCTTGAAGAACTGGGGGCTCTGGGCGAGGTAGGCCGTCTGCTCGCCGAAGTACTCGAGCGCGAACAGCTCGGCGTTGGACTCCGACGCTGACGACATCAGCTTGGGGGAGTGGATCTCGATGTAGTCGCGCTCGATCCCGTACGTGCGCATCGCGTGCTCGAGCGTGGTCTGCACGCGGAAGATGAGGTTGTTGCGGCGCTGACGCAGGTCGAGGAAGCGCCAGTCCATGCGCTTGTCGAGCCCGCTGTCGGCCGCGATCGGCGTCTCCGGGAGCGCTGCGGCCGCGACATCCAGCGACGCCACCTTGATCTCGACACCGCCGAGCTTGACGCGCTCGTCGTGCTTCAGCTGGCCCGTCACCGTGAGGAACGTGCCGGTCGTCAGGGCCGAGATCGTGTCGGTGAGGGCGAGCGCGTCGGCGTCCTGCGGCTCGGCGCCCTCGACGGGTTCGGCCGGCGGACGGGTCGCGGGGTTCACGAGCTGCACGGCGCCGGTCTCATCGCGAAGGATGACGAACTGCACCTTCTTCTGATCGCGGACGGTCTCGACCCATCCGGAGACCGTGACGGAACCGTCGGGAAGGGACTGCAGCTGCTTGACCAGAACGCGTGTACTCACGAGGGATCAGTCTACGTCGGCGGATGTCTCGCCCCTGTCCGCGCCGTCGGCGCCGTGGCTTCGCCGCTCGTCGGCAGCGTGGCTTCGCCGCTCGGCGGCAGCGTGGCTTCGCCGCTCGTCGGCGCCGTGGCTTCGCCGCTGGTCGCGCCTCGCGGTTCGTCGGCGCGGCGATCGCGGCATCCCGGGTGCCGACGGGGCGAGGCGGCCCGCTCTCAGGCTGCTCACCAGGTGGCGCCGCGTAGACTGGAGGGGTGCCTGCAGCCCGTCTCCACCTCGTGCGCCACGGAGAGGTCCACAACCCGCGCCGCGTGCTCTACGGGCGGCTGCCGGGCTACGTTCTGAGCGATGAAGGCCACCGGATGGCGGCCGCTGCGGCACTGCACGTCAAGAACGTCGGGCGCCCCGTGACAGCCCTCGTCTGCTCACCGCTCGAGCGCACGCGCCAGTCGGCGGAGCCCTTCACGAAGCTGTTCGGGCATGAGCCGGTGATCGACGAGCGCGTCATCGAGCCGGTCAACGTCTTCGAGGGCAAGCGCATGCAGCAGGCCCTTTCGAATCCTTGGAACTGGCGCCACCTGATGCGTCCGAGCGTTCCGAGCTGGGGCGAGCCGTACGTCTCGATCGTGCGGCGGATGCGGGAGGCGATCGACGCCGCATGGGATGCCGCGCCCGACGGCGACGTCGTCATCGTGTCGCACCAGGCCCCGATCTGGCTCACCCATCTCAACGTCGCCGGCGAGCCCCTGCGCCACGACCCTCGCGACCGCCGCTGCTCCCTCTCGAGCGTC
>DASUQB010000207.1:0-7790 GCA_036280835.1 Microbacterium sp. | reverse complement strand
ACGTCGCTGCCCGATGACCCCTCGCTCTACCTCTCCAACGGCCCGTGGGTCGTGGACTCGTGGGAGCCCACGCAGTCGATGACGCTGAAGATCAACGAGAACTACGTCGGCGACAAGCAGCCGTCGTTCTCGACGCTCGTCTTCCGCTTCGTCGGTGACTCGCAGGCGCAGGTGACGGCCCTCCAGAACGGTGAGGTCGACATCATCAACCCGCAGGCCGGTGGCGACACGCTCACCGCGCTCGAGGCCCTCGAGGGCATCGAGATCCTCTCGGGCCCGCAGCTGTCGTACGACCACGTCGACATCTCGTTCCGCGGCGAGTTCGCCGACCCGGATGTGCGCGAGGCCTTCATGAAGGTCATCCCGCGCCAGCAGATCGTCGACACCGTCGTGAAGCCGATCAACCCCGACGCCGAGGTGCTCAACTCGCAGATCTACGTGACCTCGCAGACCGAGCCCTACGCCAAGACGATCGAGCAGAACGGCTCGGACGAGTTCGCCGAGGTCGACGTCGAGGGCGCCAAGGAGCTCCTCGCCGGTCGCACCCCGACGGTCCGCATCCTCTACAACATCAACAACCCGAACCGCATCGCGGCGTTCGAGGCCATCCAGGCCACGGCGACCGAGGCTGGCTTCGTGGTCGAGGACATCGGCCGCGAGGACTGGAGCGCGCAGCTGAGCTCCGACATCTACGATGTCTCGATCTTCGGCTGGATCTCCCCGGGTGTCGGCAACCAGTCGATCCCGCAGATCTTCGCGTCCGACGGTGGCTCGAACTTCACCGGCATCGCAGACCCCAAGATCGACGAGCTCGCCACGGCCATCCAGACGATGACCGACGAGGCCGAGGTCGAGGAAGCCAACATGGAGGTGGACCGTCTGCTGTTCGAGAACCGCTACGGCCTGCCGCTGTTCCAGAGCCCCGGCATCGAGGCTCACACGGACCGCGTCTCCGGCGTGACCTTCATGGCCAACCAGACCGGCCCGGTGTGGAACTTCTGGGAGTGGACGGTCGAGGGCGACGCTGCTGAGTAATCAGCCGCTCGTCTGACGCACACTCAACGCTTGGGGCGTCGGGAAACCACCCGGCGCCCCAAGCGCGTGCTCACCCTCCTGCTCGACCAGCGCTCCGAGCGTTCCCGGCCACAAGCCTGGGGTCGCGGGGATGCGGCTGGTACCGTTTGTCCATGAAGGGGCAACCCAGTGCTTAGTTTCGTTCTGCGGCGCATCGGGGTCTCGATCCTCATCCTGATCGCCGCATCATTCATCATGTACACCCTGGTGGCCTTGGCGAAGGATCCACTGCTGGATCTCTACGCCTCGAACAGCCCGAACCGGGACCTCCTCATCGCTCAGCGCATCGACTGGCTGAACCTCGATCAGCCGATCCCCGTCCGCTGGCTCGGCTGGCTGGCCGGCGCCGCCCGGTGCGTCATCCCGTTCGGCGGATGCGACCTCGGCGTCACCATCCAGAACCAGGACGTCACGATCCTCCTCGGTCGGGCGATGGTCTCCACGCTCCAGCTGGTGACGGCCGCGACGATCTTCGCCATCGTCCTCGGCATCACGATCGGCATCATCTCCGCGCTGCGCCAGTACAGCGCCGTGGACTACACCTTCACATTCGCCAGCTTCTTCCTCTACTCACTGCCCTCGTTCCTCATGGGCGTGCTGCTGAAGGTCTTCGTGGCCCTCGGGTTCAACAACTGGCTGCGCGATCCGGTCTTCTCCTGGGCCGTCATCATCGTCTTCTCCCTGCTCGCCGGCGTCTTCTGGCAGGCCATCATCGGAGGGCCCAGGCAGCGCCGCCTCGTGGTCTTCGCGGCTTCCGTGCTCGTCACGGGCCTCATGATGTACGGGATGTCGGTGACCGAATGGTTCCTCGACCCCTCGCTCGGCCCCGTGCTCGCACCGCTGCTGATCGCCGCGTTCGGCGCCGGCATGGTGATCCTGATCGCCGGCACCAAGGCGCAGTACGCGTGGCGCACCGCCGGAGCGACGGTCATCGTCCTGGTCGCCGCGTACTTCGTCCTCCAGCCGTTCCTGCCGTCCTTCGACCTGTGGGGCGTCATCCTCCTGTTCTTCATCGCCGGCACCGTCGGCGGCGTGGCGGGATACGTCCTGGGCGAGTTCGACAAGGGCCAGGCCGTCCGGATCGGCGTGCTCACGGGCTCGCTCGGCATGGGCGTCATCGTCGTCGACCAGTACATGCGCAACTGGAACTCCTACATCAACAACCCGCGCATCAACGGCCGGCCGATCGCCACCGTCGGCTCCCAGACTCCGAACCTGCAGGGCGACTTCTGGATCCAGAGCATCGACTCGTTCACGCACCTGCTGCTGCCGACGATCAGCCTCATGCTGATCTCCTTCGCCGGCTACACCCGGTACGCGCGCGGCGGCATGCTGGAGACGCTCAACCAGGACTACATCCGCACGGCGCGGGCCAAGGGTCTTCCCGAGCGCACGGTCGTCGTGCGGCACGCCTTCCGCAACTCGCTCATTCCGATCACCACCATCGTGGCGGCGGATGTCGGGGCGCTGATCGGCGGCGCGATCATCACCGAGCGCATCTTCGCCTTCAGCGGTATGGGCGCCCTCTTCGCGAGCGGACTCAACAACTCCGATCCGAACCCGGTGATGGCGTACTTCGTCGTCATCGCCATCTTCGCGATCACGTTCAACTTCCTCGCCGACCTTGCGTATTCGGCGCTCGACCCGAGAGTGAGGGTCAAGTGATGACCATCCCCATGGGCGCAAACTTCGAGGCTCCGGCCGAGCCCGCCGCCGATCCCGCCACCGTCGTCACCTCCGACGAGAAGGGCCTGAGCCAGGGCCGGCTGATCCTCCGCCGCTTCCTGCACCACAAGCTCGCGCTCGTCAGCATCGTGCTGTTCGTGCTGATCGTGGCCTTCGCGATCAGCGTGACCGGCATCGCCGGGATCCCCGGCTGGTGGCAGTGGAACCACACGCAGCTGCTGCCGATCCAGGACGGCGGCAAGCCCACCCTGACCTTCTGGCCGTTCTCGCTCGGCGACCACCCCTTCGGGCAGAACAGCGTCGGCAAGGACTACTTCGCGATGACCATGCGCGGGCTCGTCAACTCCGCGTACATCATGTTCATCATCGGCGGCATCGGCTCGCTGATCGGCGTGGTCGTCGGTGCCATCGCGGGCTACTACCGCGGTTGGGTCGACTCGGTGCTGATGCGCATCACCGACATCGTCATCGTCATCCCCGTGATCGTCGTCGGAGCGGTCGTCGGTTCGGCCGTCGGTGGCCTCGGACCGCTCTTCCTGGCGGTCTTCCTCGGGTTCTTCGTGTGGACGGGAATCGCTCGCCTCGTGCGCGCCGAGTTCCTGTCGCTGCGCGAGCGCGAGTTCGTCGAGGCGGCGCGGGTCGCCGGAGCGTCGGATGCCCGCATCATCTTCAAGCACATCCTCCCCAACGCGATGGGCGTCGTCATCGTCGCCACCACGCTGCTGATCGCCGCGGCGATCATCCTCGAGACGTCGCTGTCGTTCCTCGGCTACGGCGTGCGCAGCCCCGAGGTGTCGCTCGGCCTCCTGATCAGCCAGAACGAGTCGGCGTTCCAGACGCGGCCGTGGCTGTTCTGGTGGCCCGCCGCGTTCATCGTGCTGCTCTCGCTGCTGGTCAACTTCGTCGGCGACGGACTGCGCGACGCGTTCGACCCGCGGCAGAAGCGGATCCGGATCAGCAAGGTGAAGGAGCTGCCCGAGGACGCCGCCGTCGAGAGCGGCACCACCGCCGATGTTCCCGAGGGCGTCGTCATGACCACGCGAGGAGTCGCCGCCAACGACGGCGTCTCGAGCGACGAGTACCGCGGGCCCGGCTCCGAGGGGGAGACCCGGCGATGACCGGGGTCGAGCCCCAGCGGGCGTCAGCCCGTCGCGGCCAGCGCCCAGACGGTCAGCGCCAGGAGCAGGGCCGAGATGCCGAGCACCGGGATGTCCCAGCGGCGGGTGACGGACACCTCGTCGGCCACGCCGAGCGTCACCAGTCCGGCATCCAGGCGCCGCTGCCACTCGTCGCGCACCAGCATCGCCGCATCGCCCGAGTCGCTTCCGAGCAGGTCCCCCGTGCGCGGCGAGCTCCCGACCGCTCGAGCCTCCCTGTTCAGGGGACGGCGGCTGATGATGCGCGACGTCATGATGCCCGGCGCCGGCGCCGACCAGGCGGTGAAGCGCTGACCCGGCGTGATCAGGGTGAGCGCGTGCTTCGTGTCGAGATGGATGAGGGCCTCCCACGGGATGTCGACGCTGTGCGTCACGTTGCGCACCGCGATGCCCTCGTCGTCCACGGCGACGCCCGGCCGCCACAGCGCGGCCCACGCCAGGAACGCCGCGAGGGCGGCGCCCGGGTACACCCAGATCAGGCTCGGCTCCGAGCCCCAGAAGCCGAGGGCCGCGACCAGCGCCGCCACCGCCCAGACGATGATCGCCATGATCCGGTTGAAGCGGGAATGCAGCATTCTGTTCGCGTGAGCCACGCACCCATTCTCACCCCCCACGTCAGGAACCCCCGATGAACCAGCTACGGACCCGCGAGTCGCACGACGGCCACCTCCTCGAGGTCAGCGGGCTCTCGGTCGACTTCGCCGTCGACAACTACTGGGTGCCCGCCGCCAAGAACCTCGACTACTTCGTGGACGGCGGCAAGGCCCTCGCCATCGTCGGCGAGTCCGGCTCCGGCAAGAGCGCGAGCTCGATGGCCATGCTCGGACTGCTGCCCTCCAACGCCCGCATCGGCGGGAGCGTTAAGCTCGCGGGGCGCGAGATCCTGGGGCTCAAGAAGGAGGAGCTGCGGCGCGTGCGCGGCAGCGAGATCGCCGTGATCTTCCAGGAGCCGATGACGGCCCTGAACCCGGTCTACACAGTCGGGTTCCAGATCATCGAGACGCTCCGCATCCACTTCGGCATGACGCCGAGCGCCGCCCGCGAGCGCGCGCTGGAGCTGCTCGACCTCGTCGAGCTGCCCGACCCGCTGAAGGCCTTCAACTCCTACCCCCACCAGCTCTCCGGCGGCCAGCGGCAGCGCGCCATGATCGCGCAGTCGATCTCGTGCGACCCGTGGCTGCTGATCGCGGATGAGCCGACCACAGCGCTGGATGTCACGGTGCAGGCCGAGATCCTCGACCTCATGCGCGACCTCCGCCACCGCCTCGACTCGGCCATCCTGCTCATCACGCACGACATGGGCGTCGTCGCCGACCTGGCCGACGACATCGTCGTGATGCGCCAGGGCGTGATCGTCGAGCGGGGCAGCGTCGAGGGAGTCTTCGCGAACCCGCAGCATCCGTACACGCGACAGCTGCTGGCCGCCGTGCCGCGCATCGGCCAGGCCGGTGACGAGGCGATCGACACGACCGCGGCGCTGGCCGGCGACACGACCGAGATCCGTCTCGCCGACGTCGCGGCGCGCGAAGACGCGGCTCGCCGCGAAGCGCTCAGCGACCCGGTGCTCTCGTTCGAGGACGTCGCGATCGACTACCCGAAGCGGGGGCGGGTCCCGGCGTTCCGCGCCGTCGAGCACGCCACGTTCTCGATCTTCCCCGGCGAGGTCACGGGCCTCGTGGGAGAGTCCGGCTCCGGCAAGACCACCGTCGGGCGCGCAGCCATCGGCCTCCTGCCGATCGCGGACGGCCGCGCCACCGTGGTGGGCACGGACATCTCCAAGGCCGATCGGCGGCTGCTGCACAAGGTGCACAAGGACGTCGGCATCGTCTTCCAGGACCCGTCGTCCTCGCTCAACCCCCGCCTGCCCATCGGCGCGTCGATCGGGGAGCCGATGCTCCTCGCCGGCGAGGCGAAGGGCCGCGACCTCGACAAGCGCGTGCAGGACCTGCTCGACGCGGTCGAGCTGCCCCGGACCTACCGCAACCGCTACCCCCACGAGCTCTCGGGCGGCCAGAAGCAGCGCGTCGGCATCGCCCGCGCCCTGTCACTGCAGCCCAAGCTCCTGTTCGCCGACGAGCCGACATCCGCGCTCGACGTCTCGGTGCAGGCGACCGTGCTCGAACTGCTCCGTCGCCTGCAGAACGACCTCGGCTTCGCGTGCCTGTTCATCAGCCACGATCTCGCCGTCGTGGATTCGCTCGCCGACCGGATCATCGTGATGCACCACGGGAAGATCGTGGAGCAGGGTGCCACCGGACAGATCCTGCGCGCGCCGAAGGAGGCGTACACGCAGCGCCTCATCGCCGCCGTGCCGATGCCGGACCCGGCCGAGCAGAGGGTGCGCCGGGAGGCGCGCGCAACCCTGCTGGCGGCGGAGTCGGGCGAGTAGCACGACCGCACACGACGAGGGGTGAGCGACCACCGCGGTCGCTCACCCCTCGCGTATCGGGCATTGCACAGTCTCGCCCGGTACAGTGGAGTGTCGGATTCCCGGCCCTCCCACTTCTGCAAGGACTTTCTCCATGGCGCGCGCCCTCCGTCCGGACCTCCGTAACGTCGCGATCGTCGCGCACGTCGACCACGGCAAGACGACGCTCGTCGACGCCATGCTCCGCCAGACGAACTCGTTCGGCTCGCACGAGCACATGGAAGAGCGCGCGATGGACTCGAACGACCTCGAGCGCGAGAAGGGCATCACGATCCTCGCCAAGAACACGGCGATCACGTACAAGGGCGCTCACGCGGGCGACAGCCCGGTGACGATCAACGTCATCGACACCCCGGGTCACGCCGACTTCGGCGGTGAGGTCGAGCGCGGCCTGTCCATGGTCGACGGCGTCGTGCTGCTCGTCGATGCGAGCGAGGGCCCGCTGCCCCAGACCCGGTTCGTCCTGCGCAAGGCGCTCGAGGCGAAGCTGCCCGTCATCCTGCTCGTGAACAAGACCGACCGCCCCGATGCCCGCATCGCCGAGGTCGAGGAGGAGAGCCACGACCTGCTGCTCGGCCTCGCGAGCGACCTCGTCGACGACGTGCCCGACCTCGATGTCGACGCGCTCCTGGATGTGCCCGTCGTCTACGCGAGCGGCCGCGCCGGCATCGCTTCGCGCACGCGTCCCGAGAACGGCACCCTGCCCGAGGGCGAGGACCTCGAGCCGCTGTTCGAGGCGATCCTCGAGCACGTGCCCGCCCCCGCCTACGACGACGAGGCCCCCCTCCAGGCATGGGTCACGAACCTCGACTCCAGCCCCTTCCTCGGTCGCCTCGCACTGCTGCGCGTCTTCAACGGCACCCTGAAGAAGGGCCAGACGGTCGCATGGGTGCGCCATGACGGCACCACGAGCAACGCCCGCATCACCGAGCTGCTGAAGACCCGCGCGCTCGAGCGGTACCCGGCCGAGAGCGCCGGTCCCGGCGACATCGTCGCCATCGCCGGCTTCGAGGACATCACGATCGGCGAGACGATCGCCGACCCCGACGACGTGCGCCCGCTGCCGCAGATCCACGTCGACGACCCCGCCATCTCGATGACGATCGGCACCAACACGTCGCCCCTGGCCGGCAAGGTCAAGGGGCACAAGCTCACCGCCCGCATGGTCAAGGACCGCCTCGACCGCGAGCTCATCGGAAACGTCTCGCTGAAGGTCGTGGACATCGGGCGCCCCGACGCGTGGGAGGTGCAGGGCCGCGGAGAGCTCGCCCTCGCGATCCTCGTCGAGAACATGCGGCGCGAGGGCTTCGAGCTCACGGTCGGCAAGCCGCAGGTCGTCACGCGCCGCGTGGACGGCGAGCTGCAGGAGCCGTTCGAGCACCTCACGATCGACGCGCCGGAAGAGTACCTCGGCGCCATCACCCAGCTGCTCGCGACCCGTCGCG
>DASUQB010000206.1:0-2267 GCA_036280835.1 Microbacterium sp. | reverse complement strand
TGGTGTGCTCCTGCGCTGAGTCGGGTGGACCGGAGCGTCTCGCCCGGTTCTGCCACGGTACGGGCGGGCCGAGTTGTCAACAACGCATGGGAAATGTGACGTAATACGGGCGACGGAGCACCGGGCCGCTCGCGGGTCGCGTGGAGGGATGACGACGCGACGCGCTGTGGTGACGGGTGCCAGTTCCGGGATCGGCGAGGCGACGGTGCGCTCTCTGCGGAAGGGCGGCTGGGATGTCGTCGGCGTGGCCCGCCGCGCCGACCGCCTGGCGGCGCTCGAGGCCCAGACCGGCGCGGCCGTCTTCGCGGCCGATCTCACCAGTCAGCCGGACGTCGACGCCCTGTCCGCATGGCTCGCCGAGTCCGGTCCTGTGCACGCGCTCGTCCAGGTCGCGGGCGGGGCGCGCGGGACGGACCGCGTCGAGAGCGCGCGACCGGAGGACTGGTCGTGGATGTTCGATGTCAACGTGCTGGCCGCCCAGCGCATCGTCGCCGCCCTGCTTCCGCACCTGCGACGCGCGGCGGATGCCGACGGCTACGCCGACACCGTGTTCGTCACCTCCACCGCCGCCCAGACGGCCTATCCGGGCGGAGCCGGCTACAACGCGGCCAAGGCCGGCGAGGCCATGCTGGCCCATGCGCTCCGGCTGGAGCTGAACGGCGAGCCCATCCGCGTCGTCGAGGTCGCCCCGGGCATGGTCTACACCGAGGAGTTCACCCGCAACCGTCTCGGGGGCGACCAGAACGCCGCCGAGAAGGTCTATGAGGGCGTCGTCGCGCCGCTCGTCGCGGCCGACGTGGCCGATGTGATCGCCTACGCCCTGAACGCTCCTGGTCACGTCAACCTCGACATGATCACGATGCGGCCGGTGGCGCAGTCGGCGCAGCATCTTCTCGCCCGCGGTCCGCTGACGGTCCGCGCCAACTGACGCCGGCATCCCGGCACCCCGCTCACCGACACAGAGGATGACATGACGGAGACTCGAGAGCGCCTCACGTGGGACGCGTTCGGCGAAGCGGCCCGCGACCTGGCCCGCGGCATCCTGGCGGACGGCTTCTCGCCCGAGGTGGTGGTCGCCATCGCCCGCGGCGGGCTCATCCCCGGCGGGGCGGTCGCCTACGCGCTGGGCGCGAAGAACTGCGGGGCGCTCAACGTGGAGTTCTACACCGGCATCGGCACGGTGCTCGAGAATCCGGAGCTGCTGCCCCCGCATCTCGACCTCGAGTACCTGGAGGGGCGGCGCGTGCTGCTGGTCGACGACGTCGCAGACAGCGGCCGCACCCTGAAGCTCGCGGTGGAGCTGCTGCGGGGCAGGGGGGCCGACGTGCGGTCGGTCACGATCTACACGAAGCCGGGATCGATCGAGCGGCCGGACTACTCCTGGCGCGAGACCGACCTCTGGATCGACTTCCCCTGGTCGGCCAAGGGGCCCGTCTCGGACGAGTCGGCCGTCGGGGCCTGAAGCCGTGGCGATGACCCTGCCGCAGCTGGCGGAGGCGGGCCTGATGGATGCCGGCTGGGCCGACGCGCTTCAGCCGGTGGCTCCCGACATCGCCGCGATCGGCGAGCGACTGCGCGCGGAGGTCGCCGCCGGGCGCCACTACCTGCCGGCGGGGGAGCATGTGCTCCGGGCGTTCCGGCGGCCGCTCGCCGACGTTCGCGTGCTCATCGTCGGCCAGGATCCCTACCCGACTCCGGGGCATCCCATCGGTCTCTCGTTCGCCGTCGAGTCGCACGTCCGCCCGCTGCCTCGAAGCCTGTCGAACATCTACCGGGAGCTGAACGACGACCTGGGCGTCGACCCCGCGCCGCACGGCGACCTCTCGGCGTGGTCCGATCAGGGCGTCATGCTGCTCAACCGCGTGCTCACCGTGGCTCCGGGCGCGCCCGCCTCGCACCGGGGCTGGGGCTGGGAGAAGGTCACCGAGCACGCGATCCGCACCCTCGTGGCGCGCGACACCGCGCTCGTCGCGGTGCTCTGGGGCAGGGATGCCGCGGGCCTCCGCCCGCTTCTCGGCCAGACGCCGATCATCGCGTCCGCGCATCCCTCCCCGCTCTCCGCCCGCCGCGGCTTCTTCGGTTCACGCCCGTTCTCGCGCGCGAACGAACTGCTCGCACGGCAGGGGGCGGCACCGGTCGACTGGCGCCTCGCCGCCTCGGCGTAGGCTTGTCGCCATGCTTGAGGAGGAGTATCAGAAGCCGCGCCAGCTGCCCCGGCACCTCCGGCGTCAGCCCGCGCCCGAGCTGCCTTTCTCGTTCACGATCCG
>DASUQB010000205.1:0-2939 GCA_036280835.1 Microbacterium sp. | reverse complement strand
TCGAGCTCTCGGCATCCCTCGTCGACAGCTTCGCGAGCGAGTTCGACCCGACCGAGTTCGCCGACGAATACCAGGACGAACTCCGCACCCTCATTCGCGCGAAGATCGAGCAGGGTGATGCGCTCGACACCTCCGAGACCTTCGGTGAGCAGGAGGAGGCGGCCGGCGGCGAGGTCATCGACCTCATGGAGGCACTCCGCGCATCGGTGGAGCGTTCGCGCGCAGCCCGCGGTGAGGCGGCTCCGAAGAAGAAGACGACGGATGCCGCTCCCGCTGCCGCCAAGCGCTCGACGTCCTCGAAGTCGGCCTCCGGTGACAAGGCGGCTCCGAAGAAGAAGGCCTCGAAGGCCTCCTGACTAGACCTTCGGCGCAGGAGGAGCCGAACCGTCGGTGTGGTGCTCGGGGCCACGATCGAAGACCTCGGGGTCGAGGACCAGATGGCGCGCTTCTTCGGCGTCGGTCACGACGTCCTCGCCCGCGGCCTCTTCCTTCTTGGCCTTCGAGCGTTCGCGGAAGTAGTGCCACAGCGTCACGAGCGCCGTACCCCCGACCGCCGCGAGCAGGATGAGGTCGATGTACTCCGCCACGAGATCGCCCACGACCGGGATGAAGCCGATCGCGTAGCCGAACATCGTGAGGCCGAAGCCCCACAGCATCGCACCGGCGAAGTTGTAGAGCGTGTACTTGCCCTTGTGCATGCGCCCGACACCCGCCGCGACGGGTGTGAACGTGCGGACGATCGGCACGAAGCGGGCCACGATGACCGTGAGGCCGCCGTATCGCTGGAAGAAGGCGTTCGTGCGCTCGACGTTCTTGACGCTGAAGACTCCGGACTCCTTGCGCTCGAAGACCGTAGGACCGCCTTTGTAGCCGATGTAGTAGCCGACTTCACCGCCGATGAAGGCGGCGACAGCGATCAGGAGAGCCACCAGCCATACGTTCAACCCGAAGACACCCTGCGGCGCGTTGGGCAGCGGGTGGGAGAGGAGACCCGCGATCACCAGGAGCGTGTCGCCCGGAAGCAGGAAGCCGACGAGCAGCCCCGTCTCGGCGAAGACGATGAGGCAGACGACGAGCAGCGCCCAGGGGCCGGCCCACTCGATGATGGCGGCCGGATCCAGCCAGGGGATGAGGGCGATGTGCTGCACGATGGGGGTCCCGTCGGTCGGATCGGTCGGCGGTCAGTATGCGGATGCGAGTCAGAGCACCGTGCGGAAGGTGGGACTTGAACCCACACGCCCGTAGGCACAGGAACCTAAATCCTGCGTGTCTGCCGATTTCACCACTCCCGCGAGTGGGATCAGTCTACTGAGGGACCTGTGCGGCGGCTGGGGGGACAGCCCCCGGAGCACGGAGGGGTCAGCGGCCGGCGTGCTTGATGCCGAAGAGGAAATATGCGGCGGGGCCCAGCCAGTTGATGAAGAGAGCCGCGATCCACGCCGGCTTGGGACCGCGGACGTCGTCTGCCGGCCGATGAGCGAGATCCCAGGCGGCCAGCGCGGCGAAGGCGAACTGGATGAGGCCGAGGATGACGGTGCCCGCCAGCTCTGGGGGCGTGAGTTCGCGCTTCTGGTGAGTCATGGAGAGCCCTTTCTTCCTGTCTGCACCCATCGTCGCATCCGCCGGGCGGTGACACCACGCCCCCTGGGCTCCTGCCCAAGGTCGGTCAGCCGACCGGCACGCCCAGGCGAACGGCGAGCGCGACAGCCTCGACCCGCGAGTGGACGCCGAGCTTCACGAGAAGGTTCTGCACGTGGGCGCCCACCGTCTTCACGCTGATGCCGAGCGTCGACGCCACCTGCTTCTGCGATCGCCCGCCGGCGATGAGTCCGAGAACCTGTCGCTCACGGTCGGTGAGCGACGTCAGGCGACGCAGGTCCGCGGTGACGTGTCCGTTCCTGCCGGTGCGGTCGACCAGGCGCCGCACGCGCGCGACGAACTCATCGGCATCCATCGACTCCGCGGCATAATCGTCGGCGCCCACCAGGAGGCCCGCCACGACGTCCGCGGGAGCGATCCGCTCGGCCGAGACGAGGACCACCGGGAGACTCCCGCCGTGCCGGTCGCGCAGCTCGCGAAGAAGCTCGCAGCCGCCGTCCTCGACTTCGAGGATCGCCACGACCGGCGCCCGATCCCGGAGCACGTGCGAGGCATCCGTCGCTCTGGAGAACGATGCCGTCTCGAGCCCCAGACGCCCTAGAAGGCGCACGTAATCGTCCCGCACATGGTCTCCTGCAACCACCAGTGCGTACGTGCCATCGTCGTCGATGCCCACGCGTCATCCCAAGTGCCGCTAGCCAGGGGCTGCCCGCCCTAGGGACATCTCCCAGCGGTGTTCAGGTGAACACCCGATGTCGCCTCCCCGCGGCGGTTCCTATCGTACGAGCGAACCCCGTCCGGGGAAAGGGGACGCGCCGTGGGAAAAATCATGCCGCGCCCCGGACAGATCATGGACGAGGCGGTCCCATTCTCCCCACGCGCGTTGGACGCACCGCATGCATCGCGACATCCAGACCCTAGGGAATTCTCCCGAGGGCGATCGGCATATCACCCGATAGTCGTCTCCTGGCAGCGCTTCTAGCGTTGAGCCGAACCCACTGGGGGAACGAAAGGGGACCCACTATGTCCACAAGGACGCGGCGAGGCGCGCTCGCCGCAGGAGCGGCGCTCTGTCTCGCCATAGGCATGACATTCGCGGCCAATCCCGCATCGGCCGTCCACGATGACGGCTTGTTCGAGCTCGACGGCAATGCCGTCGACAACGGTACGGTCGGCGCCTTCGGCGGGGACGACTGGGATGTCATCTGGGCCAACCGCGAAGATGAGTGCTCGGATCTCTCCGACACCGCGAACACGATCGCGGCGTGCTCGTTCGCGAGAGACAACGTCGGCGGCTCGATCTTCACGACCGGCGGGTCGAAGGACGAGCAGGAGGTCTC
>DASUQB010000204.1:0-2557 GCA_036280835.1 Microbacterium sp. | reverse complement strand
CGTCTCGCGGGGCGGTGAGCGAGACATGACCCGGAACTCACGGACCGGGGGCGTCGGACTGCTCGCCCGGCACGCGGCCAACGGCATCCTGGGCTCCGTGCTCGTCTCGGGGCTCATCGCCGTGGCCGTGTTCGCCGCGGGCGTCGCGCCTCGAGCCGTCGCTCAGCTGGGCACCCAGGAGCTGCGTCATGCGGTGTCGGAGATGTCTCCGATCGTGCGCGACCTCCGGGGCGTCGGCTCGACGGGGCTGCCCTTCGGCTTCGCCGGCGCCCCGACCGAGCGCCTGATCGCGCCGACGGATGCCGCGATCGCGCTCTATCGCGATGAACTGCCGGAGCCGCTGCGAAGCCTGACCGCCGAACCGCAGTGGGTGCTGAGCACCGCATCCCGCGACGCCGTCCTTCCCGATCCCGCGGCACAGGTGCGCTTCGTCGCCCGGCTCGCCCTCGATCCTCGCTGGCAGGAGCGGGTGGACATCGTCTCGGGCACCGCGCCGGGCGCCTGGGCCGGCGACGAGGACGATCGCGCGGCGGACCCCCCGCTCGAGATCGCCGTTTCGAGCCGCACGGCGTCCGAGCTCGGCATCGGTGCCGGATCGGTGCTGCAGTACGGGTCGATCGAGCTGCTCGTGACGGGAGTCTTCGCGCCGATCGACGAGGTGGATCCGTACTGGGTGCACTTCTCCAATCTCGCGGAGCCGATCGTGGAGACCGAGCCCGGCGTGCCGCCCACGATCCGCGCGTCCGTCTTCCTCGACCCCGGCTCGCTCGGCGGACTCACGTCGAGCATGACGTCCGGCAACCTGGTGGCCCGGATCCCGGTGGAGGCCGGTCCCCTGACCGCGGTGAATGCGCCCGTCGTCGTCCAGCAGCTGCGGAACGCCCTGGCGGCGGATGTCGTCATGCCCTACGGCGGAAGCCTGACCGTCAGCACCCTCGTGGCCGACGCGATCGACTCGGCCATCGCCCGGACGGTCGCCGTGACGGCGCTGCTGGCCCTCGCGGTCTCTGGCCTGCTTGGTGTCGTGCTCGCGGTCTTCGCCCTCGGCATCGGAACGATCGTCAGACGCCGGCGGCAGGCGCTCGCGCTCGCGTACGCCCGCGGTGCGAGCGCCGCGCAGGGCCGGGGTGCGATGGCGCTCGAAGGAGTGGCGATCGCGGCTCCTGCGACCGCTGTCGGCCTCACCGCGGCGGCCCTCGCGGTGCCGGGGCCGGTCGGAGCCGACGGATTCGTACTGCCCATCGCGGTGGGACTGACCGTTCCGGTGCTGTTCGCGCTGCTCTCCGGTCCAGGCGCGCTGTCGGAGGGGCGGACCGACCTGGGTGTGCGAGGGCGGAGCAGCGCCCGGAACATCGCGGAGCTCGCCGTGGTCGGGCTCGCCGTGGTGTCGCTGCTGCTGCTGGCGCGCCGGGGGATCGAGGAGTCCAGCCGGGCCGTCGGCATCGACCCGCTGCTCGTGCTCGCGCCGCTCCTTCTGGCCGCGGCCCTCTGCATCGGCGCGCTGCGCCTCTACCCCCTTCCGCTCACGCTCATCCAGCGGCGCCTCCGCACCCGCGACGGCGCCGTCGCGCTGCTGGGCGCGGGGCGGGCCATCCGCTCGCCCGCGTTCGGGTTCGCGGCATCCTTCACCCTCGTCCTCGGGGTCTCGGTGGTGATCTTCTCCTCGATCCTCGGCTCCACCGTCGGCCAGGCGATCGTGGCGGGCGCCCGTGACAGGGTCGGCGCCGACGTCCTGGTCTCCGCGCCGGCACTGCTGCCCGGCACCGTGGCGGTCGTCGACCGGCTGCCGGGTGTGGAGGGCACCGCGGCGCTGTCGTCGATCACCGGCGTGCGGGTCGGGGAGCGGGGCGCCCAGACGAGCCTCACCCTGATCGCGGCGGACACGGCCGCGCTGCACGCCGTGCGGCCGGACATCCCCGTGCTCGATGAGCGGGTCGACTCGGCGATCCCCCTGCTCCTGTCGCGCGACATCGAGGGGTCCATCAGCCCCGATGCCCGCATCGCGGGCGTTGAGGTCGGTGTCGCCGGCGTGGTGCCCGTCACGGCCCTCCCCGGCCCGGCGCGAAGCTGGGCGCTGATCGACACCCGGTTCCTCGCGGAGCTCGGACGTGGCGAGTTCGAGCCGGACCGGCTGCTCGTGGCCCTGACGCCCGACGCCGACCATGCCGCCGTGAGCGCCGAGCTCGACCGGGTGGTGTCGGCCGCGCAGCCCGAAGCGATCCGGGGGAGCGTGTCGACGCTCTCGGCCGAGCAGCTTCTCGACGATGCCCGCGCGTCGCCGCTCACGCGCGGCCTCGAAGCCGCCCTGCCGTGGGCGTCGGCGGCCGCGCTGGTGCTGACCCTGCTCGGCGTCGCCCTCGCGACCGTCGCGGCGGCCGGGCCGCGCAGCCGCACCGTCGCGGTGCTGCGCGTGCTGGGTGCCGACGCCCGGCAGCAGCGAGGAGTGCTGCTGTGGGAGTTCTCGCCGCCGGTGATCGTGTCGGTGCTCGTGGGCACGGTCGTGGGGTTCTCCCTGCCGCTCGTCCTCGCGCGGATCATCGATCTGCGCTCGTTCGTC
>DASUQB010000203.1:0-11765 GCA_036280835.1 Microbacterium sp. | reverse complement strand
CGTGGTGGTGGATCATCCCGCGCATGAAGCGCACGTCGGCGTCCGTGTGCTTCGTCTCGTCGAGCTTCTCCGCCTCGGCGGCGGTGAGCTGACGCGACGGCTTCCCGGGTGCGCCGGGCTGCACGATCGTCACGTCGGACTGCTTTTCGGACTCCCGGGCGTCGTCCGAGCCGCCGCCGCATCCCGCCGCGGCCAGGGCGAGCGCCAGCGCGCAGGTAACAGATGAGAAACCCGTGGGAATTCGCATCGAGGATGTGTAGGGTCGCACAAGGGGCAGGTTTCCACCGGAGGAGGGCTTAGATGGGGAAGGGTGTGGCAGCACTCGCGGCGGCGTTCGCGCTGACGCTGACGATGAGCGCGTCCGCGATGGCGCAGCTCCCGAGCACGACCGATCCGCGCGTCGGGCTCGCGCCGGGTCTCGACAACCCGGGTGTGGCGAAGAAGGGCATGGAGCTCCTCGCCCACAGGGACAAGCCGGCCGGGTTCTTCAATCCCAACGACCCGGGCTCGTTCGCGTTCCCCAACAGCGACATGGCCTTCCAGGGCGACTACACGTTCATCGGCGGCTTCCACGGCTTCCAGATATGGAACATCGCCAATCCGTCCGCGCCGACGCTGCGCACCGCCGTGGTGTGCCCGGGCGGCCAGGGTGAGGTCTCGGTCTTCGGGAACCTGCTGTTCATGGCGGTCGAGGAGACCCGCGCGAAGATCGACTGCTCGTCGACTCCGCCGGCTACCGCGGCCACGCGCTTCCGCGGCGTCCGGGTGTTCGACATCTCGAACCTCGACGCCCCCCAGCAGGTCGCGGCCGTGCAGACCTGCCGCGGCGCCCACACCCACACCGTCGTCACCGACAAGGACGACCCGAGCAACATCTACGTCTACGTCCAGGGCACGTCGGGGAACGTGCGCCCGGCCACTGAGCTCGCGGGCTGCTCGAACGCGGCCCCGGGAACTCCGGGCGCCAACCCCGCACGCTGGCGCATCGAGGTCATCAAGGTGCCGCTGGCGGCGCCGCAGACCGCGGCCATCGTCAACGGGCCGCGGCTCTTCCAGGAGGGCGACCGGATCGACGGCCTGCAGCAGCAGCCGCCCAACAACAACGTGCACCCGTCGGGTACCGCCTACTCGCCGGCGCCGACCACCGACTCCTGCCACGACATCACGGTCTATCCGGAGATCGAGCTGGCGGCCGGTGCCTGTGAGGGCAATGGCCTGCTGATCGACATCAGCGATCCCGCGAACCCGAAGCGCATCGACGCCGTCGCCGACCCGAACTTCTCGTACTGGCACGGCGCGACGTTCTCCAACGACGGCAAGACCGTCGTGTTCACCGACGAGTGGGGCGGCGGCACGACGCCGCGCTGCCGGGCGACCGACCAGCTCAACTGGGGCGCGAACGCCATCTACGAGATCGTCGACGGCAAGCTGCAGTTCCGCAGCTACTTCAAGCTCCCGGTGGCGCAGACCAACCAGGAGAACTGCGTCTCGCACCTCCCGTCGCTCGTGCCCGTCCCGGGCCGCGACATCCTGGTGCAGGCGTGGTACCAGGGCGGCGCCTCGCTGATCGACTTCACGGACCCGTCCAACCCGAAGGAGATCGGCTACTGGGACCGCGGGCCGATCAGCGGCACGGCGGCCGTGCTCGGCGGCTTCTGGTCGACCTACTGGTACAACGGCTCGACGTTCGGGTCCGAGATCGCCCGAGGCCTGGACTCGTTCGCGCTGACGCCGACGGATCAGCTGTCGGCCAACGAGATCGCGGCCGCCCGCGAGGTGCTCTGGGACCGGTTCAACCCGCAGCATCAGGACCGGATCACCTGGCAGCCGAGCTTTGCGGTGACGCGGTCCTTCCGCGACCAGCTCGAGCGCGCCGGCGAGATCGACGCGGAGACGCTGGCTCAGGTCGACAAGTTCGTCGACCGCGCCGAGCGGTTCCGCAGCGGCCCGCAGGCGAGCGCCGCAAGGGCTCAGCTGCGCGCGCTGGCCAACCAGCTCGACGGCGACCAGTACGACTCGCTGCGCGAGTCGCTCATCGCGCTGGCCGACGCCTAGGACACAGGCGGAGCGACGGCAGGGCGGGCCCGGAACCCCGGGCCCGCCCGCCGGGCGCTCAGTGCACCGCGGGCTGGAACGCCGGCATCACGCGTTCGGCCACGAGCCGCAGCTGGCCGCTGATGTCCGGCACGTTGGCCACCTCCTCGCCGGAGAACAGCTTCACGATCGCCGGATCGGCGAGCGCGAGGATCATGTGATTGACGCCCGTGGGCTGGATGTCGGTCTTGATCTTCTCCGCGCACTCCTCGGGCGTGCCGGCGATCGAGAGCTTCTCGGCGTACTCGGGCTTGAACAGCTCGACGGCCTTGGGGATGTCGCCCGCGCCGAGCGCGTCGACCACGGGCTGCAACTCGGCGGCGTCGAGCCCGTGGCGCGCGAGCTGCTCCTCCGGCATCGAGGAGATGTAGAACGCGACGAGGATCCGCGCGGCGCGCTTGGCGGCCGCGGAGTCGTCGGAGACGACCGTGACGACCCAGGCGCCGATGTCGAGCGACTGCCAGTCGCGGCCGGCCTTCTCCGCCCCGATGCGGATGTTGTCGGTCACGTACTCGTAGGCCTCGCGCGAGTAGGAGAGCGCGTGGTGCAGGCCCTCGGCGATCTCGCCCGCCGCCTGGAACGAGCGAGGACCCTTCATGCCGCCCATCTTGATCGGGATGTGCTCCTGCACCGGGCGGGCGAACGTGTACAGCCCGTTGTACTTGAAGAAGTCGCCCTCGAACGTGATCGCGCCGTCGGCGAGGAACGTGCGCATCACGTGGATCGCCTCCTTCAGGCGCGACAGCGGCTTCTTGCTCGCCCAGTCGATCCCGTACTGAGCCAGCAGCCCGAAGTTGCCGGTCGAGACGACGAGCTCGGTGCGGCCGCCCGTGAGCTCGTCGAGCGTCGCCACCTGCTGGCAGATCAGCGTCGGCTCGCGCAGGAAGACGTGCGTGACGTTCGGCCCGAAGCGGATGCGCTCCGTCTTGTCCGCGGCGGCCGCGAACAGCACCCAGAGGTCCTTGTGCCACGTCTCGTCGACCGAGTAGGCGCCGTAGTACCCGAGCTCGTCGGCGGTCTTGATCATCTCGATCGACTCGCCGAGCGGATAGTCCGGGAGCATGCAGAAGCTCCAGCGCATTCCGTTGTCCACCGCTCCTCCTCCTCTACATCGTTTCGCCTTCCTCGCCGGCGAGCAGGACCTCGTCGGCGAAGTGGTCGTGCATCCACGCGAGGTGGTCCCAACGGGCATCGACGATGCGCCGCGTGTCCCACGCCGGCAGGTTCTGCTGGCCGGTCAACTCCATCAGCGACGGGTCGACCTCGTACACGTGCTCGAAGCGCATGACGACGGCTTCGTTGATCTGCCGCGCATCCGGTGGGCGCTGGTCGCCGAGCCGGAAGACGCTCATTCGTAGGCCTCGTCGAACGACTGCTTGCCAGGGTTCATGACGTTGGCGGGGTCGAGCGCGCGCTTGATCGCCTTCACGACCGGCCAAGCGCTGCCCATCTCGGCCGGCACGAGCTCGGCGTCGCCCGCGCGGGTGGCACCGTGGCAGGCGGTGATCGAGCCGCCGTGGGCGAGCGTGACCTCGGAGATCTCGCGCTTGCAGTCCACCCACGCGGCCCACGTCTCGTCGTCGAGCCGCTGCTCCCAGATGCCCACGTCGATCTCGACCAGGTAGTCCGCCCACGGCTTGTAGGGGCCGTTGGTGTAGGCGAACATCCCCCAGTCGTCGAAGATGCCGTAGCGCTCCCGGTAGCGCGAGACGATCGCGTGCCACTCCTCGCGCACCTTCGGCAGCGCGGAGTAGTTGAGGGCGGCGTCCTCGCAATGCCAGGACATCGGCACGGCCTGGCCCTCGAGCGAGCGCCCGTGCAGCGGGATCGCGTAGCGGTCGTGGCGCGAGGCCCAGTCGCCCGCCGAGATCTCATCGCCGAGGTACTTGCCCCCGACGCCGCGGCCGAGCTGCATCACCACCTTCGAGGCCGGCTCGACCTCCACGCGGCGCCCGTACAGCGCGACGGCGACCACCGCCTTCACCCACGGCGGCTGCTCGATGTACGCCTCGTCGTCGCGGCGGAGGTAGGCGATCTTCCACTCGTCGAACAGCACGACCCCGGCGAGCGTCGCCAGCCCCGAGGTGGCGACGACGCCGGTCGTCTCCCACGCCTTCGCGTAGTCGTCGAAGGCGAAGAAGGCGGCGAACTCCGTCTCGGGCCGCGGCGCGAGCTCGAGCGTCGCCTCCGTGCAGATCCCCAGGGTGCCCTGGTGGCCGGTGAAGAGCTGCTTGAGTCCCAAGGCGGTCGAGGACTTGCGCAGCTTGCGCCCGCCGCCGTCGCCGATCTCCGCGATCTCGCCGGTCGGCAGCACGACCTGCATCGAGATCACGTTGTCGCGCGTGTGCCCGAACCGGGCGCCCAGCAGCGACCAGCCGCCCGTGCCGATCCGCCCGCCCACCAGCGAGCACGGGTACGACGCCGGGTCGTCGGGATAGAAGACCCCGTGGCGCTTGAGCTCCTCGTTGAGCTTGAGCATGTTGATCCCCGGCCCGACGGTGACCGTGCGGTCCATGAGGTCGATCTCGTGGATGCCGTTCATGAGCTTGACGTCGACGACGATCCCGCCGCGCAGCGGGACCGCGCCGTCGGAGAGGCCCGTGCCACCGGCGCGGGGCACGACCGGGATCCGCAGGCGGTTGGCGAGCTTGACGACCTCGGAGACCTCCTCCGCGGTGCGTGGCAGCACGGCGACGTCGGGCATGTGGTCGGCCCAGCGGTGCACGGGGAACGGCGCGGGCACGCGGGTGCGGTTCGCGCGCGAGCTGATGTTGGTGAGGACGCGGTCCTCGTCGCCGAGGATCGCGCGCAGCTCCTCGATGACGTGGTCGTCGACCGCGCTCTTGAAGGCGACGCTCACGCCCGCGCCTCCCCGGCCGGAGCCGGCCCTCGTGCCTGCCCGCCGACCTCGATCCCCGCCGCTTGCGCGACGAGCTCGAACAGGTCCATGACCTCCAGGGGATCCTCGGCCGCGGCGCCGGCCGCCGCCAGCGGCCGCTCCGACCACGGGCAGGCGCTGACCAGCGCGTCGACCTCGAGCTGCTGGGCGCGGGCGACGCGGCGGCGGCTGATCTCCTCCGTGATCTCCGGCTTCTCGATCGGCAGCCCGCCGCCCCCGCCGGAGCAGTACGACCACTGGGTGACGTGGTCGACGTCGCGGAACTCGAGCCCGGGCACCGCGCGCAGCAGCTCGCGCGGCGCGGCGTGCACGCCCTTGCGCTTGTTGAGCCGGCACGGGTCGTGGTAGGTGACCGTGCGCTCGACGGGCTGCGTGAGCCGGATCCGCCCCTCCTTGACGAGGTCGTTGACCAGCTCGACGCCGAGCACGATCTCGAACTCGTAGTCGTCGCCGTAGTAGCCGGGGTAGTCCTCCGTGAAGGCGATGTAGTCGTGCGGGTCGGGCGCGATGATGCGCTTCGCGCCCGCCGCGCGCCAGTCGGCGACGTTGTGGTCGGCGTGGCGGCGCGCGAGGTCGACGTAGCCCATCTCCGCCGCGGGCCCGCCGCAGCACCACTGCTCGCGCATGAGGCCGAACTCGACGCCGGCCGCCTGCAGCAGCTGCGCGAACGCCCGCGTGTAGGACGTCCGGTAGAAGGCGGCCTCGCAGTCGACGAACAGGATCGTCTCCCCGCCGACCGGGATGTCGAGCCCGTGGGCCCAGTCGGCGACGTGCTCCTGCGTCCACTGGGGGTCCATCTCGCCGAGCACCGGCTCGTTGTGGTTCGCGGCCAGGCGGTCGTTCCAGAGCTTCCAGCCCTCGCGCTCGTTGTCCGTGGCCACCATCAGCGCGCGCATCGCCTTGACGACGTCGACCGTGCGCGTGCGGTGGCGGTAGAAGTCCCCGGCCATCAGCGTGTTCGGGCAGCGCAGCTCGCAGGCGCCGCACTGCGTGCAGTGGACGAAGTCGTCGGCGACGTCGGCCACGTCGACGAGCCCCCGCTCCATCGCGACGATGCTCGCGTGGAACGCGGTCGGCGTGTGGTTCTCGTTGCGCGTGACCTGCATCACCGGGCAGACCTCGCGGCAGAACTTGTGGCCGGACGAGTAGCACGCGTACGCGTTTCCGCGCCAGCGCTCGACGAACTCCTCCGTCAGCCGGCTGTCGCCGTTCGGGTGGTCGCCATCACCAGCCACAGCTACGTCCTCCCTCGTCCGATGGGGTCGCGCCCCTCGGAGTGAATCGGAGATGAGGGGCTCGATCAAGCGGGCCGGTGACGAGGACCGTTAGGCTGCCCCGCCGTGAGCACCTACGAGTGGCTTCTGTTCTTCCACCTCCTCGCGGCGTTCTTGCTCGTCTCCGGGCTCGTCGCGTATTCCGTGCTGGTGCTGAGCAGCGGGGGCGAGGCCGCGTCGCGCGCACTCGGCTCGCCGGCGCTTGCGCTGTGGAACGCGGGCGGCCTCGGGACGCTGGTGTTCGGCGTGTGGCTGGCGCTCGATATCGACGGCTACGAGCTGTGGGACGGCTGGATCATCGCCGCGCTGGTGCTGTGGGTGATCGGCTCGGGAGCCGCCGGGCGGCTGGAAAGGGCGGTGCGCGAGGGACGCTCGGCCGGGCCGGTCCAGGGCGCGCGCATGATGGTCGGCGTGATGGCGCTCGCGACGCTGCTGCTGCTCGTCGTCATGATCTTCAAGCCCGGGGCGTGACGCGATGATCGCCGTGATCCGTCCCGACGCATGGAACTTCCCGCTGTTCCTGCACGTGGCCGGCGCGATGCTGCTCGTCGGCGCGCTCGTCGTCGTGGTCGCGACGACGGCCGCCGCCCTGCGTGGCGGAGACGGCACCGAGGCGCTCAGCGGGCTCGCCTTCCGGACACTGCTGATCGGCGTGCTGCCCGCGTACGTCCTCATGCGCGTCGGTGCAGAGTGGATCGCGTCGGAGGAGGGCGTGCCGGACGACGTCGACTGGATCGGGATCGGCTACGCCGTCGCCGACGGGGGGCTGCTGCTGACGATCATCGCGGCCGTCTTGGCCTGGCGCGCGAAGCGCCGCGGCGCCGCCGGCCCCGGCGGCCTGGGCCGCGGCGTACTCGGACTCGCGGCCGTCCTGCTCGTCGCCTACGGCGTCGCGATCTGGGCCATGACCGCCAAGCCGGGGTTCTAGGGCGGCGTCTCGGGGTGTGCGGCCCGCGCGCTCGTGGGCGCCTGTGTTAGCTTCGCCGACACGTCCGCGACTGCCGGCGGACGGCGCTGAAGGTGATCGGAGGAGGGGACTCATGAGTGCTTCGGTAGCAACGCTGTCCGTGCGCGCGTGGAGGGCGGTGACGACGGCTGCGGCGGCGGTCGCGCTGTTGCTCCTGCTGCTGACCGGTGCGGATTCCGCCCGGGCACAGCACCCGGACACCTCGCACTGCGGTACCGAGACCGGCGGAGGGCCGCTGAGCGGGTTCATGAGTCACGAGGAGGTCGGCGAGGCGCTGCAGCGAGTCGTACACACGAGCCGAGGCCGGGTCAGCGTGGACGTGGCCGGATTCACGAACCAGGGCCGCGAGATCTGGGCCGCGCGCGTTGGTCACGGCGATCAGGTGATGCTCGTGCAGAGCGCGATCCACGGCAACGAGCAGCACGGCACGCGCGGGCTCATCGACCTGGTCTCGATGATCGGCGGCAGCTCGAGCCGGGCGAAGCAGATCCGCGAGGAGATCACCCTGGTGGCGATCCCCAACCTGAACGCCGACGGAGCGTCGATCCCGCGGCGTCAGAACGTGATGCCGTGGACGGACGTCATGGCGCTGCACCCGCAGCTGGCCGCCCAGCCGCGCGCCTGGTACTACAGCAACGGCGCGGGGGGCTTCGACGTCAACCGCGACTTCCGCGCCGACCTGGACTACGAGCCGAGCTCGGCGGACCTGCCGGGCAGCAGCACGGGCTTCGGCTTCTACATCACCCCGGAAGCGCGCACGGTTCGCGAGGTCTACGGCGGCCTGGAGGCGGAGCTCGGCCGTGTGGACGTCTTCATCGACCTGCACGGGCAGGCGGCCTGCTACGGCCATGGCCTGCCCGCCGAGGTCTCGATCGACGGGCCCTCGTCCGCGGCGGGGACCTACGAGGCCGCCGGAGCGAGCTTCGGCCCGGAGCCCTCGGAAGAGGGCCTCGCGGGCAACGTAGTGCTGGTCAACGACGGCAGCGCGAACCCGACGCTCGGCTGCGACCCCCTGGTCGGCTTCCCGGCGGGCGCCATCGCGCTGATCGACCGCGGCTCGTGCACGTTCGTGCAGAAGGCGCGCAACGCTCAGGCCGCGGGGGCCGTCGCCGTGGTGCTGGTCAACGACAGGGCCGGCGATCCGAGTGAGCCCAGCGGCAATGACGCCTCGATCACGATCCCGGTGGTCCAGGTCTCGCAGGCCGACGGCCAGACGATCAAGTCCGGCCTACCGGCGACCGGCCGGGTCAGCCACGACCCGGACAGCGACTACTACACGCCGCTGTCGCTGTCCGGGCGGTTCATGACCGATCCGACCGCACACGGCGACTGGCCGGACTTCGATGACGATGCGTCGCGGCGCGCGACCCTCGCGGCCTACGACGCATTGCAGGGCCGGGGGAACTCCCCGTACGGCAAGGTGACGCTCTATCCGCAGCCGCCGGCTACCGACATCCCCGGCACCGCGCTCGGGTCCTTCGCGCTGCGCGGCAGCGCGTCGGTGCTGTTCGAGGTCAGCGGGCAGACCCAGCAGGTCGGGCTCAAGCGGATGGGGATGCTCGCGACGCAGGTCCAGGTGGGCCTCACGGGGATCGTCGACGCCCTCACCGACGGCACGTTCGACGGCATCGACCCGAACCGCTACAGCGACATCCCGATCCGGGTCGACGACCCCGGATAACGATTCGTGCGCCGCCGCGCCGGTTCCCGCCGGCGCGGCGTGCCGCAGCCTTGGTCATGTACAGCCCTCGCGGGCGCCCCCGACAAGGTCCGAGCATGACGCCACGAATCGACAGCAAGCGCCCCTCGAGTCGGGCGCCGCACGCGCCTTTGGCTCTGCAGCGTCGTTCCTCGCGATGGGCGGTCCCGGGCTCGAACCGGGGACCTCCTGCTTGTGAAGGCAGTTCGGGGATGCGCTCGCCACGTTCCGTCGCGTGTCATTTCGCTGTGGAGCGCCGGGTCGCCCCGCGGGCGGCGGTCGTCGCGTGTCGTCGCGTTCCGCAGCTGCTTGACCTCTGCTTGACCCGCGAGGGCGGCCGAGGGCTCGAGCGGTGTCCGTCTTCAGGGCGTGGTCGAGAGGGGCGAGCTTCACATCGCTTCCCGCGATGCCGTGGCCGTCATGCGGCAGCCGGGCCGTCGTCGGCCGGGGCGGCGGCGACTCGCGAGAAGCGAGCTTCGGTGTGCCGGCTCCAGCAGCCCGGACACCAGTCGCGGCCACCGTGCAGGACGAAGCCCGCCTCGAGACGCAGGGTGTCCGGGACGTACGCGGACGCGGTCGCATGGAGTCCGCACGTATCGCAGTCGATCCGCGCGCCGGCCGCGCTGGCGATGACTGTCATCGCCACTCATCCTCGCCGTCGACCCCGGCTGCCCGAAGCGCGTCCCTGCGGGCGGCGAAATCACGGATCTCCCGGATGCGGCCGTCGCCGAGTTCGTAGACGTTGTAGATCTGGCCACCCAGCGAAACGCCGGGAGGGTCCGGAAGGGACCGGTTCCGGGTGCCGAGGATCAGATGGTCCGGCGCGACGACGAGCTCGAGGGCTTCGGCGCCCATGCACATCGGCAGCTGCCCTTCGATGGCTCCGATCACCTCCTCGCGACCTCCGCAGGCGAGCTCGTCGGTCAGCCCGTGCCAGGTCACCCGCGGGTCAAGCAGCGTCCGGATCCGATCAAGGTCGGCACTTCGCAAAGCATCGATCCAGTCGAGCAGCAACCCGATGCCTCCGTGTACGCGCGTCGTATCGGGCACGGGCATCACTGCTTCCCGGTCGCGATCGCACGGCAGCAGCTCACGTGCTTAGCGTTGTCTGCGAGCAGGCCGCGCGCCAGCTCGAGCAACTCGACCACGCGCGGATCGGCCACCGAGTAGAAGACCCGACGATGCTCGCGCCGAGTCGTGACGAAGCCACACCAGCGCAGACATCCGAGGTGATTGGAGATCTTCGGCTGCGACTCCCCGGTCAACGTCGCCAGCTCACCCACCGAGCGTTCTCGCTCAGCCACCAACTCGAGGATCCGCAGCCGCGTCGGGTCGGCATAGGCGCGGAAGTACTTGGCGAGGAGCTCGACCGGCGTCGGCTCCTCGGCCAGGAGAAACGGGGCGCCCTGGTGGATGGCCGCAGGCATCAGGGCAGAGTGATATCACGACAGTCTGATGTGAGCCGCCGTGCCTCATCGGCTGATGGCGCCGGGCGTCCAAAGTGCCGGTGCCAGGCGGACGCGCGAGCCGCGATCAGTAGCCGCTTCAGGACGATCCGCCGGAGTCGCCGCCACCGAAGTGGTGACCCTGAGGTGCCACCCGCGCCGGCCTTGCGAGGTGGCGAACTCCGGCGGCAGCTCGTCGCCCCGCGCCTCGCCGTAGCGCTCGTCCTCGGCCGCGTCGACGACCTCGTAGCTCCTCCCGCACCCGTTCCTCGGACAGCCAGTGCGGCGGAGAATCTCGGCGGCCTCGCGAGGAAGGGCACGCTCATGGGCGGTAGGGGCGCGCAAGCGGTTTTCGACACTTAGCGCAGTGCTCGATCGAGGAAGCCGATCACTCGGCGCTCGTACTCGGCTGGCGCCGTTCGGAGGGCGGCGGCGTGCGGGGCGTCCGGGAGGTTCCAGCGTTCGGCGGACGCGCCGGCGCGGCGCTGGAAGTCGCGGTTGGCGTTGGCCTCGGTTGTGCGCCCGGCCGAGATCAGCAGCAGCGGACGAGGCGCGATGCGCTCGACCAGCTCGGCGTCCTCGGTGACCGTCTCTCCTGTCAGCAGAATGCTCAGGCCGAACAGCGCGCCGAGCTGCGCGAGGACGGGCAGGGAAACGCCGGCAGCCCGGGCGTCTGCGGGACCGCCCATTGCCCCTTCGGCGACGACCGCGCGTACGTCGTCGCGGCGGGCCGCCGTGCGCAGGGAGACCTCGGCGCCGTGGGAAACCCCGAGCATCCCCACCCGCGCCGGGTCGACGTCCGCCCGTGCCGTGAGCCATTCGACGGTCGCGTCCATGTCTTCGTCGTTCTTCCACGGCGCACTCGTGGACCGGCCGTCGCTTTCGCCATGCCCGCGCAGATCGAGCGCAAGGACCCCATACCCGTGGCCGGCGAGCATCCGGGCGTGACCGGCCACCCCGAGGCGGCTGCTGCCTGTGCCGTGCAGCGCGATAACGGCCGCGCGATTGCGTGACGGCACATACCAGCCGCGCAGACGGACCCCGTCGGTGCCGCTGAGCGTCACGACCTCCTTGCGCGCCCCCAAGTCGGCGTCGGCGACGCTATCGCGGGAGGGCAGGTGCGTCAGGTACACGCTGTATCCCACGGGAACCGCCGCGAACCAGACGAAGACCAGAAAGGCCACGACGGCGAGCAGCCACCCGAGCGGCCGCGAGCGCACGCGCCGCCGAACGCGCAACACCAGCACCGCGCCGGCCACGATGAACACGACCGCGGCGATCACCACGAGCGTGCGCAGCAGCCATTCGAGCGCTCCCAGGACACCCCCGTACTCATCGATAAGCAGCCCGCTCGCCACCCCGGCCGCCACGAACGTCACTGCACTCA
>DASUQB010000202.1:0-14968 GCA_036280835.1 Microbacterium sp. | reverse complement strand
GACTCTCGCGGCATCCGGCGTCTCCCGGGTCGGGGCATGGTGCCTGGCCCGCGGTGCTCGTCTGGTAGAAGCCAGTGAAGGCGGGGACTCCGAGTCCGATGTCGGAGGCCCCGCCTAAACTTGTGTGGTGCCCATAGTCCCCGTTGCCGCGCCCGGAAACACCAGCGGAAAGCTCAGCGTCCGCGGTGCCCGCGTCCACAATCTCAAGAACGTCGACCTCGACATCCCGCGTGACTCGCTCGTCGTGTTCACGGGGCTCTCGGGCTCCGGCAAGTCCAGCCTCGCGTTCGACACCATCTTCGCGGAGGGTCAGCGCCGCTACGTCGAATCGCTGAGCGCGTACGCACGGCAGTTCCTCGGCCAGGTCGATCGACCCGACGTCGACTTCATCGAGGGGCTCAGCCCCGCGGTGTCCATCGACCAGAAGTCCACCAACCGCAACCCGCGCTCCACGGTCGGCACGATCACCGAGATCTACGACTACATGCGTCTGCTGTGGGCCCGCATCGGCGTGCCCCACTGCCCGGTGTGCGGCGAGATCATCCAGCGCCAGACCGTGCAGCAGATCGCCGACCAGCTCATGGAGCTGGCCGAGCGCACGCGCTACCAGATCGTCGCGCCGATCGTCAGCCAGAAGAAGGGCGAGTTCGTCGACCTCTTCCGCGAGCTCGGCGCGAAGGGATACTCCCGCGCGATCGTCGACGGCGAGCTCATTCAACTGGCCGAGCCGCCCGTCCTGAAGAAGAGCTACAAGCACGACATCGCGGTGGTCGTAGACCGCCTCGTCGCGAGCGACGACATCCTCAGCCGCGTCACCGACTCGGTGGAGACGGCTCTGGGGCTGGCCGGGGGAGTGATGCAGGTCAACTTCGTCGACGAAGAGGGGGATGCCGCGTGGCAGAACTTCTCGGAGAAGCTGGCCTGCCCGAACGGGCACCCGCTGCAGCTGACCGAGATCGAGCCGCGCACCTTCTCCTTCAACGCCCCCTTCGGCGCCTGCCCCACCTGCTCCGGCCTCGGCACGCGCATGTCGGTGGACGTCGACCTGATGCTCGCCGACGACGCGATGTCGATCCGCGAAGGCGTCCTCATCCCCTGGACCACCCAGGGCAAGGGACTGTTCCAGTACTACGAGCGGCTGCTCGAGGGTCTGGCGCGCGACCTCGACTTCTCGCTCGACACCCCCTGGAAGGACCTCCCCGAGGAGGTCCAGGAGGCGGTGCTCCGCGGCGAGGACTACAAGGTCACCGTGCGCTGGAAGAACCGCTACGGGCGCGAGATGCGGTACGCGTCGGGCTTCGAGGGCGTCGTGCCCTACATCGAGCGCCAGTACCTGCAGGCCGAGACCGACACGCAGCGCGTGCGGTGGGCCGACTACCTGCGCGAGGTCCCCTGCCCCGTCTGCAACGGCGACAGGCTCAAGCCCGAGGTGCTGGCCGTCATGGTGCACGGGCACTCCATCGCCGAGGCGGCCAGGCTCAGCCTCGGCGAGGCCCGCGAGTACTTCGCGCGCCTGCAGCTCACCGACCGCGAGGCGACGATCGCCGCTCAGGTGCTCCGCGAGATCCGGGTGCGGCTCGACTTCCTCCTCAAGGTCGGCCTCAACTACCTCAGCCTGAGCCGGCACGCCGCCACGCTCTCCGGCGGCGAGGCTCAGCGCATCCGGCTCGCGACGCAGATCGGGTCCGGGCTGACGGGCGTGCTGTACGTGCTCGACGAGCCGTCGATCGGTCTGCACCAGCGCGACAACCGACGACTCATCGAGACCCTCGTCACCCTCCGCGACCTCGGTAACACGCTCATCGTCGTCGAGCACGACGAAGAGACCATCCACGCCGCGGACTGGGTCGTGGACATCGGACCGGGCGCAGGCGTCAACGGGGGCGCGGTCGTGCACTCCGGTCCCTACGAGGCGCTGATCGCCGAGCCGGAGTCGCTCACCGGCGACTACCTCTCCGGCCGGCGGGAGATCCCGACGCCGAAGAAGCGCCGGCGCATCGACCGGTCCCGCATGATCTCCGTCGTCGGTGCGCGCGAGAACAACCTCAAGAACGTCACGGCGGACTTCCCGCTCGGCGTGCTGACCGCCGTCACCGGCGTCAGCGGCTCGGGCAAGTCGACGCTCGTGAACGGCATCCTCTACGAGGTGCTGGCCACGAGGCTGAACGGTGCGCGGCGGGTGGCCGGCAAGCACACCCGCGTGACCGGCCTCGACAACCTCGACAAGGTCGTCCACGTCGATCAGGCGCCGATCGGTCGCACGCCTCGGTCGAACCCCGCGACGTACACCGGGGTGTTCGACCGCATCCGCACGCTCTTCAGCGAGACGCCCGAAGCGAAGGTGCGCGGCTACCAGCCGGGCCGCTTCAGCTTCAACGTCAAGGGAGGACGCTGCGAGGCGTGCTCCGGCGACGGCACGATCAAGATCGAGATGAACTTCCTGCCCGACGTCTACGTCGACTGCGAGGTCTGCCACGGCAAGCGGTACAACCGCGACACCCTCGCGGTGCACTACAAGGGCAAGAACATCGCCGAGGTGCTCGAGATGCCGATCGCCGAGGCGGCGGAGTTCTTCGAGCCGATCCAGGCCATCCACCGCTTCCTGCGCACCCTCGTCGACGTCGGCCTCGGCTACGTGCGGCTCGGTCAGTCGGCGACGACGCTCTCCGGTGGCGAGGCCCAGCGCGTGAAGCTCGCGACGGAGCTGCAGCGCCGGAGCAACGGCCGCAGCATCTACGTGCTCGACGAGCCCACCACCGGGCTTCACTTCGAGGACGTGCGCAAGCTCCTCGAGGTGCTCAACGGGCTCGTCGACAAGGGCAATACGGTGATCGTCATCGAGCACAACCTCGACGTGATCAAGTCCTCCGACTGGGTCATCGACCTCGGGCCCGAGGGCGGCTCGGGCGGTGGTGAGATCATCGCGACGGGCACGCCCGAGAAGGTGGCCGTCACCGAGGGCAGCTACACCGGCGAATTCCTCGCGGAGGTGCTCGACGCACCGGTTCAGCGCCGCAAGGCCGGCTGAGCGTGGCCCGCACAGAGCGCCTGTCACACCTGTCGTACCGCCCGAAGGCAGGCGAGATCCCCACCAACCCCGGCGTCTACCGCTTCCGTGACGCCGCGGGCCGCGTGCTGTACGTGGGCAAGGCGAAGAACCTCCGGGCCCGCCTCTCGAACTACTTCGCGGCGCCGCACACGCTCCACGAGCGGACCCGGCGCATGGTCACGACCGCGGCATCCGTCGAATGGACCGTCGTGGCGAGCGACGTGGACTCGCTGCAGCTCGAGTACATGTGGATCAAGGAGTTCGATCCGCCGTTCAACGTCCGGTACCGCGACGACAAGTCCTATCCCTTCATGGCCATCACGCTCGCCGACGAGGCGCCCCGCGTCATCGTCACCCGCAACCGGCGCATCCCGGGGGCGAAGTACTTCGGGCCCTACCCGAAGGTCTGGGCGGTGCACGACACGATCGACCAGATGATCAAGGTCTTCCCGATCCGCACGTGCAGCGACGCGAGCTACAAGAAGGCCATGCAGACCGGGCGCCCGTGCTTCCCCGGTCAGATCGGCCGGTGCGGCGGACCGTGCTCCGGACGCGCCACGATCGAGGAGCACCGCGCGATCGTCGATGATTTCGTCGCCTTCATGTCGGGTGGCGATGAGCGCTTCAAGAAGGACCTGACGGCGAAGATGCGCGCCTCCGCTGCCGCCATGGACTACGAGTCGGCCGCGGTCTACCGTGACCGGCTCTCGGCGATCGATGCGGTGCTCTCCAAGAGCGCGCTGGTGCTGGGGGAGGATGTCGACGCCGACCTGTTCGGCATCGCCGAGGACGAGCTGTCGGCAGCCGTGCAGCACTTCGTCATCCGGGGCGGGCGGGTGCGCGGCGTGCGGGCGACGACGATCGACAAGGAGCTCGACATCGAGGGCGGCGACCTGGTCGACCAGGTGCTGCAGCGCGCGTACGGCGACGCCCCGGCCACGGACATCCCGCGCCGCGTGCTGGTTCCCGCTCTGCCCGACGACGCGTCCGAACTCGAGGAGTGGCTGCGTCTGCGCCGCGAGCGGCCCGTCACCATCCAGGTCGCGCAGCGGGGACAGAAGGCCGAGCTGATGCGCACGGCGACCCTCAACGCGCAGCAGGCGCTGATGCTGCACAAGACGCGGCGCACGAGCGACTACGTCGCCCGCACCCAGGCGCTCACCGACCTGCAGGAGGCGCTCGGCCTCGCCGAGGCGCCCCTGCGCATCGAGTGCTACGACGTCTCGCACCTCGGCGGCACCAACGTGGTGGCCTCGATGGTCGTGTTCGAGGACGGGCTTCCCCGCAAAGACCAGTACCGCTCCTTCTCGATCCCCGAGACGACGGATGACACCGACTCGATCCACCAGGTGCTGACCCGCCGCCTGGCCTACCTCGACCGTCCCGAGGAGGCCGACGAGCCGGTGCCCGATGTCACGGGCGATGAGCCGGTCGCCACGACGCGCAAGCGCCCCCGCTTCGCCTATCCGCCACAGCTGCTGGTCGTCGACGGCGGCCGCCCGCAGGTCGAGGCCGCGGCCCGGGCTCTCGCGGACGCCGGGCACGAGGAGATCGCCCTCTGCGGCATCGCGAAGCGTCTCGAGGAGGTGTGGCTGCCGGGGGAGGAGTACCCCGTCATCCTGCCCCGCACGAGCGAGGCCCTCTACCTCCTGCAGCGGCTGCGCGACGAGGCGCATCGGTTCGCCATCTCGCACCAGCGCCGCCGGCGCAAGCGCGACATCTCGAGTGTCCTGACCGAGATCCCGGGGCTGGGTGAGGCGCGCATCAAGGCGCTGCTGCGCCACTTCGGATCCGTCACGGCGCTCAAGGCGGCGACCCCGGAGGAGATCGCGCAGCTGCCCGGTGTCGGGCCGAAGCTCGCGGCATCCATCCACTCCCACCTGGCGACCACCTAGAACCGCTCGGGCAAGCTCGGGGCGTCGCCGACTCGGTAGGCTGGAAGCAGCGACGGGGGAAGCATGGCGGAAACGACGGGTGACGGCACGGGCGAGGTGCTGATCGTCACCGGGATGTCGGGAGCCGGTCGCTCGACGGTGGCCAACGCCCTCGAAGACCACGACTGGTACGTCGTCGACAACCTGCCGCCGCAGATGCTCCGGCCGCTGCTCGATCTCGCCGAGCGGGTGGGCGGGGCGCTGCCGAGGGTCGCCGCGGTCGTCGACGTGCGCGGCCGCGACCTGTTCGCCGAGCTCCCCGAGGTGATGCGCAGCCTCCGCGACGGCAGCCACGTGCGCCTGGTCTTCATGGACGCGTCCGACGAGGTGCTGGTGCGTCGCTTCGAAGCGGTGCGGCGCCCCCATCCCCTCCAGGGCGACGGCACGATCGTCGACGGCATCCGCCTCGAACGCGAGCGCCTCGCCGCCGTGCGGGAGAGCGCCGACGTGATCATCGACACGTCCGGCCACAACATCCACCAGCTGGCCACGCAGGTCTCCGAGCTGTTCTCGCCCGAGGGCGCGGCGCGGCACATCCTGACGGTGATGAGCTTCGGCTTCAAGTACGGGCTGCCGCCGGATGCCGACATGGTGGCGGACATGCGCTTCCTGCCGAACCCCTTCTGGAACGAGGACCTCCGCGCCCTGAACGGCGAGGACGAGGCGGTGCGGGACTACGTGCTCGCCCAGGAGGGCGCCGCGGAGTTCATCGACGCCTACGCCGCCTCGCTCACGCCGGTCATCGCGGGCTACGAGCGGGAGAACAAGCGCCACTCCACCGTCGCCGTCGGCTGCACCGGCGGCAAGCACCGCTCCGTCGCCACGGCGATCGAGCTCGCGAGCCGTCTGCGATCGACCCCCGGATTGGCCGTGCGCGTGAAGCACCGCGATCTGGGACGTGAGTAGAAACCGGCGTCAGCGGTAGGCTGGGCGTTTGCGTCGCACGCGGCGCAGCAGCCGCTCCCTTCGGGCGCAGCGACTTTCCCCCCGAGCAGAAGGAGTCCCGTGGCATTGACCGCCGACGTGAAGGGCGAACTGATCGCCGTCCGCGACGCAAGGGCGACGGTGCGCGTGGCCGAGCTGACGTCCATCCTCCGGTTCTCCGGCGGCCTGCACTCCATCGCGGGGCGCGTCGCCGTCGAGGCCGAGGTCGACACCGAGGCGCTCGCCCGCCGGGTGGCCCGGGACCTCGTGGAGATCTACGGCGTGCGCCCGGAGATCGTGCACGTGCAGGGCTCCGGTGCCCGCAACGGCAGCCACTACGCCGTGCGTGTGATCGAGGGCGGAGAGACGCTCGCGCGGCAGACCGGCCTGCTGGATGCCCGCCGCCGTCCCGTTCGCGGCCTGCCCAACAAGCTCACCACCGGCTCCCGCGCCGACCTCGCCGCCATCTGGCGCGGTGCCTTCCTCGCCAGCGGCAGCCTCAGCGAACCCGGGCGCTCCGCGGCGCTCGAGGTCACCTGTCCCGCGCCCGAGGCCGCGATGGCGCTCGTCGGCGCCGCGCACCGCATCGGCGTCTCCGCCAAGGCGCGCGAGGTGCGAGGAGTGCCGCGCGTGGTCGTGCGCGACGGCGAGGCAATCCGGGCGATGCTCGCGTCGATGGGCGCCGAGCGCACCGCGACCGAGTGGGACCAGCTGCGGCAGCGCCGCGAGGTGCGTGCGGGCGTGAACCGTCTCGTGAACTTCGACGACGCCAACCTGCGACGCTCGGCCCAGGCGGCCGTCGCCGCGTGCGCACGCGTCGAGCGGGCGCTCGAGATCCTCGGCGACGAGGTGCCCGACCACCTCGCCGAGGCCGGCGCCCTGCGCCTCGCGCACCGCGACTCGAGCCTCGACGAGCTCGGCCACCACGCCGACCCGCCGCTCACCAAGGACGCCGTCGCCGGTCGCATCCGCCGCCTGCTCGCGATGGCCGACAAGCGTGCGGAGCAGGAGGGCATCCCGGGAACGGATGCCGCCGTGCCGGCGGGCCTCGAAGACGCCTGACCCGGGGACGGGACGGCGATGCCGCCCGGCACGTTAAGTGCCGTCATCCGGGGAAGCAACCCCCTGCCTCGGGCGTTGGCCCTCACTAGGATGAGGGTGTCCGCTCGCACGCGTCTCCGCGATGTCGAGCCCCCCGAAAAGCGCCGCATCCGGCGCGGATAGGAAGAAGCGACAATGGCCAGTTACACGCTCCCGGAGCTCCCCTACGACTACGCGGCGCTCGAGCCGCACATCAGCGGCACGATCATGCAGCTGCACCACGACAAGCACCACCAGGCCTACGTGACCGGCGCCAACACCGCGCTCGAGCAGCTCGCCGAGGCCCGCTCCACGGGCAACTTCGCAAACGTCAACAAGCTCGAGAAGGACCTCGCCTTCAACCTGGGCGGACACGTCAACCACTCGATCTTCTGGACCAACCTCTCCCCGAACGGCGGCGACAAGCCGACCGGCGACCTGCAGTCCGCGATCGACGATCACTTCGGCTCCTTCGACGCGTTCACGGCCCACTTCTCGGCCGCCGCGCTCGGCGTGCAGGGCTCAGGCTGGGCCGGCCTGTTCTGGGACTCCATCGGGGAGAACCTGATCATCCAGCAGTTCTTCGACCAGCAGTCGCAGCACGCACCGGGCACCGTTCCGCTGCTTCTGCTCGATGTCTGGGAGCACGCGTACTACCTCGACTACAAGAACGTCCGCGCCGATTACGTCAAGGCGTTCTGGAACATCGCGAACTGGGAGAACGTCCAGCAGCGCTTCTCGGTCGCCCGTGAGAAGAGCTCGGGCCTGCTGGTACTGTCATAGCGAGTGCGGCCGTCCCGGGCGGGCGACCGCCCGGGACGCCGTTGTTCCACCGTCTGAAATCGCAACAACCGCGCTTCGCGCACGACGAAACAGGAGACATCCGTGTCTGTCAAGATCGGAATCAACGGCTTCGGCCGCATCGGACGCAACTACCTCCGCGCGGCTCTCGCGCAGGGCGCTGACCTCGAGATCGTCGCGGTGAACGACCTCACCGACAACAAGTCGCTCGCCCACCTGCTGAAGTACGACTCCGTCGGCGGCCCGCTGGCCCAGGACGTGTCCTACGACGGGGACTCGATCACCGTCGGTGACAAGCGCATCCGCGTGTTCGAAGAGCGCGATCCCGCCAACCTCCCGTGGGGCGAGCTCGGGGTCGACATCGTCATCGAGTCGACCGGCCGCTTCACCAAGGCGGAGGACGCCAAGAAGCACATCGCCGGTGGGGCCAAGAAGGTCCTGATCTCCGCTCCCGCTACCGGCGACGACGCGACGATCGTCATGGGCGTCAACGAGGAGACGTACGACCCCGAGGCGCACGTCATCATCTCCAACGCCTCCTGCACGACCAACTGCCTCGCGCCGCTCGCGCAGGTCTTCAACGACGCATTCGGCATCGAGCGCGGCTTCATGATGACCGCGCACGCCTACACGGCCGACCAGAACCTGCAGGACGGTCCTCACTCCGACCTGCGTCGCGCCCGCGCCGCGGCGATCAACATCGTCCCCGCCTCGACCGGTGCGGCGAAGGCCATCGGCCACGTCCTGCCCGAGCTCAACGGCAAGCTGAGCGGCTCCTCGTACCGTGTGCCGGTCCCCGCCGGTTCCATCGTCGACCTCACGATCGTCACGCCCACCGAGGGCCTCACGATCGAGCAGGTCAACGAGGCGTACAAGGCCGCCGCCAGCGAGGGTCGCCTCGCCGGCTACCTGCAGTACACCGAGGACCCGATCGTCTCGAGCGACATCCAGCTCAACCCGCACTCGTCGATCTTCGACTCGGAGCTGACCAACGTCAGCGGCAACCTGGTCAAGGTCTCGGCGTGGTACGACAACGAGTGGGGCTACTCGAACCGCCTCGTCGACCTGACCGAGTACGTCGCAGAGCGTCTCTAGGTCGCATCCATGCCTCTGCGCACCCTCGATTCGCTGGGGTCGCTCGCCGGCAAGCGCGTCATCGTCCGCTGTGACCTCAACGTCCCCCTGAAGGACGGCGTGATCACGGACGATGGCCGCGTGCGGGCGTCGCTTCCCACGCTCAACGCGCTCATCAACCAGGGCGCTCGCGTCGTGGTCTGCTCGCACCTCGGACGGCCGGACGGCGCCCCCGACGCGAAGTACAGCCTGGCCCCGGTGGCCCAGCGCCTCTCGGAGCTGCTCGGCAAGCCCGTCGCGTTCGCGCGCGACACGGTGGACGAGTCCGCCCACGACGCCGTCGCGGCGCTCGAGGACGGCGACGTCACGGTCATCGAGAACCTGCGCTTCAACGCGGGGGAGACGGCGAAGGATGACGCGGAGCGTCGGGCGTTCGCCGAGCAGCTCGCCGAGCTGGGCGATGCGCTGGTCTCCGACGGCTTCGGCGTCGTGCACCGCAAGCAGGCGAGCGTCTACGAGCTCGCAGAGCTGCTGCCCTCGGCCGCGGGGCTGCTCATCGCCGCCGAGCTGGATGTGCTCGATCGCCTCACCGAGAACCCCGAGCGTCCCTACACGGTCGTGCTCGGCGGGTCGAAGGTGAGCGACAAGCTCGGCGTCATCTCCCACCTGCTGCCGCGCGTGGACCGGCTGCTGGTCGGCGGGGGGATGCTGTTCACCTTCCTCGCGGCGGACGGCCACAAGGTCGGCGCGAGCCTGCTCGAGGCCGATCAGCTCGACACGGTCCGCGAATACGTCGAGCGGGCGAAGGCGTCGGGCGTGGAGCTCGTGCTGCCGACCGATGTCGTGGTCGCCTCGAAGTTCGGCGCCGACGCGGAGCACGTCGTGACGCGCGCCGATCAGATCGAGGAGACGCCGTTCGGCGCGTCCGGCCTGGGGCTCGACATCGGTCCCGAGACGGCCGAACGTTTCGCGGAGCTCATCCGCGACAGCCGCACCGTGTTCTGGAACGGGCCCATGGGCGTGTTCGAGCTCGCGCCGTTCGCGGCCGGCACGAAGACCGTGGCGCAGGCGCTCACGGAAGTCGACGGACTCAGCGTCGTCGGCGGCGGGGACTCGGCGGCCGCCGTGCGGCAGCTCGGATTCTCGGACGACCGGTTCGGTCACATCTCGACGGGCGGCGGAGCCAGCCTGGAATTCCTCGAGGGCAAGAAGCTCCCCGGACTGGAGGTCCTCGGATGGTCGCAGTGAGCAACGGCGGAGCGGGCGGGCGCACGCCGCTCCTCGCCGGAAACTGGAAGATGAACCTCGACCACCTGCAGGCGGTCGCGTTCACGCAGAAGCTGCACTGGGCGCTGAAGGACGCGAAGCACGACAACGGCAGCGTCGAGGTGGCGGTCTTCCCACCGTTCACCGATCTGCGCAGCGTGCAGACGCTGGTCGACGCCGACAAGATCCCGTTCGCCCTGGGCGCGCAGGACCTGTCGGTGCACGACTCCGGCGCCTACACGGGCGAGATCTCCGGTCAGTTCCTCAAGAAGCTGGACTGCCGGTACGTCATCATCGGGCACTCAGAGCGTCGGCAGTATCACGACGAGACCGACGAGGTCGTCGCGGCGAAGACGGCGGCGGCCCTGAAGCACGGGCTCGTGCCGGTGATCTGCGTCGGCGAGACGAGCGAGGACCTCGAGAAGTTCGGGGCCAGCGCCGTGCCGGTCGGCCAGCTGCAGATCGCGCTGGAGGGCGTCGCGCAGGGCGCCGACATCGTCGTGGCCTACGAGCCCGTCTGGGCGATCGGTTCGGGGCAGGCGGCGACGCCCGACCAGGCGCAGGAGGTCTGCTCCAAGCTGCGCGCCGTCGTGGCCGAGAAGCTGGGGGAGGATGCCGCGGCGAAGACGCGCGTGCTCTACGGCGGCTCGGTGAAGTCGTCGAACATCGCCAGCTTCATGCGCGAGCCCGACGTCGACGGCGCCCTCGTGGGCGGCGCCAGCATCCTCGTCGACGAGTTCGCCGCCATCATCCGCTACCAGAAGCACGTCGGAGTCTGAGCACACGGCGGCCCGGCCGGGGCGGTACTCCGCCGCCCCGGCTTCGTCAGCCACGGTCCGCTCGGCCACGACGTATACTTGTCGTTTGTGCGGCTTCTGACAGCCGCGCCCCCCGGCCCCCGCGCAAGCGGTCCCCGAAAGTAGGAACTGTTCCGTGCCGATTCTCGAGTTCGTCCTGCAGGTGCTGCTCGGCATCACCAGCCTCCTGCTGACCTTGCTGATCCTGCTGCACAAGGGCCGCGGTGGCGGTCTCTCCGACATGTTCGGTGGCGGCATGACGTCGGCCCTGGGGTCCTCCGGCCTCGCCGAGCGCAACCTCAACCGCTTCACGATCGTGCTCGCGCTCGTATGGTTCGTCGCCATCGTGGCGCTCGGCCTCATCACGAAGTTCTCGGCGCTCTGATGGCCAGCGGAGGCAACGCGATCCGCGGTACCCGCGTAGGTGCGGGTCCCATGGGCGAGCAGGACCACGGGTTCCACGCCGACCGCATCGCGATCTCGTACTGGGACGCGCTCGGCAACGAGACCGTCCGGCACTTCTCCGCGAACGTGCCGGAAGAGGAGATCCCCGACATCATCGACTCTCCGCAGTCCGGGCTGCCGGCCGGCCGCGACAAGGAGAATCCTCCCGCACTGGCCAAGACCGAGCCCTACAAGACGCACCTCGCGTACGTGAAGGAGCGCCGCACCGAAGAGGAAGCGGAGACGCTCCTCGACGACGCGCTCAGCCAGCTGCGCGAGCGCCGCGGCCTCTAGACGCAAAGAAGGACGCGGGCACCGATCATGAGATCGGTGCCCGCGTCCTTTCGTCCGCGTTCAGTAGTCGGGGTCGATGAGGTCCGGTGGAACCTCGGAGGCTGCCGCCTCGTCGACGAAGATGACGGTGCGCTTGCGCCCCTTGGCGCCGGCGGCGGGAACGCTGGAGTAGCTGGCGCCGGCCAGCACCAGGCCGAGGGCGGATGCCTTCTCCGCACCGGCGATCACCATCCACACCCGCACCGAGGAGTTGATCACGGGACGGGTCAGGGTGATGCGCTCCGGCGGCAGCTTGGGGGAGTCCCGCACCCCCAGCACCGCATCGCTGGTCACGTGGATCTCGGGGCGGTCCGGGAACAGCGATGCGATGTGACCGTCCGGACCGACGCCGAGGAAGCAGATGTCGAAGACGGGCCAGGGGTCCTCGTCCGAGGCGAAGCGCGCGAGCTCACCGGCGTACGCGGTGGCCGCGGCATCCAGGTCGAGCCCGTCGTCGCTGGCGGCCATCGTGTGGATGTTCGCCTCGGGGACATCGAGCGCGTCGAGCAGCGCCTCGCGAGCCTGGGCGTCGTTGCGATCGGCGTGACCGCGCGGCACGAAGCGCTCATCGCTCCACCAGAAGTGCACCCGCGACCAGTCGACGTTGTCGCGCCACGGGTGCAGGGCCGCCGACCGCAGCACGGCGACACCGCTGGTGCCGCCTGTCAGGGCGACGTGGACTGTGCGACCGGCATCCGCCAGTTCGCTGACCTTGCCGATGAACCGCGCGGCGACTCCCTCGGCGAGCGCCGCCGGGTCGGTCGTGACGACGACCCGCTTCGAGGTGACCTTGTCAAGCGCCATGCTGCTCCCGCGTTGCCGGGGGGCCCAGAAGCGGCCAGGCCTCCGTGATCACTCGACCATACAGGACGTCCGGATCGAGGCGACGGAGCTCCTCCGCGAGGCACTCGCGCAGGGTGCGCCGGGGGAGCACGAGGTCGTGGTCGGGCTGGCCGGGCTGGGTCAGCACGGCGATGCCCGGCTCCGGGCGCTCGAGCACGATGTCGCCGCCGGCCCGGGTGAGGCGCACGGACTTGATGCCGTGCTCCCATTCGTCGGGCGACTCGTAGCGCCAGTCCACCGGCACGTCGAGCTTGAGCCGGAGCCACGCGGCGAGCAGCGCCGTGGACGGCGAGCTCGCCGCGCCGTGCACCTCGACGCCGGTCACGGGCTCGAAGGGCGGCTGGTCGAGCACTGCGGCCAGCTGCTCGCGCCAGTGCGTGAGGCGGGTCCAGGCGAGGTCGGTGTCGCCGGGGCCGTAGCTGTCGCCGAGCACCGACAGGCGGTCGCTCGAGAACGGCCCGGTCGAGGCATCCGTGATGCGACGCTGGGCGATCCGCCCGAGGGGCGAGTCCGAGGGGATGCGGGGCGGGTCGTCCGGCCACCAGGCCACGACCGGGGCATCCGGCAGCAGCAGACCGGTGACGAGACTCTCGGCGTTCGACGAGGCGTCGCCGAGGGCGTGCAGCACGAGCACCTCGCTGGCGCCCGCGTCGCCGCCGACGCGGATCTGCGCGTCGAGGCGGGGCTCGTCGGCATCCGAGGTCATGAGCACGATGACGCGCATCGGGTGCTCGCGCGAGGCGTCGTTGGCGGCGTCGATCGCCTCCTCCTCCAGCCCGTGGCGCGTGGCGATGATGAGCGTCAGCACCCGCCCGAGGGCGACGGCGCCGCCCTCCTCGCGCACCTTGACGAGCTGACGGGCGACCTTGCTCACGGTCGTGTCGGGGAGTTCGATGATCACGGGCGCCTCCAGACGCGGCCGTCGCGGGCCAAGAGTTCGTCGGCGGAGTCGGGGCCCCACGATCCCGGGGCGTACTGCTCCAGCGGCCCGCCCTGTTCGGCCCAGTACTGCTCGACGGGGTCCAGGATCATCCACGACAGCTCGACCTCCTCGTGCCGCGGGAAGAGCGGCGGGTCGCCCAGCAGCACGTCGAGGATGAGTCGCTCGTAGGCCTCGGGGCTGGCCTCCGTGAACGCGTGGCCGTAGCCGAAGTCCATGGTCACGTCACGCACCTGCGCGCCGGAGCCGGGGACCTTCGACCCGAAGCGGATCGTCACGCCCTCGTCGGGCTGCACCCGGATGACGAGCGCGTTCTGCCCGAGCTCGGACGTCTGGTTGCGCGAGAACAGGTGCTGCGGAGCGCGGTTGAAGACGACCGCGATCTCGGTGACGCGGCGGCCGAGACGCTTGCCGGTGCGCAGGTAGAACGGCACGCCCGCCCAGCGGCGCGTCCCGATCTCGAGCTTGATCGCGGCATACGTCTCGGTGGTCGACTGGGGGTTCATGCCGTCCTCGTCGAGGAAGCCCGTGACCTCCTCGCCGCCCTGCCAGCCGCCGGCGTACTGCCCGCGCGCGGTGGCCAGCGAGAGGTCCTCGGGCAGCCGCACGGCGGCGAGCACCTTCTCCTTCTCGGCGCGGAGGTCGGCCGCCTTCAGGCTGATCGGCTCCTCCATGGCGGTGAGCGCGAGAAGCTGCAGCAGGTGGTTCTGTATGACGTCGCGTGCGGCGCCGATCCCGTCGTAGTATCCGGCGCGACCGCCGACGCCGATGTCCTCGGCCATCGTGATCTGCACGTGATCGACGTAGTTGCGGTTCCAGATCGGCTCGTACAGCTCGTTGGCGAAGCGCAGCGCCAGGATGTTCTGCACCGTCTCCTTGCCGAGATAGTGGTCGATGCGGAAGATCGAGTCGGTCGGGAAGGTCGACCGCAGCGCGTCGTTGAGCGACTGCGCCGAGGCGAGGTCGTGGCCGAACGGCTTCTCGATGACGACCCGTCGCCAGGAGTCGTCGGACTGCTCGGTGAGCCCGTGCTCCTCGAGCTGACCGACCACGTTGCCGAAGAAGCGGGGTGGGATCGAGAGGTAGAAGGCGTGGTTGCCGCCGGTGCCGCGCAGCTGGTCGAGGTCGAGGATGGTCTGCTTCAGCTGGGCGAACGCGACGTCGTCGTCGAAGTCGCCCTGCACGAAGCGGAAGCCCTCGGCGAGCTGCTTCCACGTCTCCTCCCGGAACTCCGTCCGGGCGTGCTCGCGCACCGAGTCGTGCACCACACGGGCGAAGTCCTGGTCGGCCCAGTCGCGGCGGGCGAAGCCCACAAGCGAGAAGCCAGGGGGAAGCAGCCCACGGTTGGCGAGGTCGTAGATCGCCGGCATCAGCTTCTTGCGGGCGAGGTCGCCGGTAACACCGAAGATGACCATCCCGCAGGGCCCGGCCACCTTGGGCAGCCGGCGGTCCTGCGGGTCGCGCAGCGGGTTGTCCTGGAGCT
>DASUQB010000201.1:0-12961 GCA_036280835.1 Microbacterium sp. | reverse complement strand
GGACCCGCCGTGCCCGCGCAACCCTCGAGGTCGCCGCCGGCTGGGCTGTCGCCTGGCTCGCGGCCGGCGTCGTCGTGTCGGCGCTGCTCGTGGCCACCGCACCGGCGCCGGCGGCGCTCACGGCGGGTGTCGCGTCAGCGGGTGCCGTGGCATGGCGGTTCACCCGCACGCAGAGGGTCGCACTCGCGCGATGCCACCGGGGCTACGCCCCGCCGCTCGGCGCTGGGGCCGGCCCGGCATGCGTGCGCTTCGGCGCTTCGCTGGGGCGTGACTCGCTCCTGACCTGCGGGCCGAGCATGGTGCTGATGGCGGTCGCCGGACACCACCTCCTGGTCGTCGTCGCGCTCGGGTGGGTCGCCTGGCGGGACATGCGCCGCCCGGGCGACAGCCCCGGCGACGCCGTCGCCGTGGCCGTGCTGGTGGCGACGGGACTCTTCGCCGTGGCTCAGCCCTGAGGCGGTCCGGGGCTGTACTGGAACGGCTCCGCCCGGCTCTTCGTCGGGGCTTCGACGTCGAACCACCACACGCCCTTCGGCAGCTGTTCCGTGGTGTGCAGCTCGCCGAGTGCCCTGAGGGCATCGACGAGGTCGGGCTTGGGCACTCTGCCCTCGGCCGTGCTGCCGTAGACACCGTCGCGGGTGGAGAGGATCGAGCAGAGCGGGTGCCCGGATCGTCGTTGCTGACGCCAGAGGTCGACGAGCCGGCGCGGGGTCGCGTTGCGGCTGCCGTGGTGACCGACCTTGTAGAGGTCCACGTTCGCGAGGCGCCCCCGCAGCGACCGGTCCTTCGGGTGCCCGTTCGCGCCGTACGCGCGATCGAGCGGGTGGCTCCAGTTCTCGACCTGCGCGTCGCCGGTCAGGAGCAGGGTGCGCCGCCCCACGGTGAGCAGCAGCACGAGGCTGGTGTTGTTGAGCACGTCGTCGAAGCCCTCGACGATGTCGAGCACCTGGCGCGGGCCCCTCTCGTGGAGCCTGTCGAGCAGCCATGAAGGCCGCCCCAGCCCGCCCGGCTGTGCGACGGTCTCCTTCGCCTCGAGCAGCGCGTCTTCGCGGCGCGGGGCCATCAGCTGCGGACGGATGCTGTCGGCGCCGGTCAGTCCCAGCCAGTACTCCGCCGAACTCGAGGCGTAGCTCCGCATGCCCGGCACCTGCTCGAGGGTCGGCGGGCCGAGCGCCTCCAGGCGCACGCCCGGCACGATCTGCGCGATGTCGACGACGTCTCCGGCGCGCACCCATCTGGTGCGTTCCGCGGGCACCCACACATCGAGCATCGCGAGCGCGTCGACGTTGCTGATGCCGAGCTGGGCGAGAGCCCGAGCGCGTTCGGCGAGCACCCGCTGGTCCAGCGCGAACTGGTCGTCGACCGCGCGGCTGTGCTCCGACAGGGCGTCGAGAAGGCCGAGGAAGCCACGGGAGTCGGGCCCGAGACCGGTGTCGGGGCCCGCGCGCGCCGGCTCGGGCATGTCGGTCCACGGACGGATGATCATGCTCGGCGCCAGCGCGTCGAGGTGCTTCTGCGCCTTCTTGTCGCCGAAGCCGCGCACGTGGTCCTGATGGCGATGGGTCACCACCACGACATCCAGCTGACCGCCCGAGTGCTCGGCGATCTTCTCGGCCACATCAGCGATGGTCGGCCCGCCCTTCGCGAGCACCTTGGCGCCGAAGTCGACGAGGAGATGGCGCTCCCTGCGGCCATCCGCCAGGGGGCTGCGGTACCCCACCGTGATCAGGAAGCAGTCGCCGAAGCCCACCTGATAGGTGCGCACGCGCACGCTGACGGGGGTCACCATGAGTCCGACGACCGCATCGTGTGCAGCAGGGCGAAGCGCTCGTCAGGGCTGACGCCGTCCGAGCTGCCGAAGCCGCCGCGAGTGTCATGGGTGTCGCGATCGAACAGGACCTGCAGGCGGCGCTGCTGCCGATCGATGTCGAGGATCGGCTTTCGCTGGTGGAGCCGGAACCGTCCGAACTGGTCGAAGACGAGAACGCCGCCTCCCCAGAGCGTCACGGCGGCGTCGGCATCCATCCCATCCGGGGCCGTCATCCCGGCCGGCAGATGACCGGCGGTCGTGCTGAGGGTCTGCGAATAGTCCGCGAGGATCTCACTCACGATGAGCCCGTCCGGTCCCACACGGGTGGTGGCGAGCACGCGGTCGACGCGCGTCGCCAGCCGCACATCGATGCCGAGCGCCCCCGCGTTGTTCCAGATGAACGCGAAGACCTCTTCGGGGCTGGAGCGCAGCGAGGCGAAGTTCGTCTGCTCGTACTGGATGCCGTCGGCCGGTGCGTCGGGATCCTGCGGCGCCCCGTCGGCGAGCTCCTCCGCGTCCGGGCCGGGGGCGGCGACTCCGTCCTCGTCGATGATGCCGTGGGGCGGCGGCGTGATGCCGAAGCCGGCGAAGGCACGGAGCAGGGTGTCGCGGTAGCCGAACTCGTCGTCGGGGCTGAGTCGCTTGTCGGCCGTGATGATCGAGTCGATGACATCGGCGAACTCGAGCTCCACGGGCGGCAGGTAGTCGATGGCGCGCAGCACCATGCCGAGAAGATGGCGCGCCGCGCGCACCCCCTCCTCGGCGACGCGCGCGGTGCTCAGACCGCCGGTCGCCTCGAGCTCATCGATGCGCGTGGCCCACATGCCGGCGAGGGTCTGCATGAGCGCGGCCACGAGGATCTCGGCACGTCGGTGCGATTCCTGGAACTCTTCCGCATCCAGCAGTGCGGGGTCGGGCGTCAGCGCCACAGACCGTCGCAGCGGGAGCTGCTCGCGCCCGGGATCGGGACCCCGGCTGCGCAGGGCGCGGGCCCGGCCGAGCTCCTCCGCCAGCCCCATGAGGGCGGTGGCCTTCAGCAGCTCGGACCGGCCCGCGATCCGCTTCTCCCGGCGCAGCTCCGGGTCGGCTTCCGCCCTCGCCGCGCGATCGGAGGGGAAGGTCATCCGAGGCCCCGCCCGTCGGCCGAGGATCCGCTCGACGACGCCCTTCAATTCGAACACCGAGAGAAGGGCGACGAGATCGGCGAGCGCCTCGTGGAACGCCAGCTGGTCGGGAAGTCCGGGCTCGACGTAGCGGGGGCGCAGCCCGTCGAGCACCGCGTGGCTCACTTCGTGGGCGATCACGTCGTAGGACAGGCACGTGTAGACCGAGGGCAGCGCTCCGATGGCCGGCAGCCAGCCGAAGATCACGGCCTGCTTGTCGGGTGCGTAGGCCGCATTCGATCCGAGCATCCCGCGCGGCACGAGGAACAGGTGCGGCCAGCCGGAGCGCCACGGCACCCGACGGCCGAGGCTCCGCTCGAAGAGGGCCAGGGTGTGGCTCGCGATCGCGAACACGTTCTGGGCCTGGAATCGCGGCGTCGTCACCACTTCGACCGGCAGCCTGCCGCCGCACTCCGCCCAGGGGTCCACGTAGCCCCACGGGGAGGCTTCGGGGTGGAGCTGCACGGGTTCCCGGGCGTCGACGCCGCGCGCGCCCACGTCGACGACGTGGAACCGGTGATTCGCCGGACCGCGCTGCAGCCGCGCTCGGGGCACGGCGATCGCCACGGCCAACGGCTGCCCGTCCGAAACGACCTCGGGATCCTGCGCCAGCACCGTCATGGTGACCGAGAGCGAAGGGCTCCTGCTCTCCGAGAATCGCCTATCGGCGCCTGCCACCTCCGCGATCTCAGGCATGACCAACCCCCTCGGCAACCGCAGGACGATGCGCACTCGCGCTCAACCTAGTGACAAGAGCGACGGGCGGGCAAGGTGATACGCGGCCGGGAGTCCGCGCCCGTCCCTTGATCGGTCCCGGCGGGGTGTACAGCCGCCTCCTTGCTGCGTATCCGATCGCCTCCGCGACCCATGCGCTAGCCGTCGGCCGTCGCCGCCTGCACGACGACCCGGAGGATCACGAACTCGGCCGGCCTGACCAGCGAGACCCCCACGACGCACACGAGCCTTCCGCCGTCGATGTCGTCCTGCGTCATCGTCGTGCGATCGCACCTCACGAAGAACGCCTGCTCCGGCTTGGTGCCGAGCAGCGCGCCCTCCCGGTAGAGCCCGAGCAGGAAGTCGGTGACCAGGCGCCGGACGGCGCCCCAGAGCGGCTCGGCGTTGGGCTCGAACACCACCCAGCTCAGGCCACGTTCCAGGCTCTCCTCGAGGTACAGCGCCGTCCTGCGCACCGGGACGTACTTCCACTCGCTGTCGGTCGACTGCGTGCGGGCGCCCCAGACGGCAGTCCCCCTTCCCTGGAACGAGCGGATGACGTTGACACCCATCCCGTTGAGCATCCCGGCTTCCTCGGTGCTCACCCGAGCCGCCGGATCGATCACGCCCGCGAGGCGCGCGTCCGACCCGCTCGGCGCCCTGGACACGCCACGGGTGGCATCGATGCGGGCGATCATCCCGGCGACGGGTCCGAGTGGTGAGATGTCCTGAACGCCGCCGTCGCCGCGCGCCCGCCGGACGCGGGGCCAGTAGACGGCGATGTTCGGCCCCTCGGCGCCCACGGCCCCGGCGGGATCGGCGGTCATCGCCGCGATCGCGGACTGGGCGTCCGCCCACGGCCCCTCCGTCAGCAGCAAGGCGCGGCGGTTGGACATCGCCCGCGCGGCCGCGGCGATGACCTCCGGCGGCGCGGCCGGGTCGGCTGTGATCGCGACGAGCGTCACATCCCGGTCCATCGCCTCGACGGCCGCTCCCGCAATCGAAGGCTCCAGTCGTTCGACCGGCGCGATCCAGGCCCGCGAGCCGCCGTTGTCGAAGTACCCCCGCACCGCCTGCGCGAGCGCGGCATCGCCGGGCCAGCGACGGGCGAACTCATCCGGGCTCCGCACGAAGGAGGGGGAGAAGGGCCCCTCCTCGGCCACGCCGATGAACGCGGCGATCGCCGTTCCGACCCCTTCGATGGGTCTGGGCGCTGACGGGATCTCTTCGATCGGGACTCCCGGACGTTCGCGGCGCATGATGCCCCCTTGCCGCTGAGCATTCCGCGCGCGGGCGGAGGTGTCAATGGCGACGGCGGACGGCTCGGAAGCCCCGTGCCGCCCGTGGGAGTCCGCCGGCCGCCATCCGGACCGCCGCGGGGAGACGGCCGATGTCAAGAGGGGCGCCCTGATCCGCGCCCTGCCGTAGCGTTGCGTGCATGGGGAGGAAATCGGCACTCGTCGCGGCCTTGGCGGCGGCGCTGCTCGTGAGCGGATGCAGCGCCCAGCCCGTCGTCGACGAGGCGGCGAACGCAGCCAGCGCCTGCCTGCGGGTCGCGGGAACGACGGTCGCCTACAACAAGGCGCTCGGCGCGGAGCAGACCATCGATGAGGTCGTGCAGATGTCGGTGCGCGACGTCGAGCAATTCGACGCCGCGGAGGGTGTGATCGCGCACGACGTGCGCGGGGTGGCGCAGGTGCTGATCGGAACGGGGGAGCGGACGGTCGCATGGCGGTGCTTCTCGAAGCTGGTCGAGGGCAAGCGCCACTCGGTGATGCTCAGCTGGGTCTGACCCGCCCCTGGAGACTCCCCGTCGAGGAGAGGACATCCCCTCCCGGTCCATGCCGGGAGGAGACGCCTCGCAGGTCTCAGTTCAGCGACCTGTAGATGGTGCCGTTGGTGCGGTCCTCGAACTCCATGCCGTCCACGTCTCCGCAGAGCGCCGCTTCGAGCGTGGAGGGGTACTCGCGGCCGCAGGTGGTGCATTCCTTCACCTCGGTCCCGCTTTTCTGCGCGAAAGGTCGCTCCCCGCATCAGGGCGCGACCTCTGAGGAGCACGGTACCGGGCGCCGGGGCGCCCGAGAACCCCTGAAACAGAACGTTTACGCGGTCTTTTCCCGGCGACTGCATCCAAAGCGGGCTCGCGCCCGGAAGAACTCCTTGAACGGGCGGAACCCCCCGCCCACCCCCCAAGGAGGACCAACGTGCGCAAGACACTCGCAGCCGGCGTCGTCGCCGGTTTCGTCGTGGCGGCGGGCTTCGCAGCCCCGGCTCAGGCGATCTCGGCAACCAGTGCCGACCTTTCCGTGCTCCACGCCGTGCCCGGCCTGACCGTCGACGTGTACGTCAACGGCGAGCTGACGCTCGACGACTTCGAACCCGGCACCCTCGCCGGGCCCCTCGACCTGCCGGCGGGCACGTACGAGATCAACGTGACGGCGGCCGACGCCGCGGACGACAGCGCTCCCGTGCTGACGGCGACTGTCCCGCTCGCCGCCAACACGAGCTACACCGCGACGGCGAACCTCACCGAAGCCGGCGAGCCCGCGCTGAACCTCTTCACCAACGACACCGCCACGACCAAGGCCGGCGAGGGCCGCCTGACGGTCCGGCACGTGGCCGCGGCCCCGGCGGTCGACGTGCTCGCCGGCGGCACCGCCGTGGTGTCGAGCCTCGTGAACCCCGATGAGGCGACCCTGAACCTGCCGGTCGGCACCGTCTCGGCGTCCGTCGCCGCTGCCGGAACCACCGAACCGGTCATCGGACCGGCCGACGTGGCCGTCAAGGACGGCGTGCTCACCGTGGCCTACGCGTGGGGCAGCCTCGAGGACGGCAACCTCGCCCTCGCCACCCAGGAGATCACGGTCGGCCACTCGACGCCGGGTGGCGTCAACTCCGGCACCGCCGGCTACGCCGCTGAGCGCGACGCGATGAACCAGGCGTTCGGGATCATCGGCATCGCATTCGCCGCGGCCGCCGCATCCGTCGCCGTCTTCATGGTGCGCCGCGCGCGCACCGCGAAGATCGACGCCTGACGAACGCCCCTTTGGGCCCGAGAGAGAGCACCGAGACGTGAAGACACGCCTGATCGCACCCCTGGTGCTGATCCTCGCTCTCGCGGCCTGCGCGCCCGCCCCGACCCCCAGCGGGGCGGGCGCGTCCACCTCTCCACCGACCCCGACGGCGTCACCGACGCCGGCGCCCACGGCCGCGGCAGACGTCCCCATCGTCACCGCCACGCCGCAGGCCGCTCGGGCGGCGATGCCTCCTGTGCGGGTGCGGATCGCCCAGATCGAGGTCGACATGGAGGTGATCCCGGTCGGGGTCGAGCCCGGCGGCTTCATGGAGCTGCCCGTCGATCCCGCGATCGGCGGTTGGTACAGGTTCGGGCCCGACCCGTGGAGCGCGGATGGGAACACCGTCATCTCCGCCCACATCGACGCCCCGCAGTATCCGGTCGGCCCGTTCGCGCGCCTCCGTGATCTGTCGGAGGGAAACGAAGTGGTCGTGGCGGCAGCCGATGGGACCGAGGCCCGCTACTCCATCGCCGGCGTGACGTACTATCCCAAGCAGGAGCTTCCGGTGGAGGAGATCTTCGCCCGTGCCGGCACGAGAGCGCTCGTGCTGATCACGTGCGGGGGAGCCTTCGACAGCTCGACCGGGCGCTACGCCGACAACGTCGTCGCAGTGGCCCAGCCGATTTCATGACGGACGACGGATGCCACGAACACTCAGCGACCAGCCGACCAGAGGTGTGCAGTGACCGAGCCAGAGAACGAGGCGGCATGGGATGCCCGCTTCATCGCCGGCGACGAACGCGCGCTCGAGCAGGTGTACCGGCGCTGGTCGCCCGTGATCTTCACGCTCGCCCTTCGATCCCTCGGGGATCGCAGCGACGCGGAGGACGTGACGCAGAAGACCTTCGTCTCGGCCTGGACGTCGCGCGCATCGTTCGATCCGGCCCGCGCGCGACTCTCGACCTGGCTCGTCGCGATCGCCAAGCGGCGCATCGCCGACACCCACGAGGCCCGGGCCCGCGTCCGCGCCCTGCAGGAGCAGCTGCAGCGGGTCACGAGGCCGGACGACCTGGTGCAGGCGCCGAACGTCGACCTCGGCGAGACGCTCCTGGTCGCCCAGGAGATCGAGCGTCTCGAGCCCGACGCCCAGCAGGTCATGCGGCTGGCGTTCTTCGATGACCTCACCCATCAGGAGATAGCCAGGCGGCTGGACATGCCGCTCGGTACCGTCAAGAGCCACATCCGCCGAAGTCTCACCCGCATGCGCACCAGATTGGAGGTCACACATGTCGCACCTTGAGCCCGAGCAGATCGCCCTGCTCGCCATGGGCGAGCCGGTGGCGTCCGATGACGAAGCCGACCACCTGGCCGAGTGCGCGGAGTGCGCCGACGAGCTCGCGCTGATGCGCCATACGGTCATCGTCGGCCGTTCGGCCATCGACGCCGGTGAGATGGAGACGCCCCCGGAGATCGTGTGGTCGCGCATCAGCGACGAGCTCGGTCTCGGATCCGCCGTCGTCGTGGCTGAGCGCCCGAACGACGCCCCGGATGCCGAGTCCCATGACGCCGAGCGCTTCGAGCCGGCGGCCGCAGCGAGCGCGCCGGGACCCGCCGGGGCTCCGGCCGCGGCATCCACCCCGCCCTCGATCTCCCGCCCCGCCGCCGAGGAGCCCGCCAGGCCCGCCGAGCCCCGTCGTCGCTCCCGGTTGATGTGGGTGCTCGCCGCGGCGCTCGTGGTGGTCGCGGGCGTCGGCGTCGGCAGCTGGGCGCTGACCTCCCGCACCGCGTTCACCGAGGTCGCGCAGGCGGAGCTCGACCCGTTCCCCGATCACGAGGACGCGATCGGGGCGGCCGTGGTGCAGGAGGAGCGCGATGGGGAGCTCGTCGTGCGCGTGAGCCTCGAGTCGCCGGTCGCGCCGGACACCTACCGCGAGGTGTGGCTCATCAACAGCGATGCCACCGCGCTCATCAGCCTCGGCGTGCTGGATGGGACAGAGGGGACCTTCCCGATTCCCAACGGCGTCGATATCCGCGACTACGTGCTCGTGGACATCTCGCAGGAGCCGATCGACGGGGACCCCCAGCACTCCGGGGACTCCATCGTGCGGGGCGAGCTCTCGTTCGTCTGACGCGGTCCGCGGCGCGGGTCAGCCGGCCCACGTGACGAGGATGATGCCCTGCTTGGTGTCGGCGACCTTCGCCCAGCCGTCGCCGAACAGATAGGTCAAGCCGTAGCCCTCGGAGTCGGTGCTGAGCGTGGTCTCGGGGTTCTCGGTGATGTAGACGCCCTCGTCGGAATCCTCGCGCACCCACCCCTCGGCGATCAGCGCCTCCTGTGCCTCGATGGCGGCGTCCTCTTCGATCGGCGCCCAGCCGAAGATCTGCACGTGGTCGGTCGCCGGCCCGGAGAAGTTCGCCCACACGCACTGCAGACCGCCCTCGACGACGGTCGGGCCGACGCGGAAGTCCTCCTGCTCGTACGACCAGGCGACGCTCTTGAAGTCCTCGACGGTCGCGGCGGGGATGATCGTCTCGCACGTCGGCTTGCCCGCGACGGGGGTCTCGGCGGGGTCCGGTTCGGCAGGCGGCGGCGTGTTCGCGCCCGAGGGCTCGATCGTCGGCAGCGCCGAAGGCGCGGGGGCGGGCGCGGCGCATGCCGTGACCACGGTCATCGCGGCGGCGATCGCGAGGGCGGCGCCGAGGCGGTGAAGGGGTGTCATCGTGGGGGCTCCGGGGGCAGTGCGTCGGGGGAGGAGTCGTCGGGATCCTCGGGGGATCCGTGGAAGAAGTCGAGGAAGGCGTCGTGAAGCACGCCGTTGGTCGCCAGTGTCGAGCGGGCGGAGATCGTCTCGGCGCCGTCGAACGCAGTGAGCCGCCCGCCGGCTTCGGCGATGATCGGCACCGCCGCAGCGATGTCGTACTCCTTGACGTCGAACTCGGCCACCATGTCGAGGCGGCCCTCCGCGAGCAGCATGTACGCCCACACGTCGCCGTAGGCACGGTCGCGCCACACGCGCCGTGACAGCGCGACGAGGGCATCCAGCCAGCCGGCGTCGTCCCACTGGCCGATGCTCTGGAAGCTGACGCTCGCATCATCGAGCGAGTCGACGGATGACACCGTCAGGCGTCGCGGCTCCGTCTCGGTCGCCGTCCAGGCGCCGTGGCCGGCGGCCGCCCACCAGCGGCGCCCCAGCGCCGGGGCGCTGACGACCCCGACCCGCGGGACCCCTTCCACGGCGAGGGCGATCATCGTGCCCCAGACGGGCGCGCCGCGCAGGAAGTTCGCGGTGCCGTCGATCGGATCGATGATCCACTGACGCAGCGTGGAGCCCTCGGCTCCGAACTCCTCGCCGAAGATGCCGTCATCCGGGCGCTCGGTCGCCAGCAGGTCGCGGATCGCACGCTCGACGGCGAGGTCGGCATCCGTCACATGCGAGGCGTCGGCCTTCATGGAGACGCGAAGATCCGCCGCATCGAAGCGGGGAAGCGACTGTGCATCGGCGGCATCGGCGAGCCGGAGGGCAAGGGCGAGGTCGGCCTGCAGGTCCCCGGCTGCAGGCACGCCTGATGCGGGCGACGGGGCGGGGGAGGTCACGCGTTACAGGATACCGGCGCGACGAGGCCTCGATTGGCGGGAGACGTAACCGTGATGGTAATGTTGACCCTCGTTCGCCTCGGCGCGGACACACGCACCTCTAGCTCAATCGGCAGAGCAACTGACTCTTAATCAGTGGGTTCTGGGTTCAAGTCCCAGGGGGTGCACGGACAGGGCCCCGGCTTCAGCGGAATGCGGAAGACGGGGTCCTTTTTGGCGGGTGCCGCCGGCCGGGCCGGCACCCCGCTTCCGTCGTCGGGGAGCCGAGAGGATCGAACAATGAGCCGGTACATCGTCGCGACGGACGGCGCCTGCATGCGAAACCCAGGCCCGGCGGGCTGGGCATGGGTCGGCGAGGACGGGCGCTGGGCGGCCGGATCGCTCGCCGCCGGCACCAACAACATCGGTGAGCTGCTCGCGGTGCTGTACGCGATCCGTGACCACGCGCACGTGGAGGACCTGCTGATCCAGGCCGACTCGATGTACGCGATCAACACGTACACAAAGTGGATGGACGCGCACAAGCGCCGGGGCTGGAAGACCAGCACGAAGGAGCCGACGAAGAACGCCGACATCCTCGAGGCGCTCATCGTCGCCCGCGATGCCAGGCGCGCGGCCGGCCTGCCGGACGTGGGATTCGAGCACGTGCGCGGGCACGCCGGGCATCGTCTCAACGGCTGGGCCGACGAGCGCGCGGTGCGCGCCTCGCAGCACGGCGACCGCGGGCTCGAGGCCATCTGGTCGACCGACCGGGGACAGGCGCTCATCGACGTCTCGGTCGATGCGCCGAAGGCCGGGGAGGACAAGCCGAGACGTCGCAGCTCATAGGCTGCGCGATCGCTCGCGCGCCGGCATCCCGAATCGGTAACGACTCGGGATGCCGGCGCGTCTCGGCTTGACCGCAGCGCACCTGATTCGTACGCTTGCGAATACCTGAATCACATCTCAGGTCTGGCATCCCTCCAGGCAACGAACCTTCCAATGGTGAAAGGCACGCACATGCGCGTTACGAAGAAGTTGATCCTCGGCTCCGTGGTCGCCACGGCCGCACTCGTGCTGGCGGCGTGCGCGCCGCAGCCGACCGAGACGGGCGGGGCCGGCGACGCGTCGACGGGCCCCGAAGAGGTCACGGTCGGCATCGTCACGAGTGAAACGGGGCCTCTCGCCAGCTACGGCAAGCAGTACCTCGACGGCTTCAAGGCGGGCCTCGACTACGCCACCGAGGGCACCGAGGAGGTCGACGGCACCAAGATCGTCATCGAGTACGCCGACGACGCCGGTGACCCGGACAAGGCGGTCACCGCGGTCAAGGAGCTGATCGGCGCGGGCGTCAACATCATCGCCGGCAGCGCCTCCTCGGGGGTGGCCCTGGCCGTTGCCGAGCAGGCCGCGCAGAACGAGGTGCTCTTCGTCTCCGGTCCGGCCGCAGCGGACGCCCTCACCGGCATCAACGAGTACACGTTCCGCTCCGGCCGCCAGAGCGCGCAGGACGTCGCCACCGCCGGCACCTTCCTCGACGACCTCGACGGCAAGAAGATCACGGTCTTCGCGCAGAACAGCGCCTTCGGCCAGGGCAACGAGGCCGCCGTGAAGGCGATCCTCGGCGAGCAGGGCGCGACCGTCGATTCGGTGCTCGTCGCCGAGGACGTCACCGAGTTCACGCCGTTCGCGCAGCAGGTGCTCGCGGGCGACCCCGACCTCGTCTTCGTGGCGTGGGCGGGCGCCACCTCCGGCGCCATGTGGCAGGCGATGAGCCAGCAGGGCGTGCTCGACGCGATCCCGGTGGTCACGGGCCTCGGCGACTCGGCGACGTTCGGCGCCTACGGCGAGGCATCCGAGAAGATCAGCTTCCTCAACCACTACTTCCCCGGCGCGAACGAGAACGAGGTCAACACGGCCATGATCGAGGCGATCGAGGAAGCGGGCGGCACGCCCGACCTCTTCAGCCCCGACGGCTTCAACGCGGCGCTCATGATCGTGCAGGCGATCAAGGAGGGCAAGGGCGACGTGGATGCCATGATCGGTGCACTCGAGGGCTACGAGTTCGACGGACCCAAGGGTGCGATGACGGTGCGTGAGGGCGACCACGCCCTCATCCAGGAGATGTACCAGGCGAAGCTCGTCGCCGACGGCGGGTCGTTCGCCCCCGAGCTCGTCGACACGGCGGCCGCCGACGAGGTGGCACCGCCCGAGGCGCCGTAAACCGCGCCTCACGGCATCCGTCGCACGCTTCCGAAGGAACCTCGTCGAAAGGCATCATGAGCACCCCTGTCCCGTCCGCGCTGAAGATCGAAGGCCTGAGCCTGCAGATCGGCGGCGCGACCATCCTCACGGATGTGGACCTCGACGTCCCGGCCGGATCGCTGGTCGGCGTCATCGGGCCGAACGGCGCCGGGAAGACCACGCTGTTCAACGTGATCTCCGGCGTCATGAAGCCGACGTCGGGGCGCATCCTGATGGACGGCGCCGACCTCACCGGCATGTCGGTGCCGAAGAGGGCGCGGGCGGGTCTGGGACGGACGTTCCAGACCTCCAGCATCTTCCCGCGCCTCAGCGTGCTCGAGAACGTCCGGCTCGCCGCCCAGGTGGCGCGGGGAGGCAACTACTCGCTGCTCCGCTTCCCGCGGCGATCGGATGCCGCCACCGAGGTCGCCCGCGCGAA
>DASUQB010000200.1:0-7344 GCA_036280835.1 Microbacterium sp. | reverse complement strand
CTGGTGCTGGCCGGGCTGGCGATGCGCGATCACTCGGCCCCTCCCCTGCAGATCATGGCCTGCGAGAACGCGATCAACGCGACCGACCTGCTGCGTGACGAGATCCGCTCGCAGGCCGGCGACGCGTGGGACGGACTCGCCGCCCGCGCGGTCTTCGCGAACACCGCGGTCGACCGCATCGTGCCCGCCCAGGATTCCGGCGAGGGCGTCGACGTCACCGTCGAGCCGTTCTACGAGTGGGCGATCGAGCGGCCCCCGTTCGGCGACGAGCCGCCCCGCATCCCGGGCGCGCACTTCGTCGACGACCTCGCGCCGTACATCGAGCGCAAGCTCTTCACGGTGAACACCGGGCACGCCGCGACGGCGTACTTCGGCGCGCAGGCGGGGGTCGAGAAGATCTCGGATGCCCTCGCCGACGACGCGATCGCCGCGCGCGTCGCGGCCGCCCTCGAGGAGACATCCGCGCTGCTCGCCGTCAAGCACGGGCTCGACCCCGCCGACCTCGCGGCGTACCGCGCGACGATCCTGCACCGGTTCCGCAATCCGGCGCTGCCGGACACCGTGTGGCGGGTGGGCCGTCAGCCCCTCCGCAAGCTGTCGAGGAACGAGCGCTTCGTCGGACCCGCGGCCGAAGCGGCCGAGCAGGGCCTCGGCGTCGATGCGCTCCTCGGGGCCATGGGCGCCGCGCTGGCCTTCGACGACACGGAGGACCCGCAGGCCGTCGACCTGCAGCGGATGCTGCGGGAACAGGACGCCGCGACGTTCACGGCCGCGGTGACGGGTCTCGAGCCGTCCCACCCGCTGTTCCCGCGCGTGCAGGCCCTCGTGGCCCAGAGGCAGTCGGAGCTCACGTAGCCTGACTCGGTGACCCCCGACACCTCGCCCGCTCCGTCGTCCGATTCCGACACCCCGCCGCAGAACGCCGCTCCGACGAAGCGCCGCGCGCGGCGGATTCTCGCCTGGGTGTTCGGCACGCTGGGCGCGCTGATCGTGCTGATGGTCATCGGCATCCTGCTCTTCGCGAACATCGGCGTCATGGCGGCCGAGCCGGAAGCGCTCGCCGAGGTGCGCGCCAACCCCGAGGTGACGCTCACCGACGCCGGCGCGGCCTGGGTGATGGCACCGGCATCCGGTGGATCCGACACCGGACTGGTGTTCATCCCCGGCGCCAAGGTGGAGCCGGTCGCCTACGCCGCGAGCCTCGCCGGGACGGTCGAGGAGGGCGTCACCGTCGTCATCACCAAGCCCACGCTCAACCTCGCGTTCTTCGACGTGCGTCCCTTGTCGACCTTCACCGACCTCGCGCCGGGCATCGACGACTGGTCGGTCGGCGGGCACTCCCTCGGCGGCGTGCGCGCCTGCCAGCTCGCAGAGGCCAGCGAGGGTCTCGTGCTGTTCGCGAGCTACTGCGCCAACGACCTCTCCCGGTCCGGGCTGCCGGTGCTGAGCATCTCGGGGTCCGAGGACGGCCTGACCACGGCGCAGAAGATCGACGACGCGGCGGACCTTCTGCCCGCCGACACCGTCTACGTCGTCATCGAGGGCGGCAATCACGCGGGGTTCGGCGCCTACGGCCCCCAGGACGGCGACCGCGAGGCGACGATCCCGGCCGAGGACCAGCGACAGCAGATCACCGACGCGCTGGCGCCCTTCCTCCTCCAGCCCGCCGGCTGAGAGGATCGTTCGTGTCCCAGTTTGGCCGCCTCAGCCGGCGGCATACCGGCTCAAGTGGGACATGAACTGCGTGGTCGGGCGTAATGTCCAAGCTCGGCCGCGCGGCGCGGCCAGGTGGCCGCGGAACGGTGCACGGACGTCAGGAGGAGCGCCATCCTCCGCGCTCCAGCGCCTCTCGCACGAGCCTGACGGCAGCGCGACCGTCACCCCGAAGGTGATGTCGGAGCACCCGGACGAGTTCCCAGCCCTGACGCCTGACGTCCGCCTCGCGATCGACATCCCTCGCGAATTGGTCGGCGTCCAGTTCGTGATGACGTCCGTCATACTCCGCGCCGACGCGCCAGCGTCTGAACGCCAGGTCGAGTCGGGCCACGTGGCGGCCGCTCCCGTCACGCAAGACCCAGTTCAGTTCGGGCTCGGGCAGGCCCGCCCGGCCGAGGACAAGGCGCAGCCTCGACTCTTCCGGCGACTCCGAGCCGGCTCGTACGAGGCGGAGCGCCCGCCGCAACTGAGCCGAGGCCGGGCCCCTCATCACCGTGACCTCGGTGCGGAGATCGTCGATCGTCGCCAGAGATGTGCGCCCGACGATGTGATCCGCCGCGGCCACCAAGTCGTCCACTGGCCAGAATCCTCCGACCTGGCGCCAGGCCCGCACCACGTGCTCGACGCGCAAGCCGCCGACCTGCCGCGAGGCGTCGTCACGCGTCTGCAGACGGTGTCCCACCACACCGGTGAGCCGCGGTTCCCGCTGCGGTCTGTGAGCCGAGACGTGTATCCGGATGGCATGCGGGTGCCGCGGAGTAGGAACGCCCTGCAGCGCCAGCGCGGTCTCGTGGCTGAAGAAGTGCCACGGCTTCATCCTGACGGCGTACTGACGGCAGCGCTGCTCTAGCGTCAGCGGTTCCTCGACCCTGCGGTCGCGGACACCGCGGAACGGTATGACGAGGTCAGGTCCGTCCAGCCTCCCGCGAGTGACGCCCAGCTCCGTCGCTTCCTGGACGGAGAAGGCCCGCCCCACAAGTCCGGAGGGCAGTTCAACTCGTCGCGGCATCCATCATCGTCATCCGCCGTCCCCCGTCCCAAACGCCGACGCCGAGCGGAAGGTGAGAAGCCGCCCGCCCGGACAGTTTGGGGAGGAACCGCCGGTCTTTGAGTATGTCCCAGTTAAGCCGCCATGGCCGCGCCGTTCGCGGCCGGAGTGGGACATGCTCAAACTAGGGATCGCCGATGTCCCACTTGAGCCGCTTTCCGTACAAGTCATAGCGGCCCAACTGGGACATGCAAGAGGAGCTCAGGCGTCGAAGCCGTCGACGATGAGGTCGATGAGCTCCTCGCGCTCCTCGACGGGCAGGAACGAGCCCGCGGCGGCGTTGAGCTGGAACGTCTCCAGGTCGTCGAGCTCGTAGTCGAAGGTGTCGACGAGCAGCCCGAGCTCGCGGGTCAGCGACGTACGGCTCATCGTGCGGTTGTCGACGTTGACGGTGACGGCGAACCCCAGCTGGTAGAGCAGATCGAACGGGTGGTCGCCGAGCTCGGTCCCCCACGCCGCGATGGCGCCGGTCTGCAGGTTGGATGACGGGGACAGCTCGAGCGGGATCTCCCGGTCGCGCACCCAGCGGGCCAGGTCGCCGAACTGCACCATGACCTCTTCGCCCGAGCGCGAGACGACCTCGAGGTCCTCGGCGATGCGCACGCCGTGCCCGAGGCGCAGGGCGCGGCCGTCGATCAGGGCCGAGCGGATCGAGTCCAGGCCGGCGGCCTCGCCGGCGTGGACGGTCACGGGGAAGAACTCCGACGCGAGGTAGTCGAACGCCTCGCGGTGTCGCGACGGCGGGAAGCCGTCCTCGGGCCCGGCGATGTCGAACCCTGCGGCCCCGCGGCCGCGGTACGCCACGGCCAGCTTCGCGATCTCCAGGGAGCGGTCGGTGTGGCGCATCGCCGTGATCAGCTGTCCGACGCGGATGCCGCGGCCGCCGCGCTCCGCGCCGTCCTCGGCCTCCTCGATGCCGGCCTGCACGGCGTCGACCGCCTCCTCGAGCGAGAGACCGGCCGCCAGGTGCTGCTCGGGCGCCCAGCGCACCTCGCCGTAGATGACGCCGTCCTCGACCAGGTCCTCCACGAACTCGCGGGCCACGCGGGTGAGCCCCTCCCGGGTCTGCATGACGGCGGTGGTGAGGTCGAAGGTCTTGAGGTACTCCACGAGCGAGCCGGAGTCGCTCTTCTCCGAGAACCAGTCCGCCAGCGCCGCGGGATCCCTCTCCGGGACCTCGAGGCCGATGCCGTCGGCGAGCTCGATGATCGTCGCGGGCCGGACGGCCCCGTCGAGGTGATCGTGCAACGACACCTTCGGCAGGCTCCGGATGGACGTGCCCTGCACGCGCGGGTCCCCCGTCTGATCGATCGACATGGTGTCTCCTTTGTTGGGGGTTGTGGCGAAGAGGGGATGCCGGAGGCGGTCCGGCGGGTCGTCAGACCGAGATGCGCTCGCGCACGAGCGGGCCGCGCTCGAGCGCCGTCGCGGCGGCGTCGCCGATCCCCCACGCGCCCTCGAGCGCGCCGAGCGCACGATCGAACCGGGACGGGTCGTCGGCCAGCAGGGTGAACAGCGGCTGACCGGCCGTCACGGCATCGCCGGGCTTGACGTGCAGGTCGATGCCGGCGGCGTGGATGACGGGGTCCTGTGCCCGCGCCCGGCCGGCGCCGAGCCGCCAGGCGGCGATGCCGAAGGGCAGCGCCTCCATCCGGTCCACGACGCCGCCGCGGTCTGCGGTGATGGTCTGGGTCTCCCGGGGCGTCGGGAGCGCGGCATCCGGATCGCCGCCCTGCGCGCTGATGAGAGCCCGCCAGGAATCCATGGCGCGCCCGTCGGCGAGGGCCGCTTCGACGTCCGCGTCCGGCTGCCCGGCCAGGGCGAGCATCTCCCGCGCGAGCGCGACGGTCAGCTCGACGACATCCGCCGGTCCCCCGCCCGCGAGCACCTCGACCGATTCGCGCACCTCGTTGGCGTTGCCGATGGCGAGGCCCAGCGGGGTGTTCATGTCGGTCAGCAGGGCGGTCGTCGCGACGCCCGAGTCCGTGCCGAGCTCGACCATCGTGCGGGCGAGCTCGCGCGCCCGGTCGATGTCGCGCATGAACGCGCCCGAGCCGAACTTCACGTCGAGCACGAGCGCGTCGGTGCCCTCGGCGATCTTCTTCGACATGATGCTCGACGCGATCAGCGGGATCGCCTCGACGGTTCCGGTGACATCGCGCAGCGCGTAGAGCTTCTTGTCGGCCGGTGCGAGCCCGGAGCCCGCGGCGCAGATGACCGCCCCGACATCGCGCAGCTGCTCGACGAGCTCCTCGTTGGAGAGGGCCGCCCGCCAGCCGGGGATCGACTCCAGCTTGTCGAGCGTGCCGCCGGTGTGGCCGAGCCCGCGCCCGGAGAGCTGCGGCACGGCGACGCCGAACGCGGCGACCAGCGGGGCGAGCGGCAGGGTGATCTTGTCGCCCACGCCGCCGGTGGAGTGCTTGTCGACGGTCTTCTTCCCGAGGCCCTCGAAGCTCATCCGCTCGCCGGAGTCGATCATCGCGTCGGTCATCACGCGGATCTCGTCGCGCGCCATCCCGTTCAGCAGCACCGCCATCGCGAACGCGGACATCTGCGGGTCGGAGACGTAGCCCCGGGTGTAGGCGTCGATCATCCAGCGCAGGGCGTCGTGGGGCACGGGATCGCCGTCGCGCTTCGCCCGGATGACATCGACGGCGTCGAACGGCTCGATGCCGCCGTGTCCCTCGGCCTGGCGAGCGGTCACCGCGCGGCCTCTTCCAGGTCGCGGGGACCGAAGGCGTCGGGAAGCACTTCGTCGATCGTGCGGATGCCCGACACGGTCTCGAGCAGCATCCCGGGGATCGCGTGCTCGAAGAGCAGCTGGCGGCACCGGCCGCACGGCATCAGGGTTCGTCCCTCGCCGTCGACGCAGACGAACGCCACGAGCTGCCCGCCGCCCGACATGAAGAGGTCTCCCACGAGGGCGCACTCGGCGCACAGGGTGACCCCGTATGAGGCGTTCTCGATGTTGCAGCCGGACACGATCCGCCCGTCGCTGACGAGCGCCGCGGCCCCGACCCGGAAGCGGGAGTAGGGCGCGTACGCCTTGCGCATCGCTTCGGTCGCGACGGCGCGCAGCTCGTCCCAGTCGATGTCGGTCATCGCGTCACCCCTTGACATATGGCTTGCCGCTGGCCGCGGGTGCCCTCGATCGGCCGACCACCCCGGCGACCACGAAGATCGTCACCAGGTAGGGCAGCATCAGCATGAATTCGCTCGGCACCGGCGATCCGATGACGCTCAGGGTGTTCTGCAGGTTCGAGGCGAATCCGAAGAGCAGCGCGGCGAGCGTCGCCTTGATCGGGTCCCACTGACCGAAGATGACCGCGGCGAGGGCGATGAAGCCGGCGCCCGCCGTCATCTCCTTGTTGAAGGCGATGCCGTTGCCGATCGTGAAGACCGTGCCGCCGAGTCCCGCGATCGCCCCGGCCAGCAGCACGTTCCAGAACCGGGTCGGGTTGACCTTGATGCCGACGGTGTCGGCGGCCTGCGGGTGCTCGCCGACCGCGCGCAGTCGCAGACCCCACTTCGTGCGGAACATCGCGAACCACACCACCGCGACCGCGATGTACATCAGGTACACGATGATCGTCTGACGGAACAGCACCGGACCGATGACGGGGATCTCGCTGAGGAACGGGATCGGGATGCGCGGGAAGCGGGGCGGCGAGTTGAGCAGCGCCTGGTTGGGCTGCAGCACCTGCGAGTAGAAGAAGCTCGTCAGGCCGATCACGAGCACGTTCAGCACCACGCCGATGATGACCTGGTCGACGAGGTACTTGATCGCGAACGAGGCCAGCACGAACGCGACGAGCACGCCGGCGACCATCGCGGCGATCAGTCCCAGCAGCGGCTGGCCGGTGATCGACGAGACCACCGCGGCGCTGAACGCGCCGGCGAGCAGCTGACCCTCGATCGCGATGTTCACCACGCCCGCCCGCTCGCCGATCACGCCGGCGAGCGCGCCGTAGATCAGCGGGATCGCGAGCGCGACCGCGCCGGCCAGCAGTCCCGCCACCGGGATGGTCTCCCCGGATGCGGCCCAGGTGAGGAACCCGACGACCGCGATGATGATGTAGGCCGCGATCAGCCACAGCGGGGTGCGTCGGTACCCGCGCACGAGGATCACCGAGAAGACGGTCAGCATCACCATCAGCGCGAAGACGACCCACGTCGTGAGCACGACCGGCAGCACGACCTCCGGCAGCTGCAGGGCGTCGGCCTGGGTCGAGATGCGGAACGTCGTGACGCCGGCGCGCGGCGCCGCCAGGATGAGGATCGCGTAGAGCACCGTGAAGATCCCCAGGGCGATCGGCGCCTTCCAGCTGCGCACCTCGGCCTTGGCGGGAGTCTCGACGGCGAGCGCGCCTTCTGCGATGAGGGTCATTTCGCCACCGCCCCTGCCTCGGCCTTGAGCTGCTTCTTGCGGGCCTTCTCACGGCGGCGCTGATCGCGCTCGGGTGAGGGCAGGAAGAATATGGTGCGCACGAGCGGCGGTGCCGCGATGAACAGCACGATCAGCGCCTGGACGACCACGACGATCTCGATCGGCACGCCCTCGGCGGCCTGCATCGAGAAGC
>DASUQB010000199.1:0-4399 GCA_036280835.1 Microbacterium sp. | reverse complement strand
CGCGTCAGCGCGCGTCCACGCGTGGGGCTCCGTCATGCCCCCACGTTAGCCTCGACCTCGGAGACTCCGTGAGCATCCTCTTCTCCCCCATGGCCCTCCGGGGAATCATCCTCCGCAACCGGCTCTGGGTCTCGCCCATGTGCATGTACAGCGCCGTCGACGGCACGCCCCAGGAGTGGCACCACACGCACCTCGCGCAGTTCGCGTCGGGCGGCGCGGGGCTCGTCGTCGCCGAGGCGACCGCCGTGTCGCCCGAGGGCCGCATCTCGCCCCGGGACACGGGGATCTGGACCGACGATCAGCGCGACGCCTGGGCGCCGATCGTCGCGGCGATCCACGACCGCGGCTCGGCGGCCGGCATCCAGCTCGCGCACGCCGGCCGCAAGGCGTCCACCTGGTGGCCGTTCTCCGGTCGCCGCGGGAGCGTGGCACCGGAGGAGGGCGGATGGCAGACCGTCGCGCCGTCCGACCTCGCGTACGAGGGCTTCGCCGCGCCCACCGCTCTGGACGGGGCAGGCGTCGACGCGGTGGTGGACGACTTCGTGGCTGCGGCGCGGCGGGCGATCGACGCCGGCTTCGACGTGCTCGAGGTGCACGGAGCCCATGGCTACCTGCTGCACCAGTTCCTCTCGCCGCTCTCGAACACCCGCGACGACGAGTACGGCGGGTCGCTCGAGAACCGCGCGCGTCTTCTCCTGCGTGTCGTGCGCGCGGTGCGGGAGGCCGCGGGAGAGTCCCTCCCCCTCATCGTCCGGATCTCGGCCACCGACGCGGCGGACGGCGGGTTCGACGTCGACGAGGCCGCGCTCGTCGCGAAGTGGTCGGTGGATGCCGGGGCCGACCTCATCGACGTCTCCAGCGGCGGCCTCGTGGCCCATCAGGTGATCGAGGTGTCCCCCGGATACCAGGTGCCGCTCGCGGCGAAGATCCGCGCGACGGCCGGGGTGCCGGTCACAGCGGTCGGGATGATCACGAGCGGCGAGCACGCCGAGGCGGTCCTCGGCGCCGGCGACGCCGACGCGGTGTTCGTCGGCCGCGAATGGCTGCGCGACCCGCACTTCGCGCTGCGGGCGGCCCACGAGCTGGGCATCGAGATCGACTACTGGCCTGCGCAGTACCAGCGCGCCCGCTGGGCGAGTTAGACGCCGATCCCCTCTCAGCCGGAGCTCTCCGTGCCGGCGCCCGCGAGCTCGTCGAAGAACGCGGTCAGCTCCCCCGCGAAGGCCGCGGGCTCCTCCCAGGGACCGAAGTGGCCGCCGCGCGGCATCCGGGTCCACCGGCGCACGTCGAAGAACCGCTCCGCGAACTGCCGGGGCGCCGGGTGGATGTCGTGCGGGAAGATCGCGAAGCCCGTCGGGACGCCCACCCGGGAAGCGGGATCGATCTGCCGCAGGGAGGCATCGCGGTAATAGCGCGCGGCGGAGCCGGCGGTGCCGGTGACCCAGTGGATCATGAGGCCATCGATCAGCTCGTCCAGGGTGAAGCGGGAGGAGACGTCGCCGCCGTTGTCGCTCCAGGCGCGGAACTTCTCGAGGTACCAGGCCGCCAGTGCCACGGGTGAATCGGTCAGGGCGTAGGCGAGGGTCTGCGGCTTCGTCCGCTGGAGGAGGGCGTAGGCGCCCTCGGTCTGGAACCATTCGGCCATGGCCGCCGTGTACGCGGTCTCCCCGGCATCCAACGTCGCCGGGTCCACCGTGTAGCGGTGCCAGAACGGCACGTCCCCGAGGTGCAGCCCGATCACCCGGCCCGGATGACGCAGGGCCACCGCCTCGGCGATCGTGCTGCCGATGTCGGCGCCGTGCACGCCGAAGGACGCGAAGCCCAGCCGGGACATCGTGCCGGCCAACAGGTCGGCGACGCGGTCGGGCCCGTACCCCGGCGACGCCGGGCGCTCGGTGAAGCCGTAGCCCGGGACGCTCGGGATCACGAGGTCGAACCGCTCGGACAGGAGGGGGAGGACCTTCTCGAACCGCAGGAACGAATCCGGCCAGCCGTGCAGGAGCAGGAGCGGCGTCGCGCCGCGGGTGCCCGCTCGCACCACGTGGACGCCGAAGCCGTCGATGTCGAGCAGCTCGTGCCGCAGTGCGTTCAGCCGCGCTTCGGTCGCCCTCCAGTCGTAGCCGTGCCGCCACCGGTCGACGAGGGCGCGGAGCGCCGGGACCGGAGTGCCCCACGACCAGTCGTCGTCCTCGCCCGTGATCGAGTCCGGCCAGCGCGTGCGCGCCAGCCGCTGGGAGAGGTCCTGCAGCACCGCGTCGGGCACATCGATTCGGAACGCCGCCATGGCCAGATGCTACTGCCGAGCGTCGACCGCCTCGGGGTGCTCGCCCGCCGCGATCCGCTCGATCCGCCGGCGCCGGCTATCGGGCGCGTCTGGTGGCGTCCTGCACCTCGCCCACGAGCTCTTCGATGATGTCCTCGAGGAAGAGCACCGCGGTGGTCTCGCCCGCGGCATCCACCACGCGTGCGAGGTGGCGGCCCGCCCGTCGCATCAGCGCGAGCGCGTCCTCGAGGTCGGTCGTCTCCAGCACGGGCACCATGTGGTGGATGCGCTTGGCCGGCAGCGGCTTGGCCACCGTGGCGTCCGAGCCCGGCCCCTCGGCGGCCCGCAGGATGTCCTTGAGGTGCACGTAGCCGAGCGGCACGCCTGCGGCATCCACGATGACGTAGCGGGAGAAGCCGTGCTTCGCCACGGCCCGCTCGATCTCGTCCGGAGTCGTCGATTCGGGCAGCGTCACGATCTGCGACAGCGGCACGGCGATGTCCATCGCCTTCTTGTCGGTGAATTCCACGGCCGCGGCCACGGTGCCCGACGCGTCGTCGAGCACTCCCTCGATGCGCGACTGGTTGACGATCGTCGCGACCTCCTCCAGCGTGAACGTCGACGCGGCCTCGTCCTTGGGCTCCACGCGGAAGAGGCGCAGCACGCCGTTCGCCAGCCAGTTGAGCACCCAGATCACGGGATGGAAGATCTTCGAGACCCAGACGAGCGGGGTCGCGAGCATCAGCACCGCACGGTCCGGCACCGAGAACGCGAGGTTCTTCGGCACCATCTCGCCGAACACGACGTGCAGGTACGAGACCAGCAGCAGCGCGACGATGAACGAGACGATGTCGACCGTGCCCTCCGACATCCCCGTCAGCGCGAGGGGCTCGGCGAGAAGGTGGTGGATGGCGGGCTCGGACACGTTCAGGATCAGCAGCGAGCAGATCGTGATGCCGAGCTGCGAAGTCGCCAGCATGAGCGTCGCGTGCTCCATGGCGTAGAGGGCCGTCTTGGCCGAGCGCGACCCGCGCTCGGCGAGCGGCTCGATCTGCGATCGACGCGCGGAGATGACGGCGAACTCGGCGCCGACGAAGAAGGCGTTGAACGCGAGCAGCACGACGAGCCATGCGATTCCGGCCCAGTCACTCATCGCGCTCACCCGCCTCGGCGCCCACCGGCATCGGGATGGGGGTGAAGCGCACGCGATCGACGCGGCGCCCGTCCATGCGCTGCACGCTCAGGGTGCCGTCCTCGATCTGGATCTCGTCGCCTGTTGCGGGGATGCGCTCGAGCACGCTCATGATGAACCCGCCGACCGTGTCGTACACGTCGCCTTCCGGCACTCGCACGCCGGTGCGGTCCAGCAGCTCGTCGGGCCGCAGCTCGCCCGGGAAGGTGAGGGAATCGGCGCCGCGCACGACGCCGGCGCGGTTGCGGTCGTGTTCGTCCGACACCTCGCCGACGATCTCCTCGACGAGGTCCTCGAGGGCCACGACGCCCGCCGTGCCGCCGTACTCGTCGACCACGACGGCCATCTGGTACCCGCGGGCCCGCAGCTCCGCGATGAGCGCGTCGAGGTGCACGGTCTCGGGCACCCGCAGAGGCTCGGTGGCAAGGGCTGCCGCCGGCACGTCGCCCCGGCGCGCGCGTGGCACGCTGACGGCGGCCTTGAGGTGCACGACGCCGACGATGTCGTCCATCGACTCGTCGTAGACGGGGAAGCGGCTGTGCCCGGTGCGCCGGGCGAGCTGGATGACGTCATCCGCCGAGTCGCCGGCCGCGACGGCATGCACGCTCGGCCGCGGCGTCATGACGTCGGCCGCACTGAGGCGCGAGAAGCTGAGGCTGCGAGCCAGCAGCGACGCGGTGTCCTCCTCGAGCACCCCCGCGCTGGCGGATCGGCGCACGAGCGATGAGAGCTCCTCGGCCGTGCGCGCGCCCGAGAGCTCCTCCTTCGGCTCGATGCCCATCACCCTGAGGACGCCGTTGGCACTGCCGTTGAGCACGACGATCGCCGGCCGGAAGACGGTCGTGAACCCCACCTGGAAGGGCAGCACCAGCTTGGCCGTCTGGCGCGGCAGAGCCAGCGCGAAGTTCTTGGGGACGAGCTCGCCCAGGATCATCGACAGCACG
>DASUQB010000198.1:0-6554 GCA_036280835.1 Microbacterium sp. | reverse complement strand
GCGCCGGCAAGCGCCAGGAGCGACTTGCCGTCGGCGGCGAGCGCCGAGCACGCGTCGTAGAGGTCACCCTCCGTGGTCGGCCATCCGTCGAGGCCGTTCATCGCGGCCGTGCCCATGCTGGCCACGACTGCCGCGATCGTGAAGTCCATCGGCTGGCCGTACACCTCGCCGTCGATCTCGAAGATCGTCTCGCTGCCTTCGGGTACGAGGCCAGCGGCCGTGCCGCCGAGCGGCTCGAGGAAGCCGGCCTCTGCAAGCGGGATGATGCCGCGCGCGTCACCGGAACCGGGGGTGGTCTGGACGACGTCCGCGGCGTTGCCGGCCTGGAACTGGGTGCGGATGGTCTCGCCGTACTTGTCGTTGGGCGTGGGGTTGGTCGTGATGGTGACGTCTTCGTTGGCCTCCATATAGGCCTTCGCGAGGGTCTCGTAGGGGCTCTCGAGGTTGTTGGAGGTCGCGAACGTGAACGAGAACTCGGCCGCTCCCTCGGAGCCGCCGTCGCCGTCGCCTTCGCCGCCACCGCTGCCGGAGCAGCCTGCCAGGATGAGCGCCCCGATGACGGGAACGGCGAGTGCGCCGATCCGCAGTGCTCGGGTGCTGCGGTGCTTGGTCATGTCCAGCCTTTCTGACTTCGTTGTCGGCGACTCATTCATCGAGCTGCCTGCTGTGGTTTCAGTATTCCAGCGATGCGTCGAAAAGACACATAAGTAGTTTGGATGTGAGACATAAGCCGGGAAGGGGTGGCCCTACGCCGGCTGACGAGCCGTCAGCATGCTCGAGCGGATCAGGTCGTGCTGCTTGCGGACGAGCAGCAGCGGGTCGACCTCGCCGGTCTCGGCGAACGCGTGGCCCTCCCACTCGCTCGACCAGTAGCCGCGGTAGCCGCCCTCCACGAACACGCGCACGAGCTCCGGGTAGTCGATGGCCGGCTCCTGACCGTTCTCGTCGATGTCGTAGAACTTGGCGTGCACGTGCAGGATCTGCGGCATGATGTCGGCCCACTCGCGCGGGTCGACGTGGCCGTGCATGTTGAACGCGAGGTGCGCGAACGAGCCGAGGCGGCCCGGGTCGAAGTCGCGGGACTGCAGGTAGCCGATGAACTCCTGCTGGCGCTCGCGCATCGGGGCGTCCGTGGCCCAGATCTGCTGCATCCGCTCGACGGACGCGTCATCCAGCCCCGCCTTGCGCACCGCGCGCAGCAGCGTCGGCGACATGGCATGCATCGTCGACGAGAAGTCGGCGACGAAGCCGAGCAGCGGCGAGTCGAGCTGCGCGTATACGTCGCGCACCTTCATGACCTCGGGGGCGTTGGGTCCCATCGGCGCGTGGATCTCGTAGGCGAGCTTGAGCCCGAGCTCCTCGGCGACCGGAAGCAGGCGCCGCAGCAGCTCGGGCTTGGCGCTCTGGATGCGCACGAGCGGGAAGCCGAGCCTCTTGGCGCCCCGGAAGAGCACCTCGCTGAACGCGAACTCCTCGTCGGGCGTCATGTCGCGATCGCGGCGGCGGCCCATGTCGAGGTTCGCGCCGAACGAGCTCTCGTCGAATCCGTACTTGTCGAAGGCCGCGCGCCAGCTGCGCACGAAGTCGTCCGACACGACGGGGTAGGTCGGCAGCACCTGGGAGGCGACGATCTCGATGCCCGGACCGATGCCCAGCTCGGCGACCCGGGCGAGCAGGCTGTCGAAGTCGTACCATCCGGCGCGGAACTCGCCGCTCGCGGAGTAGAGCGTGAGGCCGAGCTTGAAGGGGTCGTCTTCGGCGGCGGGCGGGGGCGGCGGCACATCGCTGACGAGAGCGGGCGCCGCGGCATCCCGATCGGTCGCCGTCAGCGTCAGCGTCTGGCGCACGATGTTGGGCACGTACATACCGGGCCCGCCGTCCTGGCCGGGCGCGATCTGCATGTAGGGCAGGCGCAGCTCGCCGAAGATCTCGACGTCGTGGGTCTCGCCGAGCGCGACGGGATGCTCGCGCCGGATGATCAGCAGCGGGTGCTCCTGCAGGTACCAGAGCACCTCGCTCTGCTGCGGGAGCTCGTCGAGCGCATACCGTTCGCCGGCCAGCTCGAAGGTCACGTCGGCGGGGTCGATCGGCTCGCCGTCGATCGTGACCGAGAGGGTCCCGACTGACGAGAGCCAGAGGCTGCGGTACCACGGCAGGGTGAGGGAGAGCGCGAGGCCGTCCGGGTGGGTGCGGAGGCTGTCGTCGTGCAGAAGTCCGTTGGGCATGTCGTGTCCTCTTCGAGTGGATGTCGGGATGTCAGAGTTCGGAGGCGACGCGGCGCATCAGGGAGTGCTGGCGGCGGATCTGCTCGAGCGAGCGCCACGGAGTGCGATCGCCCTCGTACTCGCTGGAGAGATAGCCGCTGTACCCGGCATCGCGGAGGCCGCGGAGCACGGGCTCCCACGGGATCTGCTGGTCTTCGAGCGCGTCGTCGATGTCGTGGAACTTGGCCTGCACGAAGACGATGTACTCGCCGATGTCGATGAGATCGGCGGGGTCGACGCCGATGCCGTCGAGGAATGCCGGCCGCGTCTCGCGCGTCTCGCCGGGTCGCAGCGGGATCGGCCGGTCCTGGAAGATGCCGGTGTCGATCAGCAGCCCGAAGTGCTTCGTGCCCGTGCGCTCGATCAGGTCGATGTAGTCGTCGACGACCGGGTGCCTGATCGGGGTCGGCGAGTGGATCTCGGGGCAGATCACGACGTCGAGCTCCGCGGCGAGGTCGAGACTGCGCTCGACCGACTCGGTCCAGATGGGGTCGGGGACGAGGTCGCTCGAGACCACGCCGATCTTGGGACGCACGAAGCGGAAGCCCAGGCGGTTCGCGAGGCGAAGATCGCGCTGGATGGCCGCCGCGCCCTCTGCGGGGGTCATGCCGCGCCCCGGATGCAGGCGGGTGTCGATCCACGAGCCGTAGTTCGTCGGCTCGAGGGAGTACTTCTCGAGCAGCCCGAACCAGGCGTCGATCCAGGCGGTCGACGGCTCGGGGTAGTTCGCGACGTGGCCCTCCCCGAGGATCTCGACGCCGGTGGCGCCGACATCCGCCACCGCGGCGAGCGCCGTCTCGAGGTCGAGAACCGTGCCGTAGTCGTGCATGAAGCTGTAGAGCGAGACGCCGTACTTGAACGGGCCGCCGCCGAGCTCCGAGGTGAGCGTGATGTGCTTCGTCGCGCGGAAGACGCTCGGCTGGTGCTCGATGGGGATGTACGACATCCGCAGGCGGAGCTCGACCGACAGCTCGTGGATGCCGTCGGGCAGGCCGCCCGGGAAGGGCACGGTGACGATGCCCGGCTCCTCGAGCTGCCAGCGCAGCCCGTCACTCTCCCACAGCTCCCGGAGCGTGTAGGCGCGGCCGCCGAACGTCCACAGCGGCACCTCGGGCCCGACATCCACAAGATCCCCCACACGAACGGCGATGCCGTCGATGAGCGATGCCGCCATGCCGCGATAGGACTGCATCCGAACGTGGAACTGGAAGCCCGTTATCTCGCCGCCCTCGCGCACATTGCGGAAGCCGGTGGACTGGATGAGGTCTCGCTCGAGAAGCATCGATGCTCGCTCTCTGGGTGGAGGAAGGCGCGGCACTCGGATCGCGCCGTCGCGTCCCTCTCACCGTACCAGCGATAGGTCTGATTCAGTCATAAGTATGATCGATGCGCGCATAACCGAATGGGCAGTCGTCCATCGCCGCCACGGATGCACTAGCGCGGGCCATAGATGCCGCGGATACACTGAGCGGGAGAAATCCCGACTCGAAGGATCACATCGCCGTGTCCGATCAACCGCTGCTGTCCCGGCTCGACCTGAACCTGCTCGTCGCGCTCGATGCTCTGCTCACGGAGCGCAGCGTCACGCGGGCCGCGGAGCGCCTGCACCTGAGCCAGCCGGCGCTGAGCGCGTCGCTCGCCCGGCTGCGTACCCACTTCAACGACCCGATCCTCGCGCGGCGCGGCAACACCTACGAGTTGACCCCCCTCGCCATCCGCCTCACCGAACACACGACGACGGCGCTCGAGGCGGCGCGGCGTGTGTTCGAGAGCCAGGCCAGCTGGAGCCCGCAGGACTCCACGCGCGAGTTCTCCGTGTACGGGTCGGACTACGGCTTCGCCACGATCGGCACGGCGGTCTCGAGGCTCGCCGCCGAGCAGGCTCCGGGCGTGCGGTTCCGGTTCATGCTGCACAACCCGGCGATCGTGGACGAGGTGTCGACCAGGCTGCGCTCGGTCGACGGCATGGTGATCCCGCACGGGTACCTCAGCGACCTCCCCTACGCCGACCTCTGGCGCGACGACTGGGTGATCCTCGCCTCCGAGTCGAACGAGGCGATCGGCGACGAGCTCACGATGGAGCACCTCGGGCGCCTGCCCTGGGTCTTCACGTATCAGACCCGCACGGCCTTCACGTCGGCCGCCCGGCAGCTGCAGCAGCTCGGGATCGAGCCGCACATCGAGGCCGTGGTCGAGAGCTTCCTCTCCCTGCCGCACTTCATCACCGGCACCGACCGGCTCGGCCTGCTGCAGGCGGGGCTGGCGCCCCTGGCGAAGCAGGTCGGCGGCATTCGCGTGCTCCCCGCGCCGTTCGACGCGACGCCCGTCGTGAACGCGCTGTGGTGGCATCCGGTGCACAACCGCGATCCCGAGCACGCGTGGATGCGGGCGATCTTCCAGGAGGCCGCGGCGGTGGTCGCCGCGGAGCTTCACGCGGACGACGGGGCCGAATCCCGCGAAGTGCCCGCGGCTCACGGGTGAATGGGCGGGAAGTGCCCGACTCCCTGGGGAGTCTGGCACCTCCCGCCCACCCGTATCTCGTGGTCGGTCAGGCGGCGATGGGCGCCTTGGCCGCGCGGCGCAGGCTCATCCCCACGAGCACCGCCACCACCGCGGCCGCGATCCCGACGACACCGACGGCGACGGTCAGCGAACCCGTGATGCCCGCGAGCACGCCGATGAGGATCGGGGTGAGGAACTGGCCGAGGAAGAACGCGGCGGTCCACCAGCCGGTGACGCGGCCCCGGTCCTCGAAGTGCGTCGCGGCCACGACCCACGTCAGGAGCGAGGGCAGCAGCAGGCCGGCGCCGAACGAGGCGATGACCGCACCGGCGATGACACCGGGCAGGCCGGGGATCACCCAGATCAGGAGCATGCCGACGGCCTGGAGACCGAATGCCGCCGGAAGCAGCTGACCCGGCCTGATGTTCGCCAGGCGGGAGAACAGGAAACCGCCGATGGCGGTCGCGAGCGACGCGACGCCTGCGACGAGCCCGATCTGGGCGGTGTCGTTCGCCGAGACGCCGGTGCCCACCACGAGGTAGCTGGCCTCGATGATGATGACATAGAAGGTGAATCCGCCGAACAGGGTGACGAGGAGCGGCACGGCGATGCGGCGCCACGGCACGGGGACCTTGACCTTCTGCGCCGCGATCGTGTCGTCAGGGGCGGCCTGCGGCTCCCAGAGCGAGAAGATCATCGGGACGGCGATGACGATGCTGATCGCGTAGACCCAGAACGGGGTGTGCCAGCCGCCGACGCCGAGGGCGCCGCCGAGCGCGATGAAGACCGTGGCGGCCACAGTCGTGGCGACCGTCTGCAGCCCGAGGTACTTGTTGCGCCGGCGCGGCTCGTGGAAGTAGTCGACGATGAGCGTCGTGCAGACCGTCATGATCGCGGCCTCGCAGACGCCGACCAGCACCCTGCTGAAGAGGATCAGCGGAAGCGCCTCGAGCCAGGCAGGGGCCGTGCCGACGAGCGCGTAGGCGAACATCGCGACGATGAGCAGGTTCTTGCGGCCGAGGCGGTCGACGATCTGCCCGGCGAACGGGGCGAAGATCGCGATCATGAGCGCGGGGATCGCGACGATCATCGGCACGAGGATCGCGGCGCCGGGCACGTCGGCGAAATGGGCGGAAAGCTGCGGAAGCACCGGCGTGATGAGCACCGAGCCGAGCACGGGCATGCAGCTTCCGGCGAGGAGGAGCACCGCCTGCCAGACCCCCGCTCGGCGGACCATGGTCTCCTTGTTGTCAACTGCGATGTTCGTCATCGAACCTCCCGGGAGTATGCGGCGGCTCGTCGCAGTGCGCCCGGATCGCATGGCCCGTCGCCGTCGGGTCGGCGGGTCGGATCTCCGAGGCTGCTCTTCGTCGAGTCGCCTGATCTTCACGCCCCGTGCGGGGCGCTTCGGCCCCGCGTGCGGCGAGGCGCTTTCAGTAAATCGAGGATGTGCAGATCGGCATACCGGATATCGCTGATGCCAGGTATATGTCGCGCGAATACGCGTTCCCGCCTCGGGCGCGACGCACCGGCCGCTGCTCGAACGGGCCGCCCGCGGCGCCGCCGTCGCGTCAGCGCGTGGACACCGCCAGCCCGTCGACGATCTCGGCGAGGCGGGTGAAACCGCCGGCCCGGGACATGCTCGCCGCCATCTGCTGCGCGCGACGTCGATAGCGCGGGTCGGCGAGAACAGAGCGAACCGCGGCGCGGACGCTCGTGGGTGACGGGGTCTCCGTCTTGAGGCGGCGCCCCACCCCCGACCACGCGATCCGGCCGGCCACCTCCGGC
>DASUQB010000197.1:0-3022 GCA_036280835.1 Microbacterium sp. | reverse complement strand
GTGAAGGCGAGACTCTCGATCATAGAGTCTCTCGTATTTAGAGAGAATAACAGATGGCAGATCGCGCGTCAACGAGGGCCGCAGCAATCGACCGGATGACCGGGGTGATGCGTGAGTTCATGGCGCGGGCCGTGCTCTTCCAGGACGCGGTCGCGCGTGTCGGAGGCATCAACAGCACCGACATGCAGGCCGTCGGGCTGTTGATGAGCGAGGGTCCCGCCACCCCGGGGGAGCTCGCGGAGCGCACCGGCCTGACCGCGGGCGGGGCGATCACCGCGGTGATCGACCGTCTCGAGCGGGGCGGTTACGTCACTCGCGAGCGGGATGTCGCGGACCGGCGACGTGTCATCGTGACGGCCGTGCCCGAGACGGTGCTCGCCGAGGTCGGTCCGATCTACGGACGGGTCGGGGCTCGCTGGGCCGATTACCTCGAGACCCTGACCGACGAGCAGATCGACTTCGCGAACGAGCTGTTCGCCCGGGCGGCGGAGATCAATCGCGAGGAGACCGACGCGCTGCGCAGGAAGGCCTGAGCGGACTGAGGGCGGCTCGCGAGCCTCGCACCGCGAGGATTGGCCTAGGCCGATTCCGCCTCGGGCGCCCGCGAGACCGTCGCCCCCGGCATCCGCTTCGCCATCACGTCGATCGCCTCGGGATTCGCGTCGATCAGCACGGCCTCACGGCCGAGCGCCGAAGCGACCGCCCCGGTGGTGCCGCTGCCGGCGAAGGCGTCGAGCACCCGGTCGCCGGGCCTGCTCGATGCCTGCACGATGCGTCGCAGGATGCCCTCGGGCTTCTGCGTCGGGTAGCCGGTCTTCTCACGCCCGGTGGTCGGAACGATCGTGTGCCACCAGACGTCGGTGGGCAGCTTGCCGCGCGCGACCTTCTCGGGCGTGACCAGTCCGGGCGCCATGTAGGGCTCCCGGTCGACCGCGTCGGAGTCGAAGTGGTACGCCGCCGGATCCTTGACGTAGACGAGGATCGTGTCGTGCTTCGACGGCCAGCGGCGCCGCGTCTTGGCGCCGTAGTCGTAGGCCCAGATGATCTCGTTGAGGAAGTGGTCACGGCCGAAGACGGCGTCGAGCATGACCTTGGCGTAGTGCGACTCGCGGTAGTCGAGGTGCAGGTAGAGGGTGCCGTGCGGCGCGAGCAGGCGCCAGGCCTCCACGAGCCGGGGCTCGAGGAAGCCCCAGTAGTCGTCGAACCGGTCGTCGTAGGCGCGGAGCGCCCCGCGCACCCGTTCGTAATCGCGCCCGTGGAAGCCCCGGCGCACGATCGGACGTGCGCCCGGGAGCGGATCCGGCCCGTCCCCTCCGGCCGAGGCGTGCGGGGGTTCGGCAGCGTCGGTCGGATCGCCGTCGATCTGTGTCCGTACGCTGAGGGCCGTCTCGACCTGACGTCCCTGCACCCGGCCGGTGTTGAAGGGAGGGTCGAGGTAGATGAGGGTGAAGGAGCCGTCGGCGAAGCCCGCCATCACCCCGAGGTTGTCGCCCTCGTGGATGGTGACCGACCCGGCGGACGGCGGCGTGGCGGTCTCGCCGGCCGTCACGGCACGCGGCGCAGCCACTCGTCCGTCGCGAACTTGGCGGCGACGAGCGCCTCGGCCTCGGCGTATTCCTCTTCGGTGATACGCCCGGGCTCGGCGCCGTAGAGTTTTGAGAACGTCTCGATGAACCGCTCGATGATCTGCTCCCGGGGCAGGCCGGTCTGGGTCCGCAGGGGGTCGACGCGCTTCGCGGCGGAGGTCGTCCCCTTGTCGCTGAGCTTCTCGCGGCCGATGCGGAGCACCTCGGTCATCGTCTGGCCGTCGATGTCGTAGCTGAGTGTGGCGTGGTGCAGCACTCCCCCGTTCGCCAGGCGCTTCTGCGCCGCACCGCCGATCTTGCCCGTCGGGCTCGCGATGTCGTTGAGGGGCTGGTACGTCGCCTCGATCCCGAGGGAGCGCAGCGCCTGCAGCACCCAGTCGTCCAGGAACGCGTAGGAGTCGGCGAACGTCATCCCCGCGACCAGCGATGCCGGCACATACAGCGAGTACGTGATGATCTGGCCGGCGGCCATCATCATCGCCCCGCCGCCCGAGATCCGGCGCACGACGTCGAACCCGTGCTTCGCCGCGCCCTCTGGGTCGACCTCGTTGCGGAGCGACTGGAACGACCCGATCACGACGGCCGATTCGTCCCATTCCCAGACGCGCAGCGTCGGGCGGCGGCGCCCGTCGCCGACGCGGGCGGTCAGCACCTCATCGAGTGCCAGGTTCATCCGCGGCGAGACCGCCTTCTCGTGCACGACCTCCCATTCGAAATCGCGCCAGCCCGGGGCGGTGACGAGCGCACGCCGAACGGCCGTTCCGACCGACTCCGGGGTGAAGCCGAGCAGCTGGGCCCCGTCGGGCAGCGCGCCGCGCACCGCCGCGGCGATGGCCGCGGCATCCGCCTCGACCGGAAGGCCCGTCACGGCGGCGTCGATCGCGTCGAGCGCCGTGTCGGGCTCGAGGAAGAAGTCGCCCGCGAGGCGGAACTCGGCGATGCGCCCGTCCTCGACCTCGAGGTCGACCACGACGAGCTTGCCGCCAGGAACCTTGTATTCGCCGTGCATGGGTCCAGCCTAGAGTCGAGGTCACATAGGGGCCGTTCGGCGCTCTGACGGGCGCCCTGTTGCGCCTGCCGCCGCGGCAGTATTGTTCGCTCATGAGCACGACGCCTCCCGGCTGGTACGACGACGGGCACGGCGCGACCCGGTGGTGGGACGGCGCCAATTGGACGGAGCACGTCGCGACGCCTGACGCGGGAGAAAGCCCCGCGCGAACCACAGCGGTGCCGGCGGACGCCTACTCCGCAGACGGGCAGACAGCAGTGACCGAGCCGCTGGATTCGGGCAGCGGGTCTTTCACGCCCGCATCGTCGCCCTACGGTTCCGAAGCACGCCAGACCACTGCCGGAGGCGCTTATGGCGGCACTTCGACCGCAACAGTCGAGTCCTCCAGGTCCAAGATGTGGATCGTGTGGGTCGTGTTGGGCGTCCT
>DASUQB010000196.1:0-2063 GCA_036280835.1 Microbacterium sp. | reverse complement strand
CGAGCTGGGCACCCCGCAGAGCCACGGCTGCATCCGCCAGTGGCCGGACGACGCCAAGGCCCTCTGGCGCTTCGCCCCCCTCGGCACCACCGTCGTCGTCACCGCCTGACCCGGCGGCGAGAGACGCCGAGAGACGGCGCGAAGCGGCACTCGCGTTGCCGCGAAAGGGCGCTCGCGTTGCCGCGAAGCGGCGCTCGCGTTGCCGCGAAAGGGCGCTCGCGTTGCCGCGAGACGTCACTTGAACTCGTGCGCGCACGAGTGAGACGTCTCGGCGTGACGGGATCGACGCTTCGCGCGAACGTGAGCGACGCTTCGCGCGAACGTGAGCGACGCTTCGCGCGAACGTGAGCGACGCTTCGCGCGAACGTGAGCGACGCTTCGCTGGGACAGGGCGCGAGCGAGCCGGCGCGCGAGGCGCGCCGGCTCGGTGCCGATCGTCGGTCAGTCGGTGGTGCTGGTGGCGGAGGCCTGGTCGCCCGCGGCCCCGGTCGAGCTGCGGCGGCGGCTGCGCTTGCGCGGCGGCCGGTCGGCCGAGCCCTCGGCTCCCGGGGTCGACGGCGCGGGGGCCGAGGATCCGGAGGTGACAGAGGCGTCGCCGCCGGTGGCGGCACCGTCGACCGGCTGGCCGCTGCGCGTGCGGCTGCGGCTCCGGTTGCGCTTGCGAGCGGGACGGTCGCCGCTGGAGGCGCCGACCGTGGCCGTGTCGGCGTCGCGGCCGCCGGAGCGCCCACCCGACGGACGGCCGCCGGAGCGACCTCCCGAGCCGCCCGAGGAGCCCGAGCCGCTGCGTGCCTTGATCGTGGTGCCGGGGGTCTCGACCGGAGGGCCGACCCGGCCCTTGGCGTCCCGGGGGATGCCGAGGTCGTGGAAGAAGTGCTCGGAGGTCGAGTAGGTCTCGGCCAGCTCCTCGAAGGGCAGGCCGAGCGCCTTGTTGATGACCTTCCAGCGCGTCACGTCGGCCCAGTCGACGAAGGTGATCGCGACGCCCGTGGCGCCGGCGCGACCGGTGCGCCCGATCCGGTGCACGTACGTCGAGTCGTCCTCGGGGCAGTTGTAGTTGATGACGTGCGTGACGTTCTGGACGTCGATGCCGCGGGCGGCGACGTCGGTGGCCACGAGCACGCGCACCTTGCCCTCGCGGAACTTGGCCATCGCCTTCTCGCGCGCGACCTGCGCCATGTCACCGTGCAGCGGTGAGGTCGGGAACCCCCGCTCGGCGAGGTCGTCGGCCACCCGCTGCGCCTGGCGCTTGGTGCGGGTGAAGCAGATCGTCAGCCCGGAGTTCTCCGACTGCAGGATGCGGGCGAGCATCTCGACCTTGTCCAGGTCGTGCACCTGGTAGATGAACTGCGCGGTCGCCGGCACCATGTGGGTCTCGGCCGCGGACTCCGCGCGGATGTTCACCGGGTGACGCATGTGGGTGCGCGCCAGCGACACGATCGCGCCCGGCATGGTGGCCGAGAACAGCATCGTCTGCCGGGTCGCGGGCGTCTTGGAGAGGATCCGCTCCACGTCGGGCAGGAAGCCGAGGTCGAGCATCTCGTCGGCCTCGTCGAGGACGAGGACCTTGACGTGCGACAGGTCCAGCGCGCCGCGGTTCGCCAGGTCGAGCAGGCGACCCGGCGTGCCGACCACGACCTCGACGCCGGCCTTGAGCGCGTCGAGCTGGGGCTCGTAGGGCATGCCGCCGTAGATGGTGAGGATGCGGGTGCTGCGGTCGGCGGCGGCGAGCTTGAGGTCGTTCGCCACCTGCACCGCGAGCTCACGCGTCGGCGCCACGACGAGCGCCTGCGGCTTGTCGGGGGCCGCGAGGTCCTCGTGGTCGGGGTCGTGCGGAGCCACGGTGCGCTGCAGCAGCGGGATGCCGAACGCCAGCGTCTTGCCGGTGCCGGTGCGCGCCTGGCCGATGAGGTCGGTGCCGAGGAGAGCGACGCTGAGCGTCATCTCCTGGATCGGGAAAGGAGTGGTGATTCCGCCGCGCTCGAGGGCGTCGGCGATCTCGGGGAGGACCCCGAGGTCTCTGAAGGTGGTCAGGATCTTGGCCTTCGTCTCTTGAAAGTGTC
>DASUQB010000195.1:0-9358 GCA_036280835.1 Microbacterium sp. | reverse complement strand
CCCCGGCGGTGCGTCAGCACCGCCGGGGCGTTCTCCGCGCGCACCTGCGCGGGACGGGCGGCTCGGGCGGCTCAGGCGAACCAGGCGGCTCAGGCGGAGAGCATCCGCTCCCGCACCTCGCGTCGCAGCACCTTGCCGATGAGCGAGCGGGGCAGGTCGTCGACCACGACGATGCGCTTGGGCACCTTGTACGCGGCCAGGCGGGTGCGGCAGTAGTCGCGCAGCCCCTCGATGTCGAGGCTCGCCCCGTCGCGCAGCACCACGGCGGCGGCGACCTCCTCGCCCCCGCTCCCGCGGGGCAGCGCCACGACCGCCGCCCCCATGACGTCGGGGTGGGTCTCGAGCGTCTCCTCGACCTCGCTGGGCGACACGTTGAAGCCGCCCGTGATGATCAGCTCCTTGAGGCGGTCGACGATCGTGACGAAGCCGTCATCCGAGACGGAGGCGATGTCTCCGGTGCGCAGCCAGCCGCCGGGGAGTAGGCTCGCGGCCGTCTCGCCGGGACGTCCCCAGTAGCCCTGGAACACCTGCGGTCCCCGGATCAGCAGCTCCCCCGGCTCGCCCAGGGGTCGGTCGACCGTCGGATCGTCCGGGTCGACGACGCGGATCTCGGTGCTCGGGAACGGCACTCCCACCGTGCCCGGCCGCCGCGAGGGCCCGATCGGGTTGCCGACGGCGACGGGGGAGGTCTCGGTCATGCCGTACCCCTCGACGAGCAGCCCGCCGGTGGCCGCCTCCCACCGCTCGACCGTGGCGACGGGAAGCGCCATGGCTCCGGAGATCGCGAACCGGACGGTCGAGAGGTCGATCGTTCCCCGTGATGAGGCGCGGGCCAGCTGATCGTAAATGGGCGGCACGGCCGGCAGGAACGTCGGAGGGCTCTTGCGCGCGGCATCCGTCACGAGATCCAGGTCGAACTTCGGGAACAGCACCAGCTTCGCCCCGATGCTCATCGCGAACGTCAGGCACAGCGTCATGCCGTAGGCGTGGAAGAGCGGGAGCACGCCGTAGAAGACCTCTTCGCCCTCCACGAGTCCCGGCACCCACGCCCGGCCCTGCATCGCGTTGGCGCGCAGATTCGAATGGGTGAGGATGGCGCCCTTCGGCAGGCCCGTTGTGCCGCTGGTGTACTGCAGCAGGGCGATGTCGTCGATGACGGGCCCCTCGACGCGCTTCGAGAGCCGGCGGTGTTCGAGGAGGTCTTTCCAGGTCAGCGGATGCCGGGCCTTCGGCGTGCTCGTCAGCTGGGCCCGCGCGGCGCGGGCCTTCGGTACGGGCAGGCGCAGCAGCAGGCGCTTGCCGAGCGGCAGGGCGGCCGTGATGTCCACGCTGACGATGCGCTCGAGCTTCAGGTCGGACGGGAAGTCGGCGACGACGTCGAACATCTTGTCCCAGACGATCGCGTACGCCGCATTGTGGTCCTCGAACTGGTGGCGCAGCTCCCGCGGGGTGTAGAGCGGGTTGTGCTCGACCACGATCGCGCCGAGCCGCAGCGCGGCGTAGAACGCCACGACGTGCTGGGGGCAGTTGGGCAGGACGATCGCGACACGATCGCCCTTCTGCACGCCGAGCCGCCGGAGTCCCTCGGCGGCGCGCTCGATCTGCTCGCCGAGCTCGCGGTAGCTCGTGACCGCGCCGAAGAACTCGAGCGCCGGCTTTCCGCCATAGGCACGGACGCTCGCCTCGATCATCTCGGGCAGCGTCTGCGTCGGCACTTCGATCGCGTCGGGAACGCCGTCCGCGTAGGCGGTCAGCCAGGGCTTCGACTCGTAGGGATTGCGTGACATGCTCTCATCCTGCCCGCGATCGGGAGGATCGGGTCATCCGGGCTGCGGGCTTGAGTCGGACGCGTGCGGGATGTATCGGGGCGGCGCAAGGCCGCCCCGGGCCGGCGGGAGCGTCGTATCGTCTTCGTATGGATGCGCCGCAGGACGAGAGGGACCGGCTCCTCGAGAGCACGATCCTCGAACTGCTGAGCCGTCGGGCACCCACCTCGACCATCTGCCCGTCGGACGCGGCGCGCGCCGTCGGGGGCGAGGAGTGGCGTGACCTGATGGAACCGGCGCGCCAGGCCGCGCAGCGGCTCGTGGCCGCGGGCGACGTGGACATCACGCAGGGCGGCGAGGTCGTGGACGGCGCGACGGCGCGCGGACCCATCCGCATTCGCCGGCGCGCCTGACCCACGCCTCAGCCCGCCCTGATCAGCCGCAGGACGCGGCCGCGGCATCCACCTCATTCGTCACCGTCACGGCCTTGCCGTCGATCGTCGCGCTCGCGGTGATGGCGACCGTTCCGGCCGGCACCGCCGGGAGCCGCGTGCTGAACGCCGCCGAGGCGCTCTTGCCGGGCTGCACGGCACCGAACGACTTCGTGCCGTAGGCGCCGGTGGCAGCGATCGTCACGGGGACGCCCTCGGTGTTCGTCACCGTCACCGTCTGCACGACCTTGCCGGCCACGCAGCGGGAGCCCACCACGGTCGTCACGGTCAGCCCGCCCGGCATCACGACCTCGTTCGACGGGGCCGAACGCTCGCTCTCCCCCACCGCGTTCACCGCGAGAACCTCGAACCGGGCGGCGGAGCCCGCCTCCAGTCCGGCCACGACGCAGGACGTCGTATCCCCGGGGACCTCGCACACCGCGGTCTCGCCACCCGCGGCGTAGACGCGGTACGCCGTGATCGGCGACCCGCCGTCCGCGGGAGCGCTCCACGACACGGTGACGTCGGCTCCGTTCAGCGCGGCGGCGACATCTCCCGGCGCCGCCGGTGCGGAGGCGATCTCGGCCACGGCCAGCCAGCTGAGCACCGGATCCGCGGTTCCGGTGCCGCGCGCGGCGCGGAAGAGGACCGTGCCCTGCTCGTCGAGCTCGAACCGGATCTTCGAGGTGCCCTGCGGCGTCTGCGGCGACAGCGCGATCGCATCGCCGGTCACGGTCTCGCCCTCGACGGTGACGCTCGGCACGATGTTGCGCGACAGGCCCCACCACTCGCGGTAGCCCGAGGCCAGCTCGTAGGACCCGGCGGGAAGCGTCAGGCGGTACTCGATGGAGGCTCCGGCACTCGCCCACCACCCGGTGGTCACGTGCTTGTCGTAGGCGCCGGCGACCTTCGCCTTGGCGCCGACGAAGCCGGTGCCCGCATCGATGGGGTTCACGAGCCCCCAGCCGGACGCCTCGTCGAAGCGCTGGTCGGCCACGGCGTTGCGCAGCGCGTCGGCCCGCAGGGACTTCACGGCGGCGTGCGCCGGCGAGTCGATCCCCGCGTTGCTCGCGTTGGTGCCCTTCACCGCGGCGGCGTCGACGAAGTACACGAGGTTCTCCGGCACGACCTCCACGAGCAGCGACACGGGTGTGCCGCCGGCGTTCCCGGTCACCGTCGCGACCGAGTACGGCACGTCGGTGGCGGGCACGCCGCTCCACGTCACGGGCACCTGCTGCTCGACCCCGCTGATGGTGGCGAGGGCGATGGATGCCGGCAGCTGAGCAGCCGCGCCCACCTCCACCGCGATGCGGTAGTCGGCAAGCGGCACGTACGCCACCTCGACGAGGGCGGCGATGGCCGCGGCGAGGTCGGCGGTCGCGGCATCCACCTGCGCCTGCGTCGCGTTCACGTCGTCGTGCACCGCCTTCGCGGCCACCCCGACCTGGCGCAGGTTCTGCCACGACGCGGCGGTGTACGCCCGGCTGGGCGCCTTCTGCGCGAGGTCGAGCTTCGCGGCGAGCGCCGTGCGGTCCGCGGCATCCGCCTGCACGTCGTTGATCCCGATCCACGTGAGCGTGGGCGACTCGGTGCCGCCCGTGCCGGCGACGGTGAAGGTCACCAGCGTCTCGTGGTCGAGGGTGAAGGTGCCCCGCAGCGTCGCGGCCGTGTTGATCGATCCGTTCGCGAAGGTGTGCGTGCCGATCGGCGTGTTGACGGCCGTGCCCGCCGCGTTCGTGAACGCGACGCTCGTGGTGACCCGGCGGCTCTTGCCGGAGCCGGGGTTCCACCACTCGTAGTGGCCGGAGGCGATGTCGTACTCGCCGGCGGGCAGGGTGAAGCGGTAGACGATCGGCGTGCTCGCACCGGCCGAGTACCACCCGGTCTCGCGAGCCTTGTCGTAGGGCGTGAGGTTCAGCCGGCCCTTCGCGGTGTACGTGCCCACGCGGCCCCAGCCGCTCGTCGTCGTGAACGCCGCGTCGGCGGTCCCGTTGCGCAGCTGGGCTCCCACGGCGGTCTTCACGGCGGGGTATGCCGTGCCGTCGGCCGGGGCGTTGGCGTCGATGAGGTAGCGCACGGAGTCGGGCACGACCTCGACGTACGCGCTCACCGCGAGCGACGGGTTGTCGACGAACACGCCGTCGACCTTGACCATCGCGTAGGGCGTGGCGAACTGGGACGGCGTGGCCGTCCAGGTCACGGGCGCGTCGATGGCCGCGCCGGTCTCGCTGCGGGCGCCGACCGTCGCCGGCAGGGTCGGCACCTCGCCGACGCCGCTCGCGAGGCGAGGCAGGGTCTGCGTCACCGCCACGGGTCGCCGCTCGGGATCGACGGGGTCGGGGCTGTCGCCGCCCACCAGCACGTCCACGCCGTCGAGCACGAACGTGCCCGAGACGACGGTCACCGTCACATCGTGCGGTCCATCGGTCAGGCCGCGCAGCCAGTAGGACGTCTGCCGGTTGCCGACGCCGCTGACGGCGACCGAGCGCGCCGGCTGGTCATCGACGACCACCGACAGGGTCGCCGTACCGGTGGCCCCGATCAGGTTGAACCCGGTGCCGGTCATCTCGAACGACGCCGAACGCCCCGCCGCCAGCACGTGCTGCGTGCGGTTCAGGTGGGCGTAGCCGGCCTGCGTGAAGGAGAACCCCTGGGGGTACGACATCCGCGCGTCGGCGTCGTCGATCTTCACGCTCCCCCACGAGCGGCCCTCGATGGGCGTGACCGCGAGGTTGTCGAAGTGCGTGTTGTAGTAGCCGCTCACGATCGAGATGCGCCCGGCCATGGTCGGGTTGGTGGTGGTGTCGGCGTACGAGCCCAGCACCGTGTCATCCAGCCGCACCGTGATGACGTTCTCGTTCGCCTCCACCTCGAGCGTGTGCCACGCGGCCGCGTCGAACATGAAGACGCTCCCCGAGGCGACGGTGGTGCCGAGCTTGCGCAGCTCCCACGAGCCGTCGTCGTGCACGCGGGCGGCGTAGGTCGCGAGGTCGGCGCCCTCGGCCACGACCTGCCGCACGCCGATGCCGGCGAAGTTGTCGAGCGAGGCGTCGCGGACGACGCCGTCGAGCTTGAAGTCGATCGACGCGGTGTAGTTCGTCCACGCGTGATCGCCGAGCACGGTGGCGGGCGTCGCGGTGGAGGGGTTCCTCTGCGAGCCGTCGCCCCACACGTTCCACGTGTAGCCGCGGTTGCCCGCGTGGATGCGCTGCTCCATGACGTTGCCGCGGTCGCCGCCCGAGTCGACGACCTCGAACGCGCCGTTCTGATCGGCCGTGTACCGCGGCGAGCCGCCGCGGCGCTGCACGTAGTCCATCGGCACGCCGTTCACCGACTGCACCGCGTAGTCGTCGTACGAGTAGTCGTCGGTGTAGGGCAGGGGCAGGATCGTGTCGTCGGCCGGCGACGCGTACTCGCTCTCCGCGTGCGGCGCGGTGGTGCCGTGGATGCCGCGGGCCAGGGTCGAGAGCGTCACGATCGAGTAGGGCTTCACCTGCACGCGGTAGACGAAGTGCTCGACGCCCGAGATCGTCTCGGTGCGCACCGGAAGCACCTTGCCGATGTTCTGCATGTGGTTCGCGTCGATCGCCTCGCCCGCGTCGGGACCGCGGGTCTCCCACACGGCGAGCGGGGTGTCGGCATCCGTGTCGAGTGCTGCGACCTTCACCTCGAAGTTGCGGACCGTCTTGGTGTTGTTGGCGTGCACCTGCGTGAACTCCAGGTCCTCGCCCGCCTCGACCTCGGCCTCGGGCGTGCGGAGTGTCAGGACCGTGCGGGTGGAGGTGTCGACGACCGTGCCGCCGTCGCCCTTGGTGCCGTCGCCGCCGGACGCGCCCTCGACGTACTCCCAGCCCTCCTCGATGAACTGGATGAAGTGGCGCACCATCGTGATGCCGACGCCGCCCTCGTAGTAGCCCGACCACGGGTCGGATGCCCGGATCAGGTGCTTCGGCGAGTACTGCGAGCCCTCGTACATGGCGCTCACTGCCGGCTGGAAGAGGAACGTCGTCATGTGCCCGGGATCGGCGCCCGTGCCGCTCCACCGGTAGGCGTTGATGAAGCGGTCCGCGATGTCGACCGCGCCGACGGTGCCGCCGATGCCGCCGCGGGTCGGGTCGGCCTGGATGCGGTACTCGGGGTCGATCATGGGTGAGACGCCCTCGGAGTAGAGCACCTCCATCCCGTATTCCTTGTTCAGCCGGGTGAGGCTGGGGTCGCCGGCGATGTCGTAGTGATAGCCGATCGCGTCGACCTGCTCGAGGGCGGCCGGGCTGGCGAGGATCGCCCGCGACACGGCGCCGACGTTGCGGTACGAGTCGAGCGCGACCATCTTGATCTTCGAGTAGTCGTAGCGGGCGCCGGCGGCCTTCGCGTCGGCCTCGAGCCGCTGCGCGAAATCGACGGTCCACGCGAGCTCGGCGTTGATGTAGTTGGCGTGCACCTCGTTCTGGGAGGGGCTGATGTAGTCGAACTCGACACCGTAGGTGTCGTACGCCGCGTCGATCGTCTCCTTGTACCACTGGTAGCGGAGGTTCGAGTCGGCGCCGGTCCACGACGGCTCGCCCCAGCGGAGCGCCTCGACCTCGATGTGCGGGTTGATCGACTGCGCGTCGGCGATGAAGTGGAACCCGGCGCCCCGCAGCACGTTGGCCGGCTCGTCGGCGGAGCGCTTGGTGGCGGGCTCCGCGCCGGAGGAGGTGTTGTTGTCGGCACCCAGCTCAACCTTGATGTGCTTGAGTCCCGCGCCCGTCTCCGGGTTGAACAGCAGGTTCATGATGCGCCAGTAGACCTCGGGCTGCTCTTCCTTGTAGTCGAGCAGCAGGTTCGAGGTGTTGTTGCACGACACCGCGCCGAAGCCGCCGAAGGTGTTGAAGGGGAGGCCCTCGGCATCCCGCTCGACGTCCTCTCCGTTCACCAGCAGCTCGGCCCACTGCGCCACGTCGTCGTAGGTCAGGGTCGGCAGGTCCGAGAAGGCCTCGTCCGACGCGGTGGCGGCGGTGCGGATGCCGGTCGCCGCCGGCGCCGAGGTCGCCACTGTGGTGGCCGCCGAGGCGGAGACCGGGAGCAGTGCCCCCGACAGGACGACCGCAACCGCGGTGAGCACCGCTGTGGCCCGGGCAGATGACATCTTCGCCATTGACATTTCCTCGTCGTCGAAGAACCCCTAGCGGGCTCGTCAGCATGCAATCACGGAACCCGTTGTTAGCGGTAGCATTACGATCACGATCGAACACATTCGCATCGGTTCGTTCACCGGCGCCGCGGGTCGGCGTCGCCGCGCCGCTACCGGAAGGCCCCCGACGTGGATGCACCATCGAGCTCCCCGGCGTTCGGGCTGTCGCGTCGTGAGCGGATCCTCGACGAGCTGAGACGCACGGGATCGGTGCGCGTCACCCAGCTCGCCCGGGAGTTCGGCGTGGCCGAGCTGACCATCCGGCGCGACATCGGCGAGCTCGCCGACCGAGGCATGCTCACTCGGGTGCACGGCGGAGCGGTGCTGCGCAGCCGCCTCGACACCTCGGTGCCGCAGGCCGCGGCGGCCCGGCCGCCGCTGTTCCGGGTCGGCATGGTGGTGCCGTCGCTGAGCTACTACTGGCCCCAGATCATCATCGGCGCGCGCGCCGCCGCAACCGATGCAGGGGTGCAGCTGGTGCTGCGGGGCGCGAGCTACTCCGTCGATGACCAGCGGCGGCAGATCACATCGCTGGTGGAGTCCAAGACGCTCCACGGCCTGATCGTCGCGACCGAGATCATGGGTCCCGAGGCGTCGGCGCTGCTGCAGTGGCTGGACGGTCTCTCGATCCCGGTGGTGCTCGCCGAGCGGCGGGTTCCGTCATCCCTCGCTCTCACCCGGCTCGAGTGGGTGACCACCGATCACGTCTTCGGCGGGTCGCTCGCGGCGAATCACCTCGCGTCTCTGGGGCATCGCCGGGTGGGCCTGCTCACCTCCCCCGGCTCCCCCACCTCGTGGCAGCTGAGGCGCGGGTGGTCGCGGGCGATGGAGGAGCTGGGCATGACCTGCACCATCGACCTCGACTCCTCGCTCGACACGCTCGGCGGGGCGCAGCGCGAGTCGGCGATCGACGAGCTGCTGGATGCCTGCCGCGAGACGCGGACGACGGCGCTCATGATCCACTCCGACCCCCAGGCGGTGCTGCTGCAGCAGCACGCCCGCGACCACGGCTGGTCCGTGCCCGCCGATCTCGCGGTCGTCGCCTACGACGACGAGGTCGCCGAGAGCGCCGAGCCGCCGATCACGGCCCTGCGTCCGCCGAAGCAGCAGGTCGGCCGCCTCGCGATCGAGACGATGGTCGCGCGCCTGACCGACGGGCCCCGCCGGCCCGTGCAGCGCGTCTACCTGATGCCCGAGCTCCGGCCCCGCGGGTCGACGTCGCAGGCCCGCTGACCGGACGGGCCGGGCGTGCCGCAGGGCACGTAGGGTTGCCGCTATGTCAGCTGACGCCGCGATCGAGCCCGGCGGCTCATCCCCCGTCGACGGATACACCGGCATCTACAACGCCGACGGCGGCCTGCTCGGCGAGGCGCGCTACGTCATCGGCCACCTGCTCGGCACCGCGGAGTGCGCGCTCTGCGACATCACCCACTCGCCGGTGCGGCGGAAGCCGGACTGGAACCGGATGGTCGCCCGAATCGGCATCCCCCTCGTCGTGCTCCACCGGAATGAACTCGACGAGCGGCTGTCCGGGGCCGTCCGGCAGGTGGCGCTGCCGGTGGTGCTCGCCCACCACGCGGACGGGTCGATCTCGGTGGCCCTGAGCGCGGACGAACTCGCGGCTCTCGACGGTTCGGTCGATGCGTTCGAGCACGCACTGCGCGCCCGGTCGGGGTGAGGCCACGGTCTGAGCGGTCGGCGCCTGCGTCGCCGTCGGGAGTCAGTGCCACGATGGCGGGGTGACTGAGCGACGGGCCCCGGAGGGCCGCGGAACCCCGGTCCCGCACAAGGCAGGGCACCCACACCCACCGGCGAGCGGGCGGCGGAGGGGTCCCGGGAGCCCCACGGATGCGCGGGGGCGCTCCCTGATGTGGCGACGGGTCGACCAGATGCCGTGGATGTCGATATCGGCGGGTCACCGCTGACGAACGCACTCCCGGTCCGGCGGCTGGGAATGCTCGAGTTCGAAGCCGACCGGATCGTCCGGT
>DASUQB010000194.1:0-6934 GCA_036280835.1 Microbacterium sp. | reverse complement strand
ACGATGCCCCCGGCGACCTGGCGCAGCGCCTTGCGATCGTACTCGATGACCTGCTGCGGGCGCAGGAACGTGAACGCGCCGAGGCCCGACGCGTAGCGCGCCTGGCCGCCGGTCGGCAGCACGTGGTTGCTCCCCGCCAGGTAGTCCCCGAGGCTGACGGGCGAGTCCTGGCCGACGAAGACGGCGCCGGCGTTGACGTAGTCGCCCGCGGCGGCCGCGGCATCCGTGAACTGCAGCTCGAGGTGCTCCGGCGCGTAGGCGTTGCTGAACGCGGCCGCGGCGTCGAGGTCGTCGACCAGCACGATCGCGGACTGCGGCCCGGCGAGGGCCTCGGCGACGCGCTCGCTGTGCCGGGTGGATGCGGCGACCCGCGCGACCTCGTCGGCCACGCGGTCGGCCAGCTCGGCCGAGGTCGTCACGAGCACGGCCGAGGCCTGCTCATCGTGCTCGGCCTGGCTGACGAGGTCGAAGGCGATGATCCGCGCGTCGGCGGAGTCGTCGGCGACGATCAGGATCTCGGTCGCGCCTGCCTCGGAATCGGTGCCCACGACGCCCGCGACGGCGCGCTTGGCAGCCGCGACGAAGTTGTTGCCGGGCCCGCTCACGACGTCGACGGGTTCCAGCCCGAGACTCGCGACGCCGTGCGCGAGCGCACCGATCGCCCCCGCTCCGCCCATGGCGTACACCTCGTCGACCTCGAGCAGGCCCGCTGCCGCGAGGATCGTCGGGTGCACGCGCCCGCCATCCTGGCTCTGCGCGGGCGAGGCGAGCGCGACGCTCCGCACGCCGGCGACCTGGGCCGGCACGACGTTCATGACCACGCTCGATGGGTAGACGGCCTTGCCGCCGGGCACGTAAACGCCCACGCGCGAGACCGGCTGCCATCGCTGCGTGACGAGGGCGCCGGGGGCGAGCTCGGTGGTGGATGCCGCCGGCACCTGCGCCGCCGAGGCGAGGCGCACCCGGCGGATGGCCTCATCCAGCGCCTGCCGCACGGCGGGGTCCAGTCCCGCGACCGCCTCGTCGATGTGGCTCTGCGGCACGCGCAGCGCGTGCCCGGTCACCTTGTCGAACCGTTCGGCCTGCTCGCGCAGGGACTCCTCGCCGCGGACGCGGACGTCCTCGACGATCTCCGAGGCGGTGGCGACCGCGCCCGCGCGTGCCGCGGTGGCCCGCGGCACGGCGGCGAGAAGTTCCGCGGTCGACATCGTGCGACCGCGGAGATCGATGGTCCTCATCTCAGCCGCGCGTCACACCGGAGACATCGTGCAGATACCCGATGCGCCCGTCCTCGTGGCGCACCACGAAGGTCTCGCCGCGGTCCTCGATGACGAGGGCCCACGCCGTGGGTCCGATGCGGAAGATCGGGATGTCGCGCTCGTCGACGACGTCGCGCTCCTCGGGCACGAGGGCCCAGAAGGCCTGGTGCGCCGTGGCGGCCGAAGACGCGCCGTGCGTCTGCGCGTCATAGGCGCGGGTGTGCGTCGAGTCCTCGACGGTGACGTCCTGGTCGGCGGTCGAGAACACCGGTGATCCGGTGGCCCCGGTGGAGCCGGACCCGCCGGTGGCTGCGCCGGCGGCGATGGCGCCGGACGATCCGTAGGCGCCGGTGTCGCCGGAGCACTGCTGCTCGAACGGAACGGCGGCCACGCGGTCGTCGGAGGTCGCACGGTACCCGGCCGCGTGCGGCAGCGCGTCGCGGTCCGCGGGGCGCTCCTCCTGCTCGGGACGATCCTCGGGCTCCGGGCGCACGGGGCGGGGACGCGGAACGACCTTGCGGACGGGACGCGCGTTGCGGTGGGCGCCGATCTCGGGACGCTCGCGGAAGTCGTCGCTGAGCGGCTCGATGAAGGGCGCGAAGACGGTCAGCACCACGAGGGCGAACATGAGGGCGAGCTCCACCCAGACCACCCAGCTGCGCAGCCAGGGGCCGTCGTCGACCACCACGGCGATCGTCTCCCAGAGCAGCTGCAGCCACAGAACGGCCGCGACGGAGAACGCGACCGAGGCGAACTGGTCGATCCCGAGCGAGCCGACGCGGCGGATGCCCTGCGGCGAGAAGCGACGCAGCACGATCAGGAACACGGCGACCGTGGGCACGGCGATCGTCAGGATCCAGAGGATCCCCGAGGTCCACACCGACTCGAATCGCACCGTGCTGATCGAGAAGAACGACACGATGAACGCGAGGCCCCACGCGACGAGGATCGCCAGCTCGCGAATGGTGAACGGCCCCACTCCGTACTGCGGAGAGGTCGCCTCGCGCTCGGCGGCCGGCGTGTCCCCCACCTCCGCAGCGTGGTCCGGGGCGTGCTCTGCGGTGTGTTCTGCGTAGTCATCCGTCACGAGTGATTTCCTTCCGTCGAGCTCGTCTTGCGCCCTCGATACTACTCGGCGCTCCTCAGCGGCCTGAGGGCATTGCGTTCAGCGTCAGCCCAGGCAGTTCGGCCCGAGGAGCGATTTGAGGTCGCCGAAGAGGTCGGCGGTGACCCGCACAGGATGCGGCAGCTCGAAGAGCTTCGCGGTGCCGCCCTTGTGCAGCTTGACGGACACCTCGGTGGTGCCCTCGTGCCGGTGCAGGACCGCCGCGAGCTCGAGCATCGCCGGCTCGGTGGCGCGATGCTCGGCGATGACGAGGGTGAGCGGGCCGGAGGCATCCATCGATCCGAGATCGGGCGAGAACGCGGCCTGCGCGTGCAGATTCATGCCGTCGTCGCGCCGAGAGACGCGCCCGCGGACGACGAGGATGGCGTCGGACTGCAGCAGCGGCTGGAACTCGACGTAGGTCTTGCCCATGAACATGACGGTGATCTCGCCGTTGAAGTCCTCGACCGTGATCATGCCGTACGGGTTGCCGCTGGATTTGGCCACGCGGTGCTGGACGCTCGTGATGAGCCCCGCGATCGTGACCTGGTCGCCGTCCTGCAGGTCGTCGGAGGTGAGCAGGTCGTGAATGGATGTCGACGCGTGCTTCGCCAGCGCCACCTCGAGGCCGGCGAGCGGGTGGTCGGAGACGTAGAGGCCGAGCATCTCGCGCTCGAACGCGAGCTTGTCCTTCTTGGTCCACTCGGGCCGGTCGGGCACCTTGGTCGTCTGGGTCGGCTCGTCCCACAGACTGTCGAAGTCGAAGCCGACCTCGCCGTTGGCCTCGCGGCGCTTGTCGAGCACCGCCTGCTCGGTGGCATCCTCGTGGATCTCCATGAGGGCGCGGCGCGTGGCGCCGAGGGAGTCGAATGCTCCGGCCTTGATGAGCGACTCGACGGTGCGCTTGTTCGCGACGTGCGCCGGCACCTTGGTGAGGAAGTCGTGGAACGACGCGAAGCCCCCGTCGCCCCGGGACGCGACGATTCCCTCGACCACGTTGGAGCCGACGTTGCGGACGGCTCCGAGCCCGAAGCGGATGTCGTCGCCGACGGCCGCGAAGTACTTGATCGACTGCGCGACGTCCGGCGGCAGCACCTTGATTCCCATGCGGCGGCACTCGTTGAGGTAGACGGCGAGCTTGTCCTTCGCATCGCCGACGCTCGTGAGCAGCGCCGCCATGTACTCGGCGGGGTAGTGCGCCTTGAGGTACGCCGTCCAGTACGCGATGAGCCCGTAGGCGGCCGTGTGGGCCTTGTTGAAGGCGTAGTCGGCGAACGACTCGAGCACCTTCCAGAGCGCTTCCTGCGCCTGCGGGCTGTAGCCGTTGGTCGTCATGCCGCCGAAGAAGTCGGCCTGCTGCTTGTCGAGCTCGGACTTCTTCTTCTTGCCCATCGCGCGACGGAGGATGTCGGCCTGTCCGAGCGTGAAGCCGGCGAGCTTCTGCGCCGCCGCCATCACCTGCTCCTGATAGACGATGAGGCCGTACGTGGTGTCGAGCACGTCCGAGAGCGGCTCGGCGAGCTCGGGGTGGATCGGCTCGATCTCCTGCAGTCCGTTCTTGCGGAGCGCGTAGTTCGTGTGGGAGTTCACGCCCATGGGGCCGGGGCGATACAGGGCGAGGACGGCCGAGATGTCCTCGAAGTTGTCGGGCTTCATCAGCCGCAGAAGGCTGCGCATCGGCCCGCCGTCGAGCTGGAACACGCCGAGCGTGTCGCCGCGGGCGAGCAGCTCGTACGACGCGGCGTCATCGAGCGCGAGGTCCTCGAGCACGAGCTCTTCGTCGCGGTTCGCCCGGATGTTGTCGAGGGCGTCGTCGATGATCGTGAGGTTGCGCAGCCCCAGGAAGTCCATCTTGATCAGCCCGAGCGACTCGCACGCGGGGTAGTCGAACTGCGTGACGATCTGCCCGTCCTGCTCCCGCTTCATGATCGGGATGATGTCGATGAGCGGCTCGCTCGACATGATCACGCCGGCGGCGTGCACGCCCCACTGGCGCTTGAGGTTCTCGAGGCCGACGGCCGTGTCGAACACGGTCTTCGCCTCGGCATCGGTGTCGATCAGGGCGCGGAACTCGCTGGCTTCCTTGTAGCGCGGATGCTGCGGGTCGAACATGCCCTCCAGCGGCATGTCCTTGCCCATGACGGCGGGCGGCATGGCCTTGGTGAGCCGCTCCCCCATGCCGAACGGGAAGCCCAGCACGCGGCTGGCATCCTTGAGGGCCTGCTTCGCCTTGATGGTGCCGTAGGTGACGATCTGCGCGACGCGCTCGTCCCCGTACTTCTCCGTCACGTACTGGATGACCTCGCCGCGGCGCCGGTCGTCGAAGTCGATGTCGAAGTCGGGCATCGAGACGCGGTCGGGGTTCAGGAACCGCTCGAACAGGAGCCCGTGCTGCAGCGGGTCGAGGTCGGTGATCCGCATCGCGTAGGCCGCCATCGAGCCGGCGCCCGAGCCGCGGCCGGGGCCCACCCGGATGCCGTTCTCCTTGGCCCAGTTGATGAAGTCGGCGACGACGAGGAAGTAGCCCGGGAAGCCCATCTGCACGATGACGGCGGTCTCGAAGTCGGCCCGCTCGCGCACGGCCGTCGGGATGCCGGAGGGGTACCGCACGTGCAGCCCTCGCTCGACCTCCTTCACGAACCAGCTCTGCTCGGTCTCCCCGGCCGGGACGGGATAGCGCGGCATGTAGTTGGCGCTGGTGTCGAAGCGGATGTCGACGCGTTCGGCGATCGCGAGGGTGTTGTCGCACGCCTCGGGGTTGTCGCGGAAGATGTGCCGCATCTGCGCGGGGGTCTTGAGGTAGAACTCCTCGCCCTCGAACTTGAACCGCTTCGGGTCGTCGAGGGTGGAGCCCGACTGCACGCACAGCAGGGCGGCGTGGCTCTTGGCATCGTGCTGGTGCGTGTAGTGGAGGTCGTTCGTCGCGACGAGCGGCAGGTCGAGCTCCTTGGCCAGCCGCATCAGGTCGTTCATCGTGCGACGTTCGATGTCGATCCCGTGATCCATGACCTCGGCGTAGAAGTTGTCCTTGCCGAAGATGTCGCGGAACTCCGCAGCGGCCGCCTTCGCCGCGTCGTACTGGCCGAGGCGCAGCCGGGTCTGCACCTCGCCGCCGACGCAGCCGGTGGTGGCGATGACGCCCTTCGAGTAGGTCTGCAGCAGCTCGCGGTCGAGGCGGGGCTTGAAGTAGTAGCCCTCGAGAGAGGCGTACGACGACATCCGGAACAGGTTGTGCAAGCCCTCGTTGCTCTCGGCGAGCAGGGTCATGTGCGTGTAGGCGCCCGAGCCCGAGACGTCGTCGTCGTTCTGGTCGGGGCTTCCCCAGCGCACGCGGGCCTTGTCGGCGCGGTGCGTGCCGGGCGTGACGTAGGCCTCCATGCCGATGATCGGCTTGATGCCGGTATCGGTGGCGGTCTTGTAGAAGTCGAACGCGCCGAACGTGTTGCCGTGGTCGGTGACCGCGATCGCGGGCATGCCCTGCTTCGAGGCCTCTTCGATCAGCGGCTTGACCCGCGCCGCCCCGTCGAGCATCGAGTATTCGCTGTGCACGTGCAGGTGAACGAAGGAGTCGGATGCCACCCGTCGAGTCTACGGTCGGGGTCGGACGCGGAGCGGCCGGCGATCGGCCTGCCGCGGCATCCGCGCCCTCGATCAGGGGGCCGAGTCGACGACCGTGATGCTCGTGGTGACGCGGTGCCCGGGAACCGACTCCGGCACGATGCCGGGTCCGGGGGCGACCGTGCCCGTGCTCGCCACGACCATGCCCGTGCGGGTGTCGATCGTCATCGTCCCGACGCGCGGCTCGTGGATGTCGGACCGGAACGCCAGAGTGGTCAGGTCGCCTTCGGCGGCCTGGATCTCCACCCCCGGCGCGAGGGCGAGGGCCCGGAACATCGCGGCCCGCAGTTCGGGGGGTGCCGCGTTCAGCTCGAGGTCCTGGATCAGCACCATGACGGCGCCCTCGTCGACGTCCTCGACGTTGCCCTCGATCATCCGCGCGCGGTTCCATTCCCACAGCTGCCGCGGGTCGCGCGGCATCTGGGCGAAGTAGGCGTCCGACCCGAAGGCGGGGTGCGCCGCATCGCCGGAATCGTCCAGCCCGCCCTGATAGCGATTGACGATGACCTCGTCCAGCGCCATGTCGAGCCACTGCGCGGCGAGGAACTCGGCATCGGTCCCGAAGAGGGCGACGATCCGCTTCTCCGGTTCGAAGACGCGCACCCACTCGCCCGACCGGTCCGCGGGGATGTACGTCGAGTAGGTGCCCGCCGCCACCCAGGCGGCGGTCGCGTTCTCGCGAGAGGCGTTGTAGGGCGAGTGCTCGGCCTCGGGCGAGTACAGCACGAGCTGCTCCGTCGTGTTCTCGATGCGAAGATACGAGCCCCCTGCGAGCGAGGACCCGGCCGAGGTGGAGGCGAGCGCCGCGGCCTGCTCCAGCACCGACGCGGCCGTCACGGGCGCCACGGTCGGCTCGGGCTCGGGCTCGGGCGAGGGCGGGGCGGGAGGCGGCGCCACCGTCACCTCGGGCGCCGACGGCGACGGTGTGACGGCCTCGACCACCGCGGTGGGA
>DASUQB010000193.1:0-16718 GCA_036280835.1 Microbacterium sp. | reverse complement strand
TTCTGGTCGCCGACCGTGACGAGGCCGTTGTGCATCCAGTAGCGCGCGAAGGGATCGCCCGCCGCCGTCGACTGGGCGAGCTCGTTCTCGTGGTGCGGGAACCGCAGGTCGAGCCCGCCGCCGTGGATGTCGAACTCCGGGCCCAGATAGCGCCGCGACATCGCGGAGCACTCGATGTGCCAGCCGGGCCGGCCACGGCCCCACGGGGACTCCCAGGTGGCGCTCTCGGGCTCGCCCGGCTTCGCGCCCTTCCACAGGGCGAAGTCGCGGGGGTCGCGCTTGCCGCGCGGGTCGGCGTCCTCGGCCGGCTCCATGGCGTCGAGCGACTGGTTCGTGAGGGCGCCGTAGGTGCCCCACGAGCGCACGTCGAAGTACACGTCCCCGTCCGATCCGGTCCCCGAGCCTGTCGAGGGGTAGGCGTGCCCGCTCTCGATGAGGCGCGCGATGAGCTCCTGCATCTGCGGGATGGAGGCGGTGGCCCTCGGTTCGTACGTGGGGGGCAGGATGCCGATCGCGGCATACGCTCGCGAGAACGCGAGCTCCATGCGGTAGGCCAGCGCCCACCACGGCTCGCCGTCGGTCGCGTTCGCGAGCACCTTGTCATCGATGTCGGTGACGTTGCGCACGAACGTCACCCGCCGCCCGCGGGCGAGCCACCGGCGCAGGATGTCGAAGGCCAGCGCCCCGCGGAGGTGCCCCACGTGGGGGCCTGACTGCACCGTCGGCCCGCAGACGTAGACCGTGACGTTCTCCGGGTCGAGGGGCACGAAGTCGCGCAGCGCCTGCGCCTTGGTGTCGTAGAGCCGGAGTGTCACCGCACCAGCCTACCGGCGGGGCCCCCTCCCACCCTGGGCGAGCGCACATCCTGTCACACCGCCGGCGTGAGAGGGCACAAGTGCACCTTCCCCGGCCTCGGGAAGGTGCAGTCGTGCCCTCTCGCGCACGTGCAGGGCAGGGTTCGTGGGCGTGTAGAACTGAAGGGTGCTGTCCGTTCTCGCCGTCCTCGCCGCCTCGGTGCTCTTCGGCACAACGGGCACGTCGCAGGCACTCGGACCTGAGGGCACCACGCCGCTGTCGATCGGCGCGGTGCGGCTCGTGCTGGGAGGCACCGGTCTCGCCGCCATCGCGTTCGTGCTCGCCCGCCGACATGCCCGTACGAGACCGCGCCCCAACCCCACCGTCGGCGTCCGGCCCCTCGCGCTCATGGCGCTCACCGGCCTGTGCCTGACGATCTACCAGCCCCTGTTCTTCCTCGGCACCGAGCGCAACGGCGTCGCGGTCGGCACGGTGGTCGCCCTCGGCTCTGCCCCGATCCTCGCGGGAGTGCTCGAATGGGCGCTGACGAGGCGGATGCCGAGCGGCACCTGGATCGCGGCGACGCTGCTCGCCACCGCCGGGGTCGTGCTCCTCGGCTTCGGCGGCGAATCCGGCTCGGCGGGCACCGATCCGATCGGGCTGCTCGGCTCGGTCGGCGCCGGCGCCTCCTTCGCCGTGATCGCCAACGCCCAGCGCCGGCTGCTCGATTCCGGATGGGACCCCTTCACGGTCGTGGGCGGGATGGGGGCGAGCTCGGCTGTGCTCTCCGCGCTGCTTCTCCCCTTCGTCGATCTCGCCTGGCTCGCCACACCGGCCGGGCTCGCGATGGCGCTCTGGCTCGGGTTCGCCACGATCTCCATCGCCTACGTGCTCTTCACGTGGGGCCTCGGCGGGTTGACCGCAGCGACGGCGGCGACCCTCACTCTCGGCGAGCCCCTGACCGCCAGCATCCTGGGCATCGTGGTGCTGGGCGAGCGCCTCTCGGCGCTGGCGGTCGTCGGCCTCGTGGTGCTCGCGGCCGGTCTCGCTCTGCTCGCGTGGGGCTCCCGAGCCGCCCGTGACCCCCGACCATTCGCCCTGGAGGGCTGACCGTGACCCACATCGACATCCGCCCCGACAACCTCAGCGGCGAGGCGACCCGTGCCCTGATCGCCCTTCACCTCGAGGGGATGCACGCGACGTCGCCGCCCGAGAGCGTGCACGCCCTCGACGTGGACCGCCTCACGGATCCCGCTGTGACGTTCTGGTCGGCCTGGGTCGGCGGCGAGCTCGCCGGCATCGGTGCGCTCAAGGACTTCGGCGACGGCCGCGGCGAGCTCAAGTCGATGCGCGTGCACGAGCGCTTCCTCGGCGCGGGAGTGGGCCGCGCCATCCTGAGGCACATCGTGGATGCCGCGAGGGAACGGGGCATGACGAGCCTCTGGCTCGAGACCGGCAGCCCGGCGGACTTCGTTCCGGCGCAGCGCCTCTACGAGAGCGAGGGCTTCACCAGGTGCGGTCCGTTCGCGGACTACACCGACGACCCCTTCTCGGTCTACATGACGCGCCGCCTGTAGGCGAGGGGTCCTTCCCGGGCGTCAAGCCGGCGCGATGAGGGCGACCGCGAAGGCCTGCACGCCGTCGCCGGCGCCGACGAAGCCCAGTCCATCGGTCGTGGTCGCGGAAACCGAGACCGTCGCGCCGCCGAGCGCGGCAGAGAGGCGAGCCTCGGCCTCGGCCCTCCGCGCCGCGAAGCGCGGGCGGGAGGCCTGCACCTGCACCGCGACGTTCCCGATGACCCAGCCGGCCTCGCCGAGCATCGCGGCCGCGCGGGCGAGGAACGCGTCCGCGTGCGCCCCTGCGTACTCGGGCTGCGCCGTGCCGAAGTGCGTTCCGATGTCGCCGAGGCCCGCGGCGGAGAGCAGGGCGTCGACGATCGCGTGGGCCACGGCATCCCCGTCGGAGTGGCCGGCGAGGGCGGGCTCGCCCGGCCATTCGAGGCCGGCGAGCCACAGCGTCCCCTCGCCCGAGAACGCGTGCACGTCGGTGCCGACGCCGACCCTGGGGCCGCGCGGTGCGCGGTCGAGCGAGGATCGCACGGGGGCTATCGGATGCGGCGCCACCAGCGTCCGGGCGCGTTCGAGGTCGGCGGGCGTCGTGATCTTGAAGGCCAGCGCATCGCCCTCGACGCAGGCGAGCGGATGCCCGGCCGCCGCGACGAGCGCGGCGTCGTCCGTGTACTCCTGGGTGGCCACGGCGTAGGAGGTCTCCAGCACGTCGCGGCGGAAGCCCTGCGGCGTCTGCGCCGCCGCGAGTTCTGCGCGGTCGACGACCCCGATGATGCGTGCTCCGTCGACCCGCTTGATGGTGTCGATGACCGGCAGCACCGGCACCACTCCCCAGCCGGTGCGGTCGATGGCCTCCACGACGCGATCGAACACCGCGGCGGGTGTGAGCGCTCGCGCGGCGTCGTGCACGAGCACGATCTCCACGCCGGGCCACACGGCCGCGAGACCGGCCGCCACGGACGCCTGCCGGGTGTGGCCACCGGAGACGACCGACACGAGCTCGCGCCGCTCGCCCGACGCCTCGGCGGCATCCGTCAGGGCCTCGCCCTGCCGGCCGGAGGGGGCGACGACGACGACCTGGGCGAGGGCGGCGGAGAACACACCCCGAAGCGCGTGTCGCAGCATCGTGTGCTCGTCGATCCCGACGAAGGCCTTGGGCGCGCCGGCGGCGAGCCGGGTTCCTGAGCCCGCGGCGACGACGATGATCGCGACGCGGGGAGAGGGGGTCATGTCCACGGTCCCACGCTAGTGCGACGGCCCGCCGTCCGCGCGCCGGTCAAGCGCGGGGACGGCGGGCCGTCGACGCATCGATCAGGATGCGGAGATCTCGAGGATCAGGGAGCGAGGAGTCCGCGGGTCAGGATGCGAGGACCTCGTCGAGGACCAGGCTGGCCCGCTCCTCGTCGGTCTTCTCAGCGAGTGCGAGCTCGGAGATCAGGATCTGGCGCGCCTTCGCGAGCATTCGCTTCTCGCCGGCGGAGAGCCCGCGGTCCTGGTCGCGGCGCCAGAGGTCTCGGACGACCTCGCTCACCTTGATGACGTCGCCCGACGCGAGCTTCTCGAGGTTCGCCTTGTAGCGGCGCGACCAGTTGGTCGGCTCCTCGGTGAAGGGCGCGCGGAGCACCTCGAAGACGCGGTCGAGTCCCTCTTTGCCGATGACGTCGCGAACGCCGACGAGGTCGACGTTGTCAGCCGGAACCTCGATGGTCAGATCGCCCTGGGTCACACGGAGTTTGAGATAGACCTTCTCTTCGCCCTTGATCATGCGAGTCTTTACTTCGGAGATCGTTGCGGCCCCGTGGTGGGGGTAAACGACCGTCTCGCCAACCTCAAAAAGCATGGAATTATGTCCCTTCGGCAACCTCCAGGATACCACAGGCGACATACGCTAAGGTTCTCCGCGCACGCCCCTCCCCCGCGCCACGCACGGCCGGAGCCGGTCAGCCCATAGAATGACGGGACAGCTTGCTACCCCCGGGAGGATCCGTGAATCCGCGCCTCGTCGCGTCCCTCGCACCGCGTCTCATCGCGACCGTCGCCGTCGGCACCGCCGTGCTCCTGGGAACCGCCGGCTGCTCGCTCGCCGCGACCCAGGCGACGGAGATCCAGTACTCCCCCTCCGACGGGGTGAACGTCCCCGACTCCGGCCCGGTGCAGGTGCGCAACGCGCTCATCGTCGCGAACGAGGAGGGGGACGAGGGCAACTTCATCGCGGCCCTGATCAACACGACCGACGAGTCCCAGGAGCTCGTGATGGAGTACGGCGACGGCGTGTCGGAGACCATCCGCCTCGAGGCCGGCGAGACGCTCAGCCTCGGCGCCGAGGGCGAGGATCCGCTGGCGCTCGAGGACTTCGAGGGCCTCCCCGGCACGACCCTGCCCGTCTACTTCCAGTCGGGCGACGCCGAAGGCGTGCTTCAGATGGTGCCGGTGCTCGACGGCTCGCTGCCCTACCTGGCTCCGTTCGAGCCCTGAGGCTCAGCAGCGCTGGGCCCTCCGCCCGAGCGCTGAGCAGAGCGGCCCGCGAGCTCGAGCCCGCGGGCCGCTCTGCTGTCACATCTCGAAGCGGTAGCCAAGCCCCCGCACCGTGACGAGCGCGACCGGCTCGCTGGGGTTCTGCTCGATGCGCGAGCGGATGCGCTTGATGTGCACGTCGAGCGTCTTGGTGTCGCCGAAGTAGTCGCTGCCCCAGACGCGGTCGATGAGCTGACCACGGGTCAGCACGCGGCCCGCGTTGCGCATCAGCACCTCGAGAAGCTCGAATTCCTTGAGCGGCATGTTGATGACCTGGCCGTCCACCGACACGGTGTGACGGTCGATGTCGAGCGAGACGCGACCGCTGTCCAGCACCCGGTCGTCGAGATCCGCGTCGACGTTGGCGAAGCGCCGCAGCACGGACTTCATGCGGGCGAGCAGCTCGCGGGAGGAGTAGGGCTTCGTGACGTAGTCGTCGGCCCCGAGCTCCAGCCCCACGACGATGTCCACCTCGGAGTCCTTGGCGGTCAGCATGATGATCGGGACGTTGGATGTCGTGCGCACCTGCCGGCACACCTCGGTCCCCGACATCCCGGGCAGCATCAGGTCGAGCAGGATGATGTCGGCGCCGTTGTCGCGGAAGGCCACCAGCGCTTCCGGCCCGTCCTCCGCGATCTCGACGTCGTATCCCTCCCGGCGAAGGAGGTAGGCGAGGGGCTCGGCCAGGTCGGGCTCGTCTTCGACGAGGAGGACGCGCGTCATGCGTGGTCTCCGTTCACATGTCTCTCGGTGGTGCGGGCGGTGGGTGGGTTCGTGTTCTGCGGGGTGTTCGTGTTCTGCGTGTTCGTCTGCTGAGTGGGGTTCACGCTCCTGGGGGCGACCGGAGGCGTGCCCGCCGTGGGCGTGACCGACGCGCCGGCGGTCGGGCTCTTCGCGGCCTTCGCGGTCTTCTTCGGGGTCGCCGGCTTCGCCGACCCGGCGGTCGTGGCCGCCGGCTTCCGCGCTTTCACGGCGCGGCGCTTCTTGCGGGGCGGCTCGTCCACCGGAGGGTCGGTGCGCGGCAGCCGGATGGTGAACGTGGATCCCCGGCCGGGGCGGGACCAGAGCTGCACCTCGCCGTCGTGGCGGTGCACGGCGTGCTTCACGATCGCCAGCCCGAGCCCCGTGCCGCCCGTGCGGCGGGAGCGCGCCTGATCGGCGCGATAGAAGCGCTCGAACACGCGCTGCTGGTCGGCCTCGGCGATGCCGATGCCCTGGTCGGTGACCGCGATCTCGACGACGTCCGGAGTGGCGCGCACGCCCACACCCACGCGGGAACCGCGCGGCGAATACGCGATGGCGTTGGCGATGAGGTTGCCGACGGCGTCGATGAGGATCTGCGCGTCGCCCCGCACGTACAGTCCGCGGTCGCCGCCGCGGGCGAGCTCGACCCCGGCCGAATCCGCCTGCACGACGTGGGATTCGACGGATGCGGCGATCACCTCGTCGATGGAGACGTCGCGCACCTCCGAGAGCTCGTCCGCGGACTGCAGCCTCGACAGGCTCATGATGCGCGCGGTGAGGCGCGAGAGCCGCGCCGCCTCGCCGGAGAGGCGCGCCGTGAACGAGCGCACCTGTTCCGGGTCGTCCGCCGCCGACTCGATCGCCTCGGCGAGCAGGCTCACCGCCCCCACCGGCGTCTTCAGCTCGTGGCTCGTGTTCGCGACGAAGTCCTGACGCATCTGCTCGACGCGCTCCTGCTCGCTGATGTCGCGCACGATCAGCAGCGCGAGGCGCGGACTCAGCACGCTCGCGCGCGCCGCGACGAGGCGCGACTCGGCCGACAGCCCGCCGCGGCGGATGCGCAGGGTGTCCGCACGGGCCACCCCTGCCGAGCGCGCGGAGCGCACGAGGGCGCGCAGCTCGATGTTCTCGAGGGTGCCCCCCGCGTGCATTCCGAGCCGGCCCGCGGCGTGCGAGGTCGCGACGAGATGCAGCGACGTGTCGACGACGGCGGCCGCGTCATCCATGCCCTCGAGCACCGCCGTGATCCCATCCGGGAGCTCGACGCTGGACTCGAGCCGCACGCGGTCTCGCGCGCGGAGCGCGACGAGGAAGATCGACGCCACGCCTGCTCCGATGAGCACCCCGACGAACAGGGCGAGCAGCGCGAGCTGCATGGTGTCCATGCGTCAAGGGTAGGGCTCGGGATGTCGCGACGACGCCGATTGCGGCCTCTGTGAAGGGGTCGGGCTACTATTCACGTGCGCGGCACCGTTCGTTAACCTTCCCGAACCATGATCGCCGAGGGTCCGCGATGCCCCGTGCGATGAGCGGGCCGCGGCGACGAAAGGGTTTTTCATGCGCGAGGTTTTCCACCAGTCCCTGGAGGACGTGCAGTACCGTCTCGTCGAGATCGCCGAACTCGTCACCGTCGCCATCGACAAGGCCACCCGGGCGTTCGGCTCGAGCGATGTCGGGCTGGCCGAAGAGGTCATCGCCGACGACGCCCACATCGACGAGCGCGCCGTCGCCCTCGATGAGATCGCGATCGAGATCCTCGCCCGCCAGCAGCCGGTCGCCCGCGACCTGCGCATCGTCGTCACCGCGCTCCGCGTGAGCGCGTCGCTCGAGCGCATGGGCGATATGGCGGAGCACATCGCCCAGCTGGCCCGCTACCGCTTCCCCGAGCGGGCCGTCCCGCGCGGACTGAAGGGCACGTTCGCGCGGATGGGCGAGCTCGACGTGGACGTCGCCCGCAAGCTCACCGAGCTGCTGCGCACACAGGACCTCGCGCTGGCGGAGGAGATCCGCAACTCCGACGACCTCATCGACGAGCTGCACGTCAGCGTCTTCGAGAAGGTGCTGGGCGAGAACTGGAAGGGCGAGGCGGTGGCCACGGTCGATGCCACGCTTGCCAGCCGCTACCACGAGCGCTTCGCCGACCACGCCGTCTCCGTGGCGAAGAAGGTCGTCTACCTGGCCACCGGCGACTGGTCGCGCGACCCCGAGGCGCTCGACGCCCCCTAGACCCCGCGAACGCAGGAAGAGCCCCCGCCCAGAAGGCGGGGGCTCTTCTCGCAGCCGGGTCGGCGGACTGCTATCCCTTGCCCTGGGCGGCGACGGCCGCTGCGCCGGCCGCTGCGGCATCGGGGTCGAGGTACTCGCCCGGGCCGAGCGGGACGAGGTTCTCGTCGAGCTTGTAGACGAGCGGGATGCCGGTGGGGATGTTGAGCTCGGAGATGTCGGCGTCGCTGATGCCCTCGAGGTGCTTGACGAGGCCGCGCAGCGAGTTGCCGTGCGCCGTCACCAGCACGACCTTCCCTTCGCGGAGGTCGGCGGCGATATCGCTCTCCCAGTACGGCAGCAGGCGGTCGATCACGAGCTTGAGCGACTCGGTGCGGGGCACCTCGCCGTCGATGCCGTCGTAGCGCGGGTCTCCGATCTGGCTGTACTCGTCGTCCTCGGCGAGGAGGGGCGGCGGCACGTCGAACGAGCGGCGCCACAGCATGAACTGCTCCTGGCCGAACTCCTCGAGCGTCTGCGCCTTGTCCTTGCCCTGCAGCGCGCCGTAGTGGCGCTCGTTGAGGCGCCAGGTTCGCTTCACGGGGATCCACAGGCGGTCTGCGGCGTCGAGGGCGATGTTCGCCGTCTGGATCGCGCGGCTCAGCACGGAGGTGTACAGGATGTCGGGGTGCAGCCCCGCCTCGTCGAGCAGCTCGCCGCCGCGCTTGGCTTCGGCCTTGCCCTGCTCGGTGAGCCGGACGTCGACCCATCCGGTGAAGAGGTTGAGTTCGTTCCATTCGCTCTGGCCGTGGCGGAGCAGGATCAGCGTGTGGGGCGCGGTCATGGCCCCATGATACCGACGGCGGGCAACGCGCCCTCGCGGGTGCGGGGTCCCGGAATTCCGCCTGCGAGGATGGAGGCATGCCGTCCGGTCCCTCGCCAGCAGGCCGCGTCACCCGGGGGACGACGGGCACGAATCGCCTGCGGCGCGTCGACCGGTGGATCGCCCACCTCCCCGCCTTCCGCCGGGCCGGCGACCCGCTCGTGATCGACCTCGGCTACGGCGCCAGCGGAGTGACGGCGCTCGAGCTGCAGGCCCGGCTGGCGCGTGTGCGCCCCGACGCCGAGGTGCGGGGACTGGAGATCGATCCGGCGCGCGTCGCACGCGCCGATGCGCAGCTGGCCGACGTGCGGGCCGGGCTGACCGCCTTCGCCCGCGACGCGCGGGTCTCGTTCGCCCGGGGCGGGTTCGAGGTGCCGCTCCCCCGCGGCCGGCGGCCCGCGGTGATCAGGGCGATGAACGTGCTGAGGCAGTACGACGAGTCGGAGGTGGCCGACGCGTGGGGACGCATGACCGCTCGGCTCACGCCCGGCGGGACGCTCGTGGAGGGCACGTGCGACGAGATCGGCCGCACGGCGACGTGGGCGGATGTCGGATCCTCCGGCACCCCGGAGACCCTCACGATCTCGCTGCGCCTCGAGGGACTGGAGCGCCCGGGTGTCGCCGCGGAGCGACTGCCGAAGGCGCTCATCCACCGCAACGTGCCGGGCGAGGCCGTGCACGCCTATCTGTCGGCGCTCGACCGCGAGTGGGAGCGGGCCGCCTCGCTCTCGCCCTTCGGGCCCGTGCAGCGGTGGATCGGAACCGTCGAAGCGGTGCGTTCCGCGGGGTGGTCGGTGCGCGGCGGGCGCAGCCGATGGCGCCTCGGCGAGATCACCGTGCCGTGGGACGAGGTGCACCCGCGCGGCGAGCTCGCGGCATCCACCCCGCCGACCGGCTAGATGCGCGGCACGGCGGCGCGGGCGTCCTTCTGCGACATGCCGGTCGCCACCAGCAGGTCGACCGCCAGCGGACGCATCGCCGCGAGCAGGTTCTGGTCGCCGAGCGACGCACCGGGCATCATCGCCCGCGGATCGAGGTGGGCGGCGACGGCGAGGATGCTCTCGCGCGCCACCGGCTCGAACGAGATGTCCTCGAGCGACCGCCCGACGAGGTCGATGCCGCGTGCCAGGTCGGCCAGCACGTCGGCCGCCACGGGCCGGGCCTGCCCGTCGTCGCACAGGTAGACCACTCGCCGGGCGATGACGCGCATGTTGCGGGTGGCGAGGTCCATCGACGCCAGCACGCGCGCGTGCCGATCCAGCTCCCCCCGCTGGCGCCGCAGGAACGGCGAGATCCTGACGATCGCGACGCCGGAGTCCAGCGACGCCCGCCAGTCGTCGACGCCGGACTGCAGGGCCCGCGCCTTCTCGAGGCCGCGCTCGGCGCGCAGCCGGTCGCCCCTGCGCAGCGCCTGGCCGAGGGTGCCCGCGGCCCCCGCGACGTCGCGGAAGACGTCCCGGGCGTCCCGGAGCTCCGCCCGCCGGGGACTCCTCGGGATCAGTGCCGTCACCAGCAGGGCGAACACGCCGCCGACGATGCCGTCGACGAGGCGCACGAAGGGCGCGCCGGTCGTCATCGGGATCACCATGACGATGAGCGACTGGATGGCCGCGGCGATCGCGAAGCTCGCCTGCGGCGAGAGGAAGCGCGCCACCGTGAGGGTGAGCCCCAGAGCGAGCGCCAGCTGCCACCACCCCGTGCCCGCGAGGATCAGCAGCAGCTCGCTGACCAGGATGCCGAGCAGCATCCCGAGCACCGTCTCGAGCACGCGCCGCGGCCGCGCATCGCGCACCAGGCCCAGGCTCGAGACCGTCACCGTGGCGGCGAGCAGGGGAACGGGGTGCCCGAGCACGTACAGAGCGAACACGTAGGCCCCCGTCGCGGCCACGACGATCTGCACGATCGCGATCCCGGAGTCCCGCACGCGGCGCAGGCCGCGGACCGGATCGATCCTCGTGCGCCACCCCGTGGGAATGGCGGCGGTGATCGGATCCGGCCGGTCGCCGGGGCGCGGCGTCATCGCGCGGGAGCGCGCCGGTTCAGACGGGGAAGGCGGGGCACGGATGCCGTGGCCCCGGCGTCCGCGGGGACGATCACCTCTTGACCCGCGGCGATGAGCGTGTCATCCGCCCGGACGGTGAGCGGTGCGTCGTCGGCGACCCGGCGCGTGATGATGGCGAGCGCGATCGGCCCGTCCTCGTAGTGCAGGGCCGAGGAGGTCACCGTGCCGACGACGTCGTCCCCGCTCAGCACGGGTGCCCCGGCATCCGGGAGCACGCTGTCGCTGCCGTCGAGGTGCAGCATGACGAGGCGGCGCGGCGGGTGACCCAGGTTGTGCACCTTGGCGACGGTCTCCTGGCCCCGGTAGCACCCCTTGCTGAGGTGCACGGCGCTGCGGAGCCAATCCACTTCGTGGGGAAGGGAGCGCTCGTCGACCTCGTTCGCCCAGCGCGGGCGCCAAGCGGCGATGCGCAGCGCCTCCGCGGCGAGCAGCCCGGCCACCGGGGTGTCGGCCTCGGCGAGCGCGTCGCGCGCGGCCGCGGGAACGATCGCCTCGCGCCACGCGAGGCTCGCACCGGGGTGCGGATCGACGTGGGCGTACTGCCAGCCTCCGGGCGTCACGCCCGACCACGGGTCGACCCACACGACGGCGTCCGGGGCGGCCGCGGCCACGGCCAGACGCGCCGCACCGTCGCCCGCGAAGCCGATGACCGCGGCATCCGCCTCGTCGCGCACCTCCACGCGCGACCGGAACACCATGCGGCGAAGCCACGCGCCGAGTCCGGGGGCGTCGCCCTCGTCGACGATGAGCCACGTCGTCTCCCCGTCGTCGACGACGGATGCCGCGTGCTCGACGCGGCCCTGCGGGTCGAGGATCAGCAGCTCCGTGCCGCGGCCGGGCTCCAGGGCGGCGAGCGCCTGCGACGCGATCGAATCGAGCCAGGTGAGCCGGTCGGGGCCCGTGACGGCCAGCACACGGCGGTCGGCGCGGTCGACGATCGCGGCGCCCTCCGCGAGGCGGCGCTGCTCGCCGAGGGGGTTGCCGTAGTGCAGGATGCCGGCGTCGCCGGTCACCGCTCCGGGTCGGGACGTGAAGGGGGTCATGGTCTGCTCATTCCGCTCGTGCGAGCCGCGCGGAGGCGTGCGAGCCCAGTTCCTGGCCGAGCGCCGCGATGTCCCACGCCCACAGGAGATGTCCGTCGACGAGCCCGTACATGCGGGTCGCGGCGGCGTAGTGCTTGGCGCCGGCTGTGCGCACGACGGCGTCGGTCGCGATGTCGATGCGCGGACCGCGTGCCTGGCCGAGATACAGCTCGCTGACACCGTCGGAGTGGACGATCGACACCTCGATGTCGAAGCCGCCTTCGGCGTTGCGCAGCTCTTCGACATCGTCCGCCGTCCGCGGCGGGGAGTCGGCGGTCGGGGGCAGCAGCCCCGGACCCGGGTCGGCATCCGTCGCCTCGCGGATGAGCCGCCAGAACCCGACCTCGGCGACCAGCGGCACCCGTGGCGCATCATCCGCCACGGCGAGCCACGCCGTCGCGGAGTAGTTGAGGTACGGTCCGCCGTCGTGGCTGAAGCTCACGCGATGCGCGAACTCGCCCGCGTAGTGCGTGTCACCGACGCGGTAGTCGATGACCCCGGTGCCCTCCCACACGCCGACGAGCCACGACAGTGGTGCGAGATCGGCGGGGAGGTCGGTCGGAAGGTCGAACACGACGACCTCCGTCAGCGCTGGCCGCGGAAGAGGTTCAGGAGCACGACACCGGAGACGAAGGCGATCGCAAGAGATGCGAGGCCGAGCAGCCCGACGTAGAACAGTTCGAGCGCGACGAGATCCATGACGCCCACTTTATCCCGGAATGAGCGCCGCGAGCCCGAACCCCACGGAGATGACGCCCATCACGAGCAGGGCGCCGAGCACGCTCGCCGCCACGCGGTCGATGAAGCCCTTGGACCGTCCGGCCACCAGCTGCACGACGAAGGCGAGCAGCAGGCAGGCCCCGAGGCCCACGGTCAGCCAGGCGGCGCGCCACTGCTCGGGAACGAAGAGCCCGATCGCGATGGCGATGACCGCACCGGCCACCCACACGGCGATGACCCCGCCGAACATGCTGCGGGGTGCGAGCTCCGGTACCGTCATGTCCTCATTCTGACGCACGATGCACGGCGACGCACGGGAGTCGGTCATGATGGGGCACGGCCTATCATTGAAACCACCGAGCGGGACCATCCGCCCGAAAGGAACGCGTTGGCTCAGCTTCTCGTTTTGAGTTCCGCCCAGGGCGGAGGCCCTGTCCTGCCTTCGCTCGAGCTTCTGAGTCATCGAGTGCGCCAGATCCCGGCCGAGCCCGCGCAGCTGGTGAACGCCCCCAGCGCCGACGTCATCTTCGTCGACGCGCGCGTCGATCTGGTCGGCGCCAAGTCGCTCTGCAAGATCCTGAACACGACGGGACTGGACGCACCGCTCCTGCTGGTCGTGACCGAGGGCGGCCTGACGGCCGTCTCCACGGACTGGGGCGTGGATGACGTCATCCTGTTCACCGCCGGCCCTGCGGAGGTCGACGCGCGCGTTCGCCTCGCGATCGGGCGGATGTCGCAGGAGCAGGTGTCGACGCGCATCCAGACCTCCGGCATCACGATCGACGAGTCCTCCTACTCCGCCAAGGTCCACGGCAAGCCGCTCGACCTGACGTACAAGGAGTTCCAGCTGCTGCACTTCTTCGCGACGCACCCCTCGCGGGTGTTCACGCGCGAGCAGCTGCTCAGCGAGGTGTGGGGCTACGACTACTTCGGCGGCACGCGCACCGTCGACGTGCACGTGCGGCGACTCCGCGCCAAGCTCGGCGACCTGGAGCAGCTGATCGGCACCGTGCGCAACGTCGGCTACCGCTTCAACGTCTACGAGGACGACGCCCTGCCGGCACCGCGCAAGGCGTAGATCGCCGCGTCCGCAGGCAGAGCGTGCGTCGCGGGTCGCCTCAGACGGGAATGCCGCGGGCATCAGCGTGATCGCTGACGCCCGCGGCATCCATCTCCTGCTCTACTCGGCGACGGGGATCGACTGCGCCTCGAGAGCCGCGATCGTGCTCTCCTCCCCCTGGGCGAGGGCGTCGGCGAGCGTTCCGCTTCCGCTGACCGCGGCCTTGAACCCGTCCGAGACGTCGGCGTAGGTCTGCGTCATGGTCGGGCCCCAGACGAAGTCGGGGTTGACCTGGCCGGCTGCCTCGGCGAACACGTCGTAGATCTTCTGCCCGCCGTAGAACTCGACGCCCTCGGCGAGCGACGGCAGCTCGAGTCCGGCCTTCGTGGCCGGGTAGATCGCCGCCGTCTTGTTCAGCGACGTGAGCGATTCCTCAGAGGAGTTCAGCCACAGCGCGAACTTCGCCGCCTCGTACAGGTGATCGGTGCCCTTGAAGACGGCCACCGAGGATCCGCCCCAGTTGCCGGCCGCCGCGTCCCCGGCCTCCCACTGCGGGGCCTCCGCGACGGACCACTTGCCTGCCGTGTCGGGAGCACCGCTCGCGATCGAGTTGGCCCCCCAGACCGCGGAGTTCCAGCTCCAGACCTCACCCGAGTTGTAGGCGTTGTTCCACTCGTCCGTCCATGCCGGATACGTGGAGACCAGGTCGTTCTCGATGAGGTCCTGCCAGTAGTCGGCCACGGTGACGGAGGCGTCGCTGGTCAGGTCGACCGTCCAGGCGTCGCCGTCGTTGCCGAACCACTCGCCGCCGGCCTGCCACACGAATCCGGCGAACTGGTTGATGTCCGTCTGCGAGAAGTTGGTGATGTAGCCGCCGAGAGCCCGGATCTGCTCCGCCGCGGTCTTGTACTCCTCCCACGTCGTCGGGATCGCGATGCCGTTCTGCTCGAACAGGTCGGAGCGGTAGAAGAGTGCCATGGGGCCGGAGTCCTGCGGCACGCCGTAGACCTCGGACTCGGTGCCGAGAGTGACCTGACCCCAGGTCCAGTCGACGAAATCGGCCTCGGCCGCGACGATCTCCTCGCAGACGCCGAGGTCTTCGAGCCCGTCCTGCACGCGGAAGTTCGGAATCGCGTCGTACTCGATCTGGCCGAGGTCGGGGGCATTCCCGGCCTCGAGCTGGTTGAAGAAGTTCTGGTAGGTCCCGGAGTTGCCGTTGGGGCCCGTCTGCACCTCGACCTGGATGTCGGGGTTGGCGTCGTTCCAGATCGCGACGGCGTCTTCGATGCCGGGGATCCAGGACGTGAACGTGAGCGTGACGTCTCCCTCGGACGGCTCGCAGGCCGCGGCGTCGCTGCCGCTTCCGCTGCCACCGCCGGCGGAGCACGCGGCCATCGTCAGGGCGAGGCTCGCGATCACCGCCACGCCTGCTGCTCGTTTCATGTGACGCATGGTCTCTCTTTCGTTGGTGTCGAACTGCGGGTGTGGATTTTCTTGGGGCCGGCCGGGAGCATCCGGTCGGGGTCTGTCACTTCAGGGCGCCGGAGCCGAGGCCCGTGCGCCAGTAGCGCTGAAGCAGGAGGAACGTGACGATCAGGGGGATGATCGACAGGAGCGCGCCGATCAGCACGAAGCCGCGCAGCTCGGGGAACTGGTTGATGGTCGAGTTCCAGGCGTAGAGCCCGAACGTGACGGGGAACAGCTCTTCGCTGCGCAGCATGATCAGCGGCAGGAAGAAGTTGTTCCAGATGCCCACGAACTGGAACAGGAAGATCGTGATGAGCGCCGGCAGCATCAGCCGGATCGACACCGTGAAGAAGGTGCGCACCTCCCCCGCGCCGTCGAGGCGGCTCGCCTCGAGAAGCTCCTCCGGCACGCTCGCCTCGGCGAAGACCCGCGCGAGGTAGACCCCGAACGGGCTCACGATGCTCGGCAGGAACACCGCCCAGAACGTGTTGGTGAGCTGCACCTGGCTGAAGAGGAGGAACAGCGGCAGCGCGAGCGCGGTGGCGGGCACCAGCACCCCGCCGAGGACGACGTTGAACAGCACCTCCCTGCCGCGGAAGCGGTATTTGGCGAGCGCGTACCCGCACATGCCGGCCAGCAGGGTCGCCACGAAGGCGCCGACGCCCGCGTACAGGATGCTGTTCAGCATCCAGCGCAGGTAGATGCCGTTGTCGTAGGTCACGAGAGCGACGAGGTTGTCCCAGAACGCCATGTCCGCGAACCAGAGGGGGTTGGTCGAGAACAGCTGGCCGCTGCTCTTGGTGGATGCCACGAGCAGCCACCAGATCGGGATCAGGAAGTAGACGGTGAACGTCAGCATGATCACCATGGCGACGCCGCGGGAGAGGATGCTCTCCTGCGCACGGGGACGGCCGCGCTTCAGGCCGGCGGACGAGCGGAGCGCCGCCGCATCCGCATCGATGACACGGCTCATGCGTCTGCCTTCCGTCGGGTGATGCGCAAGAAGGTGAACGAGAGCGCGAAGGTCGCCAGCGCGAGCACGACCGAGAAGGCCGCCGCGAGGCTGACGTTCGGCACGGCGGATGTCGCGTAGATCGTCATGTTCGGGGTGTACGTGCTCGTCACCGCGGAGCTGAACGAGCGGAAGACCTGCGGCTCGGCGAGCAGCTGGAGGGTGCCGATGATCGAGAGGATCGCCGTCAGCACGAGCGACGGGCGCACCATCGGGATCTTGATCGACCAGGCGATGCGCATCTGACCCGCCCCGTCGAGCCGGGCGGCCTCGTAGATGTCGGTGGGGATCGCCAGCAGCGAGGAGTAGATGATCAGCATGTTGTAGCCGACGAACACCCACGTCACGACGTTCGCGATGGCCCACAGCACGAACTCCGCCGAGAGGAAGTCGACCCGCTCGGTGAGGAAGGTGAAGGGCGACAGGTTCGGCGAGTAGAGGAAGCCCCACATGATGGCCGCGATGACACCGGGAACGGCGTACGGCACGAAGAACGCCAGCCGGAAGAACCGCTTGCCGCGCAGCAGCGGGGAATCCAGCAGCAGGGCGAACAGCAGGGCGAGGCCCAGCATGACGGGGACCTGCACGATGCCGAAGATCAGCACGCGG
>DASUQB010000192.1:0-20773 GCA_036280835.1 Microbacterium sp. | reverse complement strand
GAGCCCGGGTCGTCGCACCGCTGACCCCGCCCCATCCTCGCCGAGCGTGCGTGCTTCGGCGCGAGAGTGCAGGCTCCGGCGCCCCGCAACGTGCACGCTCGGCCGGAACGTGCACTCTCGCGCGGATCGTGCACTCTCGGGCGGACCGTGCACTCTCGGGCGGACCATACACTGACCCCCGCCCCATCCTCGCCGAGCGTGCGTGCTTCGGCGCGAAAGTGCAGGCTCCGGCGCCCCGCAACGTGCACTCTCGCCCGGAACGTGCACTCTCGCCCGGATCGGGCCCAGTCCCGCGGACCGTGCACTCTCGCGCGGAGCGCGCACCGCGCCTCGCTCGGAGCGTGCACTCTCGGCGCCGATGAGGCGCGGAGGGGGGCGCGGCCCGGTCAGATCGAGGTGGGGACGTCGAGCCAGGCGTCGGGGGCGGGGGCGGCGCCGTCGCGGGTGACGGTGCCCTCGATGAGGCCGTACGGGCGGTCGGCGGCGTGGAAGACCTCGCCCGGGTTCTCGAGGCCGAACGGCGCCAGGTCGTAGACGAAGTGGTGCTTGTTGGGCATCGCGAAGCGCACTTCCGCGAGTTCGGGCCGGGCCTCGATCGCCGCCCTGCCCATCTCCCAGAGGGTGTGCTGCAGCGCGAGGGAGTGCACGGTGGCGAACGCCGAGAGCAGCACGCGCCGGACGTCCGCGTAGAGGGCGTTGTAGTCGATGCCGGCCTCGACCGCCTCGGGCAGGTATCGCCAGCGCGCGGTGACGGAGGTCGCCATCACGCGGTCGTCGGTCTCGACCAGGGTCGTGTACCGGTCGCGGGGGAACCCGGCGAACTCGCTGCCCGTGGTCTTCAGGACCACCAGATCCTTGACGCCCCCGGTGACGTGCGTGGCGGCATCCACCACCTGCACGGTCGCGAGGCGCGTGCCCTGGCCCTTGCGCACGAAGGAGTGGTCGTGCGGCTCGCCGTCGACGATGATCCGCTCCCACTCGTACTGCTCGGCCTGCCAGAGCCCGCCGTCGATCCAGTCGAACTCGCCGGTGAAGTGCTCGGCGAGGCGCAGCAGGAACTGCTCGGGCGAGGGGATGCCGTGCTGCTTCGCGAACGCGTAGATCGTGTTCTTCTGCGTGTCCGTGGCCACGACGAGGGCGTTGTCGCCCTTGAGGTACGAGTCCGCGAGGGCCGCTCCGCGCAGCTGCGATGTGACGCTCAGGTCGGCGATCTCGTGCCGGGCCGTGTCGCGGATCACCCGCACCACCCGATTCTCGGCCTTGCCGTACTTGTTGGCGCCGAGGCTGACGGACACATCGCTCATGGTCAGCTCCCGCGGTAGGTCGAGTAGGCGAACGGACTGAGCAGCAGCGGCACGTGGTAGTGCCGGCTGGAGCCGTCGTCCGCGACTTCGACGGTGAATGTCACGGTGACGTGGGGGTAGAACGTGGCCACGCCGCGCGCCGTGAAGTACTCGCCGGTGAGGAACGTGAGCGTGTAGTCGCCGGCGGCGAGCAGCTCCGGTCCGAGGGCCAGCCGCCCATCGGCGTCGGTGCGCCCGTGCGCGACCACGGATCCCGCCGCCTCGGCGAGGACGGTGGTCCCGGATGCCGCCGCGAGGACGACGTGGATGCCCTTCGCCGGCGCGCCCGTCGCCGCGTCGAGCACATGGGTCGTGAGGTGGGACGTCATGATGGTGCCTTCGCGTTCGGGAGATCGGTGCTGTCGGGGGTATGGATGCCGGTGCCGGCCGTGACGGTCGAACGCAGTCGCAGCAGCGCGATCTCGGCGAGCTGCGAGGTGGCCTCGCGAGCCTCCGTCTCGGCGTCGTTGCGCCGTCGTCGCTCGAGCTCGGCGAGCATCTGATCCGGCGAGCGGCCCGCCGCCCGGATGAGGAAGACGCGGCCGAACCGCGCCTCGTAGTCCGCGTTGCCCGCGGCGATGCGCGCCGCGACGTCGGCCCCGGCGGCATCCATCGATGACTGCTCACGGCGGGATGCCGCCGCCTCCGCGCCGGCGCCGGACGGGCGCTCGCCGATGCGGGGGTGATGGGCGATGGCCGACTCGAGGTCGTCGGCGCCCCAGCGCTCGGCCAGGGCGGCGGCGCGGGCGGCGAGCGCATCGACGTCGGCGTAGGGGCGGCCGGAGACGATCGCGTCGGTCCACCACGGGATGTCGGCCCACACCCGCACGAGCGCGGCCGCGCCCGCGGCATCCGCCGTGTTGAACTCGTCCAGGTGCACCGCCGACCGCCTTCCCTGGTGCGAACGTACCCCTCCGGCGTTCGCCGGTGGGCAGACGCGGCGATCTCGCCCGCCGGAGGGGGGTGAACCGCCCCTGATCGGGGCTACGGTGGCGGGACGATGACCACTCCGCCTTTCACGATCCGCGCACGGCGGGCCTTCGTCGACGGTCGGTTCCGCCCCGTGACGGTCCGTGTCGAAGGCGGACGGATCGCCGGCATCGGCCCGTACGACGCGGATGCCGCGGCGGATGCGTCGGCCGATGTGAAGGTGCCCGACGACGCCGTGCTGCTGCCGGGACTGGTCGACTCGCACGTGCACGTCAACGAGCCGGGCCGCACCGAGTGGGAGGGGTTCCGGTCAGCGACCCTCGCGGCCGCAGCGGGCGGGGTCACGACGATCGTCGACATGCCGCTGAACTGCCTTCCGCCGACCACGACGGCCGCCGCGCTTGCGATCAAGAGGGCCGCGGCCGCGCCGTCGGCCTACATCGACGTCGGCTTCTGGGGCGGAGCGGTGCCCGGCAACCTCGGGGCGCTGGCCCCGCTGCACGCCGCCGGCGTCTTCGGCTTCAAGTGCTTCCTGGCGCCCTCGGGCGTGGACGAGTTCCCGCACCTCGACCGCGCGCAGCTCGGCGCGGCGATGGAGGAGGTCGCGGCGCTCGGCTCGCGCCTCATCGTGCACGCCGAGGACCCCGCGCTGCTCGGTGCGGACGGCCCGCTGGGCCGCGGGTATGCGGCGTTCCTCGCCTCGCGCCCCGCCGCCAGCGAGGCGTCCGCGATCGACGCCGTGATCGCCGAAGCCCGTCGCGCCGGCGCCCGCGCCCACATCCTGCACCTGAGCGACGCCTCCTCGCTGCCGGCGATCCGCGCAGCCAAGGCGGATGGCGTCGCGCTGACGGTCGAGACGTGCCCGCACTACCTGACGATCAGCGCCGAGGAGATCCCCGACGGTGCGAGCGAGTTCAAATGCTGCCCGCCGATCCGCGAGGCCTCGAACCGAGACCTGCTGTGGGCGGCCGTGGCGGACGGCACGATCGACGCGATCGTGAGCGACCACTCGCCGAGCACGGTCGACCTGAAGCGCTCCGGCGGGGGCGACTTCGGTCTCGCGTGGGGCGGCATCTCGGGGCTCCAGCTCGGGCTGTCGGCGGTGTGGACCGAGGCGCGCGGCCGCGGCATCCCGCTGGAGAGCGTCGTTCCGCTGTTCACGACGGGCCCGGCCTCGGTCGCAGGCCTCGCCGAAGCCGGGGTCATCGAGCCGGGCGTGCCCGCCCACCTCACGGTCTTCGGCGTCGACGACCCGTACGTGATCGACGCGCGACGGCTGCTGCACAGGAACCCGATCAGCGCCTACGACCACCGGGTGCTGACCGGCAGGATCCGGCGCACGTGGCTGCACGGCAGGACGATCTACACCGCGCCAGAAGGCGGCGACGACGAAGCGCCGCCGGACACGCCCCGCGGCCGGCTCATCTCGAGCGCCGCGGTGTGACCCGCGGGCACAGTGGGCGGCTGGCCCGCCGACCGCGGCCTCAGCTCTCGTAGACCACGTTCAGCGGCGGTTCGCCCGCCCGCAACCGCTCGATCTGCGCACGGATCAGCTTCTCCGTGCGCGGCTTCATCGCACTGGATGCCCCGCCCACGTGCGGCACGATGAGCGCCCCGGGGGCGTCCCAGAGCGGATGGTCGGCGGGAAGCGGCTCGGGATCGGTCACGTCCAGGGCGGCGCGCAGCCTGCCGCGCTCGAGGTGCGAGACGAGCGCGTCGGTGTCGATGAGGGGTCCGCGGCCGACGTTCACGACGAGCGCTCCGTCGGGCAGGGCCGACAGGGCGGCGTCGTCGATGATGTGATGCGTGGCCTCTCCGCCGGGCAGCGTGACGATCACGATCTCGGCATCCGGCAGCAGCTCGAGCAGGCGCTCCACGCCGTGCACGGGCATCCCGTCTTCGGTTCTCGCGCGATGCGCGACGACGGTGAGTTCGATCTCGAACGGCGCCAGCCGCGCGGCGACGGCCTTGCCCACGCCTCCGTAGCCGAGCAGCAGCACGCGGCGGTCGGCGAGGCTCGAGGAGAACTCCGGGTCCCAGCGGTGATCGTCCTGCGCGCGCACGTACGTCGGCAGCCGGCGCTGCGACGCCAGCGTCAGCGCGACGGCGAGTTCCGCCGTCGAGGTCTCGTGCACCGATGCCGCGTTGGCGAAGACGTGGCCGGGCGGCAGGTGCTTGCCGACGCCCTCATAGCCGATCGACTGACTCTGCACGAGCCTGGTCCGCACGTCGCCCAGCCGTGGCAGCACGACGTCCATGGACATGTAGGGCGGCACGACGAGGTCGATCGCCTCGCGGGGGGCGCCGGAGGACATGTCCCACACGAGGATCTCGACCCCCGCGGGCGCCGGCTGCAGCGCGTCGGCGAGCTCCTCGGTCGGCACGGACACGACGATGGACGCGGGGGTGGGAGTCACCCTTCCACGCTACCCGCGCGGCGGCGCGCTTCCGGGTCGCCCGCGATGCGCGGCGATACTCTCGGCGCGAGCGATGCTCATCGCACCAAGGAGGCTGACATGGTTCCCGAGATCAATTACTGGGCGGTGCTGATCGCGACCGCGTCGAGCCTGGTCGTCGGATCGGTCTGGTACACGCCGAAGGCCTTCGGGACGAGATGGGCCCGGCTGGCCAACGTCGACATGAACCGTCCGGGCGCATCCGCGGTCGTGCCGATCCTGATCACGGTGGTCGTGAGCTTCATCACCGCGTGGGTGCTCGCCGGCGCAACGGCGATCGCGTGGCACTTCTACGGGGGAGGCTTCCTTGCGTCCGCCCTCGTGACCGCGGTCGCGCTGTGGGCGGGATTCACCGCGGCGCGGTTCATCACCCACGACGTGTTCGAGGGCAGGCCGTCGTCCCTCACGCTCCTCAACATCGCCCACGAGGTCGTCACGGTTCTCCTCATGGCCCTCATCATCGGGGTCTGGCCGCCCGCCGGCACGGTCTGAGGCGACGCCGTCACGTGAGCCTGATCTGCCGGTTGACGTCCTTGTAGAGCAGGTAGCGGAAGGGGCCGGGCCCGCCCGCGTAGCATGCCTGCGGGCAGAAGGCGCGCAGCCAGATGAAGTCGCCGGCCTCGACCTCGACCCAGTCGTCGTTGAGCCGGTAGACGCCCTTGCCCTCGAGGACGAACAGCCCGTGCTCCATGACGTGGGTCTCTGCGAACGGGATCGATCCCCCCGGCTGGAACGTCACGATGTTCACGTGCATGTCGTGCGCCATGTCGTCCGGGTCCACGAAGCGCGTCGTCGCCCACGCCCCGTCGGTGTCCGGCATCGGCGTCGGCGAGACGTCTTGGTCGCGGGTGACGAAGGACGCCGGCGGCCGGCCGTCGACCGGTTCGTAGGCCTTGCGGATCCAGTGGAAGCTCGTGATCTCGGCGCCCTCGTTGGCCAGCGACCACTCGTCGCCCGCCGCGAGGTACGCATACCCGCCCGCCTCCATCTCGTGGCGCTGCCCGGCCACGGTGAGGACGAGTCGACCGGTCGTGACGAACACCACCCCTTCGACGCCGGCCTCCCGTTCGGGTCGCTCGGCGCCGCCGCCCGGCCGGATCTCGACGATGAGCTGGGAGAACGTCGTGGAGAACCCGGCGATCGGGCGGGCGAGGAGCCACGAGCGCGTTCCCGTGAAGCCGGGCAGGCTGCTCGTGACGATGTCGCGCAGCACCCGTCGGGGGATGACCGTGTACGCGCCCGTCACGATGGCGCGATCGGTCAGCAGCTCGGTCTGCGCAGGCAGGCCGCCGGTCGGGGTGAAGTAGCTCATGGGGACTCCTCGCTCGCAGGGGATCGGGGTCGCGGGCGGGCGAGGCCGACCAGCGAATCGGGGCCGACGCCCGCGGCGTCCGCGATCTCGCCGTCGTCGATGGCTCCGCACAGCACGCCGCGGAGCAGGAACTCGGCCAGCGCCCGTGCCGTCGCGGGCTCATCGAGCACGGCGCCCGGCCGGCGTTCGAGATAGGCGCGCAGCCTGTCCATCGCCTGGCGGCTTCCCTCCCGGTAGAAGGCGTACGTGGCGAGGTACCGGGTCGGCAGCTGGTGGGGGTGCAGATCCCAGCCCTGGGGGAACCCGCGCTCGAGCGATCGCCGCACGAGACGGGCGTGCAGGGCCCACGCGTCGGCGGAGCGCTCGCCCACGGGGAGGATGTTCGTCGACCCGTCCGACACGCGGATGCCGGTGCCGGCCACCGACAGCTGCATGAGCTCCTTGGCCAGGTCGGCGGCGGGATGCTCCAGGGACTGGTGGCGCGCGGATATCCCGAGCGCCGCGGTGTAGTCATAGGTGCCGAAGTGCAGCGCCGCGACACGGCCGCGGCCCGCGCGCGGGAGGAGGGCGAGCGGCGACCGGCCGTCGGCGCCCAGGACGAGCTGGGGCGTCTCGACCTGCACCTCGAAGCGCACGCGTCCGTCCGGCAGTCCGTGCGCGCGCTCGAGCGCTGCGGCGATGTCGACCATCGCCTCCACCTGCGCGACCGTGCTCACCTTGGGAAGGGTGAGCATCAGGCCTTCGGGCAGGGCGCCGGCATCCACGAGGCCGCCGACGAACAGGTCGAGCGTCCGCAGTCCGCGCTCGCGAGTGGTCTGCTCGAGCGACTTGAAGCGGATGCCGATGAACGGCGGCGCCGTGCCGGATGCGACCGCCTCGGCCACCTGGGCGGCCGCACGAAGGGCGTCGGCGTCTTCGACGGCGTCGCCGCGGTCACCGTAGCCGTCTTCGAAGTCGAGCCGCAGATCCTCGATCGGCTCGCGCTGGAGCTTCGCGCGCACCCGCGGCACCACCTCCGCGGCGAGCTCGGGGTCGATGCCCACCCGTGCAGCCAGGGCGTCGAGGCCGCCCGCGTGGTCGACGGCTCCGAGCGCGGCGGCGCCCCACTCCGCGGCGAGCGCCGGACGATAGCGGTCCGCCGGCATGTAGGCGGTGTGCACGGGCTGACGCGAACCGTCGTCGCCGGGGTAGGCCGTTCGCAGCAGCTCGTCGCTGTCCCGCAGGGCCGCCTCGACCCGGGCCAGGTCGGCGGCGCCGAGTACGCCGTGCGGGGCGCGGGCGAGATCGGCGGTCATGCGGTGACGGCTCCTCGCTGGATCGCGGACCGTGTGTCGACGGATTCCCCTCATCGTGTCGCACGCACTCGGCGACCGCCACCCTCGGGGTCGTACAATCGCGAAGGAGGAGCGCCCCCGTGAATCACACCGCCGTCGTCGTCAATGGGATCCGCCGCACGCTGGATGGCGTCGCGGTGCACACCACTGCGCTCGACTGGCTGCGCGCCACCGGCTCGCCGGGAAGCAAGGAGGGGTGCGCGGAGGGGGAATGCGGCGCCTGCGCCGTGCTGCTGGCCACGCCCACGCTCGACGGGGGCACCGCCTGGACCTCGGTGAACTCCTGCCTGGTGCCCGCCTACGCCCTGAACGGACAGGAGGTGGTGACCGCAGAAGGGCTCGGCACACCCGACGAACTGCACCCGGTGCAGCGCGGTCTGGCCGAGGGCGGGGGGTCGCAGTGCGGCTACTGCACCCCCGGATTCGCATGCAGCATGGCCGCCGAGTTCTACCGTTCCGACCGCCGGGCCGTCGTCGCCCCCGCCACGCCGGACGCGGAGCACGGCGAGAACGGATTCGATCTGCACGCGCTGAGCGGCAACCTGTGCCGTTGCACCGGGTACCGTCCGATCCGCGACGCGGCATACGGACTGGGGATGCCGGAGGCCGGCGATCCTCTTGCCGACCGCCGCGAGCACCCCGCTCCCACGCCGGTGCCCACCGACGTCGACCTCGGCGGCGCTCGCTTCGTGCGCCCCGCCACCCTGGAAGAGGCCACGGCGCTGCTGCGCGACGAGCCGGAGGCGCGGCTCGTGGCCGGCGGCACGGACTGGGGTGTCGACGTCAACCTCCGCGGTGCCCGCGCGCCACTGGTCATCGCGATCGAACGGCTCCCCGAGCTTCGCGCCGTCACGATCGGCGACGAGACCATCGAGATCGGCGCAGCCCTCACGATGTCCGAGCTCGCGCACGCCCTGGACGGTCGGGTGCCGCTGCTGGCGGAGCTGTTCCCGCAGTTCGCCTCACCCCTCATCCGCAACCGCGCGACGGTGGGCGGCAATCTCGGCACCGGGTCTCCGATCGGGGACGTGAGCTCCGCGCTGCTCGCCCTCGGCGCTCGCGTCGTGCTGGCTTCTCCCGACGGTGAGAGGACCGTCGAGCTGGCGGAGTACTTCACCGGCTACCGCCGATCGGTGCGACGCCATGTCGAACTCATCAGAGCGGTCGAGGTGCCCCTGCCGCAGTTCGAGGTCGCCGCCTTCCACAAGATCACCAAGCGACGACTCGACGACATCTCGAGCGTCGCGATCGCGTTCGCCCTCGATATCCGCGGCGGCATCGTCAGGGACGCCAGGATCGGGCTCGGCGGCGTGGCCGCGACACCGATCCGCGCGTACGACACCGAGCGCCGGCTCATCGGCCACGAGTGGAACATCTCCACCGTTCGCGCCGCCTCGGCCGTGCTGGGCGTCGAGGGGACCCCGATGTCGGATCACCGGGCCAGCGCCGAGTACCGCGCGCTGATGCTCGGTCACGCGCTGCTGAAGCTCTATCACGCCGGCACCCCCTCGGACCTCGATGGGGAGGCGACCGCATGAGCGATCTGGCCGCCCGGCCCCCCGGCGCGGTCGTCGGCACCGCCACAGCCCACGAGAGCGCCATGCTGCACGCCACGGGGCGGGCGATGTACACCGATGATCTGGCGGCGGGGACCGCGGGCGTGCTGACCGCGTGGCCCGTGCAGTCCACCGACGCGCACGCGGTGGTCCGGATCGACGTGTCGGGCGCCTACCGTGTTCCGGGCGTCGTCCGCGTTCTGACGGCCGACGATGTCCCCGGCATCAACGACGCGGGCGTGAAGGAGGACGAACCGCTCTTCCCGAGCGAGACGATGTACTACGGCCACGCGCTGGTCTGGGTGCTGGGCGAGACGCCCGAAGCGGCGCGGCTGGGCGCGGCCGCGGTGGCGGTCGACTACGACCCGCTCCCCAGCCTCATCACGGTGACCGAGGCCATCGCCGCGGGTTCGTTCCAGGGCGCGCCGCGCACGATCGCGCGGGGCGACGCCGCGACCGCCCTGGCCGGCGCACCGTTCGTGTTCGAGGGCGTGACCGAGTTCGGCGGTCAGGAGCACTTCTACCTCGAGACCCATGCGTCGCTCGCGCACCTCGACTCGGAGGGCCAGTACTTCGTCGAGTCCTCCACGCAGCATCCGAGCGAGACGCAGGAGATCGTCGCCCACGTGCTGGGCGTCCCTTCGCATCGCGTCACCGTGCAGTCGCTGCGGATGGGCGGCGCGTTCGGCGGCAAGGAGATGCAGCCGCACGGACTGGCGGCGATCGCCGCGCTGGGCGCGAAGCTCACGGGCCGACCGGTGCGCCTGCGCCTGAACCGGACGCAGGACATCACGATGACCGGCAAGCGGCATCCGTTCCACATCACCTGGCGCGCGGGATTCGACGCCGAAGGCGGCATCCTCGGCCTGGAGGCCACGCTCACCTCCGACGGCGGATGGTGCCTCGATCTGTCGGAGCCGGTGCTGAGCCGAGCGCTGTGCCACGTCGACAACGCGTACTGGATTCCCCACCTGAACGTGCTCGGCCGCGTGGCGAAGACCAACAAGGCATCCAACACCGCGTTCCGCGGCTTCGGCGGGCCGCAGGGCGTGTTCCTCATCGAGGACATCCTGGGTCGCGCCGCCCCGGTGCTGGGCATCGACCCGATCGACCTGCGCCGCAGGAACTTCTACCGGCCCGGTCAGACCACTCCGTACGGCCAGGTGGTGAAGGATGCCGAGCGCATGCACGCGATCTGGGATCAGGTGCGGGACGGCGGCGACATCGACGCCCGCCGGGCCGAGGTCGCCGTGTTCAACGAGCAGCACGAGCACGTCAAGCGCGCCATCGCGATGACCCCGATCAAGTTCGGGATCTCATTCAATTTCACGGCCTACAACCAGGCCGGGGCCCTGGTGCACGTCTACAAGGACGGGTCGGTGCTCGTCAACCACGGCGGGACCGAGATGGGTCAGGGCCTGCACACGAAGATGCTGCAGGTCGCGGCCACCGCCCTGGGCCTGCCGCTGCATCGGGTGCGACTGGCGCCGACGCGCACCGACAAGGTGCCGAACACATCGGCGACGGCCGCCTCATCGGGCGCGGACCTCAACGGCGCCGCGGTCAAGATCGCCTGCGAGCAGATCCGCGAACGGATGCGGCCGATCGCGGCCGGCATGCTCGGCGCCGACGAGCGCGACGTGCTCTTCTCGGGCGGTCGGGTGACGGCCCGGGGCACGGATCGTTCCGCGACGTTCGCCGAAGTCGCCGACGCGTCGTACCACGCACGGGTGCAGCTGTTCGCCGCCGGGTACTACCGCACGGAGGGCCTGCACTGGGACGCGGAGCGGATGCACGGCTCGCCCTTCAAGTACTTCTCCTACGGTGCCGCGGCCACGGAGGTCGAGGTGGACGGATTCACCGGCGTGTATCGCCTGCGTCGCGTCGACATCGTCCACGACGTGGGCGACTCCCTGTCTCCGCTGATCGACCTCGGCCAGATCGAGGGCGGCTTCGTGCAGGGCGTGGGCTGGCTCACCCTCGAGGAGCTGCGCTGGGACACCGCCGACGGCCCCGATCGCGGGCGGCTGCTGACGCAGTCGGCGAGCACGTACAAGCTGCCGAGCTTCGGGGAGATGCCCGAGCAGTTCACCGTGCACCTGTTCGCCGAGGCCAGGGAAGACGGCGCGGTGTACGGCTCGAAGGCCGTAGGCGAGCCACCGCTGATGCTGGCCTTCAGCGCACGCGAGGCGATCCGCGACGCGGTCGCCGCGTTCGGTCCGGCCGGGCGCAGCGTCGAGCTCGGGTCACCGGCGACCCCGGAGGCGGTGTGCTGGGCGATCCAGGCCGCGCGTGCAGCCGGTGCCGACGTGTCGCCGACGACCCGCCCCGTCGCCGTCGAGCTCGCCGACTCCGCGCGCTAGAACGGCACGCGTCATGGACTGGGTCGACGAGCTGCGGCGCCTGCGCGAGGCGCGCCTGGCCGCGGTCATCGTCACCCTCGTCGCGGTGCGCGGTCACGCGCCCCGCAACGGGGGCGCGAAACTCGTCGTCTCCCCCGGCGCACTCTTCGGCACCGTGGGCGGCGGGAATCTCGAGGCCACGGCCGTCGCCCTCGCCCGGGAGATGCTCGTCGATGGCGCGAGCGAACCCCGGCTGCTCACCCTGACGCTCAGCGACAAGGCCACGACCGAGTACGGCGTCCAATGCTGCGGAGGAGAAGTCACCATGCTGCTCGAACCGGTTCGCGCAGTCCCGTCCGTCGCGATCTTCGGCCTGGGCCACGTCGGTCTGGAACTCGCCCGCATCCTCGCCCGGCAGGAGGTGGAGCTTCACCTCATCGACGCGCGCGCGGAGATGCTCCATCCCGATCGTGTGGGCGAGCCGGGCGCGACAGGAGTGCTCGCCGACGCGGTCGCGACGGTGCGCCTTCGGCACGAGCCGGTTCCCGAGGCGGCCCTCCGCGGCCTGCCCGACGGCACGCACGTGCTGATCATGACGCACGATCACGTCGAGGATCTCGCCATCACCGACCAGGCACTCCGTCGGGGGGCGCTCGGGTCCATCGGGCTGATCGGATCGGCTTCGAAGTGGGTGCGCTTCCGGGCGAAGCTCATCGAGCTCGGACACACCGAGGAGGACCTCGCCCGGGTGACCACCCCGATCGGCATCCCCGAGGTGGCGGGCAAGGCTCCGGCATCCATCGCGGTCAGCGTTGCCGCCCGCACCCTCCAGCTCATCGAGGCCGCGGCCCCCGCTCGCGTCGACTGATCCGCTGCGGTCAGAGCGGAGGCGGGATGCCGGGCTACGCGGCCGCGCCGACGACCGCCGCGACCGCGGACGTGAAGAACCCCACGCCGTCGGTGCCGGAGCGCATGGCCGCGGGCGTGTTCGGCCCGAAGCCCTCCTCGACGGCGTGCTCGGGGTGCGGCATGAGTCCGACGACATTCCCGCGCTCGTTCGCGAGGCCCGCGATGTCGCGCAGCGACCCGTTCGGGTTGACGCCGACATAGCGGAACGCGACGAGGCCCTCGCCCTCGAGCCGGTCGAGCTCCGACTCGGCGGCGATGTAGCCGCCGTCGGCGTTCTTCAGGGGGATGACGATCTCCTGGCCGTCGGCGAAGTCGCCGGTCCACGCGGTCGAAGAGTTCTCGACGCGCAGCCGCTGGTCGCGCCGGATGAACTGCTGATGGGCGTTGCGGATCAGGCCGCCGGGCAGCAGGTGCGCCTCGACGAGCATCTGGAAGCCGTTGCAGATGCCGAGGATCGGCATGCCCTTCGCCGCGGCATCCGCCACCTCGGCCATGATCGGCGCACGCGCGGCGATCGCGCCGGCGCGCAGATAGTCGCCGTAGCTGAAGCCGCCGGGCAGCACGAGGGCGTCGACGCCCTCCAGGTCGTGCGAGCCGTGCCACAGGGCCACCGGCTCGGCGCCCGCGACGCGGATCGCGCGCTGCGCATCGCGGTCGTCGAGGGAACCGGGGAAGGTGATGACGCCGATGCGTGCCGTCACGGCACGACCTCGATGTTCACCACGTCCTCGATGACCGAGTTCGAGAGGATGTCGTCCGCGATCCGGCGGGCCTGCGCAAGGACCTCGTCACCGACCTCGCCCTCGACGGTGAGCTCGAAGCGCTTGCCGATGCGGACGCCGGTGAAGGCGTCGACGCCGAGGCGGGTCAGAGCGCCCGAGACGGCCTTCCCCTGCGGATCGAGGAGTTCGGCTTTGGGCATGACGTCGACGACGATGGTGGGCATGAACGGCTCCGGATGTCGGCGGGCGGGCGTTCTCCCAGTCTATCCGTCGCGCCGTGGCCCCGTTCTTGACGGATGCCCCGCGCGCGCGGGTGCGCGTTCGGAGCCGCCCGGGCGTGGATGCCGGGCCGGTGACGGGCTCGTCGATGCGAACCCGCGCCACTCTGGCGCCGCCCCCGACGCGCAGGGGCCAGCGACTGTGACATAACCGTGACAACGCGTATGGGAGCGCTCTCTTGACATTCGTGGGAGCGGTCCCATAGATTGCCTCCAGGCCGTGAGAGCGCTCCCACAGATCGACCCCGGGCAGCGGATCGCGGCGGGCAGAGCCGCCGTCAGCGGAGGCACCGCCACTTGCACCACTGAGCAGAACCACCCTGACACCACAAAGGAGTGACAGTGAATTCACCCGCACTGCGGAGGGCCGGCATCGTCCTGGTCGCCGCATCCACCACCGCCCTCGTCCTCGCCGGCTGCGCCGGCAGCAGCGGCGGCGGCGACGCCGCCGCCGACCCGAACGAGAAGGTCGAGCTGACGCTGGCCACCTTCAACAACTTCGGCTACACCGACGAGCTCCTTCAGGAGTACATGGACGAGAACCCCAACGTCACGATCGTCCACAACAAGGCCGCCGAGTCCGGCGACGCCCGCAAGAACTACTTCCAGAAGCTCGGCAAGGAAGGCCTCGCCGACATCGAGGCCGTCGAGATCGACTGGTTCGCCGAGGCGATGCAGTACTCCGACCTGCTGGCCGAGGTGCCCGACAGCGCCAAGGGCCGCTGGCTGGACTGGAAGGAAGCCGGCGCGACCGACGGAGACGGCCGTCTCGTGGGCTTCGGCACCGACATCGGGCCGCAGGCGATCTGCTACCGCGCCGACCTGTTCGCCGCCGCGGGTCTGCCCTCGACGCCCGACGAGGTCGCCGCGCTGTTCGACGGCGACTGGAACAACTTCTTCGACGTGGCCGACCAGTACAAGACGGCGACCGGCAAGCCGATGATCGACGCGGCCAACTCGACCCTTCAGGGCATCGTCAACCAGCTGGAATACACCTACACCGAGCCGGACGGCACCGTCATCGCGACGGAGAACCCGGAGATCGAGGACGCGTACAACCTCGTCGTCGAGCGCGCCATCCCGAACTCGGCCTACTCGGGCCAGTGGAGCGATGACTGGAACGCATCCATGGCGAACGGCGAGTTCGCGACGATGCTCTGCCCGGGCTGGATGCTCGGCATCATCTCCGGCAACGCTCCCGACGTCACCGGCTGGGAGGTCGCCAATGTCTTCCCGAACGGCGGCGCCAACTGGGGCGGTTCGTACCTGACCGTTCCGGCCAACGGCGAGAACGTCGAGGCGGCGCTCGCCCTCGCCGACTGGCTGACAGCCCCCGAGCAGCAGGCCAAGACGTTCGTCAACGCCGGCCAGTTCCCCAGCGCCATCGAGGCGCAGAGCGACCCGGCCGTCGTGGACTCGACGAACGAGTACTTCAACAACGCGCCGACCGGCCAGATCTTCACGGAGCGCTCCGAGGCGATCACGGTCACGCCCTACAAGGACGCGGACTACTTCAAGTACCACGACGCTCTCCAGAACGCGGTGAACCGGGTCTTCGACGGCACCGAGGACCAGCAGACCTCGTGGGACACGTGGGTCGCCGAGGTCTCGGCCTTCTAGGCCGCTGACCGAGTGGGGGCCGCGTCTCGCCGCGCGGCCCCCGCTCACCCCCCATCCGACAACGGCCAGGCCACCACGGCCCCGGCTGCCCCGGCCGACATCCGGCCCCACCGCCGATACGGAGCCCCACGTGACTGCGACCGAAACGCGAGCGACGAGATCGCCGGGATCGCCCGTTCCCGAGACGGGCCGCCCCCGCCGCGTCCTCTCCTTCTCCAACAAGCTGAGCCGCTGGGACCTCAAGGTCTCGCCCTATCTGTACATCTCGCCGTTCTTCATCCTGTTCGCGATCGTCGGTCTCTTCCCGATCGTGTTCACGGCCGTCATCTCGTTCCAGGAATGGGATCTGGTCCGCAACACCGGCACCTTCGTCGGTCTCGACCAGTACATCTGGATCCTGGGTCAGCCCCAGTTCTGGACCGCCCTGCGCAACACCTTCAGCATCTTCCTGCTCTCGACGGTCCCGCAGCTGGTCCTCGCGATCTTCATCGCCGCCATGCTCGACCGCAACATCCGCGCCAAGACGTTCTGGCGCATGAGCGTGCTGCTCCCGTTCGTCATGGCGCCCGTCGCCGTCGCGCTGATCTTCAGCAACATGTTCGGCGACAACCACGGCCTCGTGAACAACATCCTCACGGACCTCGGCCTGAACCCGATCCCGTGGCACAAGGACCCGTTCTGGAGCCACATCGCCATCGCCACGATGGTGAACTTCCGCTGGACCGGCTACAACGCCCTCATCCTGCTGGCGGCGATGCAGGCCGTGCCGCGCGAGTACTACGAGGCGGCGACCGTCGACGGCGCCAACGCCTTCCGCCAGTTCTGGAGCATCACGCTCCCCTCGCTGCGCCCGACCCTGATCTTCGTCGTCATCACCTCGACGATCGGCGGCCTGCAGATCTTCGACGAGCCGCGCATGTTCGACAACACCGGTGAGGGGGGACCCGCCCAGCAGTGGCTGACGATCACCCTGTACCTGTACAACATCGGCTGGGGCGAGTTCAACTTCGGCCGGGCCGCGGCACTCGCCTGGATCCTCTTCATCATCATCCTGGTGATCGGCCTCATCAACCTGCTCATCACTCGGCGCCTCGTGCGCGACGAAGGCGGGCGCGGCGAGGTCGCGCCCCGCCGTCGGAAGGGAGTCCGGCGATGACCGCCATCAGCACCCCGCCCCTCGCGATCGTCGAGGAGAACATCCCGAACGCGCGCGACCGCCGCCGCAACGAGCGCACCACCAAGATCCGCGGCGTGCGCGCGGGCAAGTGGGTCTACATCGGCCTCGGGGTCGTCGCCGTCTCCGCGCTCTTCCCCTACTACTGGTCGTTCCTGATCGGCTCGGGCACCGCCTCGACGATCAACGACCCGAACATGTCGTGGCTGCCCGGCGGCAACTTCATCGACAACGCGCTCTCGGTCGTGAACGACCCGGCGGTCAACTTCTGGCTGGCTCTGTGGAACTCGATCTTCAGCTCGACCATCATCGCGGCATCCGTCGTGCTGTTCTCCACCCTGGCCGGGTGGGCCTTCGCGAAGCTGCACTTCAAGGGCGGCAAGTGGCTGCTCGCGTTCGTCGTGGCCACGATGGCCGTGCCGATGCAGCTCGGCGTGGTGCCGCTGTACATCCTGTTCTCCGACATCGGCTGGACGGGCACCATCGGGGCCATCATCGTCCCGGCGCTGACCAGCGCCTTCGGTGTGTTCTGGATGACGCAGTACCTCAGCCAGTCGGTGCCCGACGAGCTCATCGAGGCGGCCCGCGTCGACGGGGCATCCATGATCCGCACGTTCTGGACGGTCGGCGTCGTCGCTGCGCGCCCGGCCGCTGCCATGCTGTTCCTGTTCACCTTCGTCGGCGCGTGGAACCAGTTCTTCTGGCCCTTCATCGTGCTCGACCGGCAGAGCCCGACGCTTCCGGTCGCGCTGTCGCTGCTGCAGGGCAACTATTTCATCGACTACTCCATCGTGCTCGCCGGCGTGCTTCTCGCCACGATCCCGCTCCTGATCCTGTTCGCCTTCGCCGGCCGGCAGCTCGTGAGCGGCATCATGGCCGGGGCCGTGAAGGGCTGACGCGTGACCATCCTGACGAGAGAGGACCTCGCGCGCATGCCCGAGACCCCCGCCCGCCCGTTCCCCGAGAACTTCCTCTTCGGCGCCGCCACGGCGGCCTACCAGATCGAGGGCGCCGCCTTCGAGGACGGCCGCACGGCATCCATCTGGGACGCCTTCTCCCGGGTGCCGGGGGCGGTGATCAACGCCGACAACGGGGATGTCGCCTGCGATCACTACCACCGCTACGCCGACGACGTCGCCCTGATGAAGAGCATGGGGCTCCAGACGTACCGCTTCTCGACCTCGTGGTCGCGGGTGCGCCCCGACGCCGGCGCCGTCAACCAGAAGGGCGTCGACTTCTACAAGCGCCTGGTCGACGAGCTGCTCGGCGCCGACATCATGCCGTGGCTCACGCTGTACCACTGGGACATGCCGCAGGCGCTCGAGGAGCGCGGTGGCTGGGCGGTGCGGGAGTCGGCGGAGCTGTTCACCGAGTACGCGCTGACCATGCACGACGCCCTCGGCGACCGGGTCGACGTCTGGACGACGCTCAACGAGCCGTGGTGCTCGTCGTTCCTCAGCTACACCGCCGGGCTCCACGCGCCAGGGCGCTACAGCGTCAGCGACGGACTCCGGGCGTCGCACCACCTGCTGCTCGGGCACGGGATGACGGTCGGCGAGCTGCGCAAGCGCGACGCGTCGCTCGACCTCGGCATCACGCTCAACCTGACGGTGGCGCAGCCGGTCGACCCGAGCGACCCCGCCGACGTGAACGCCGCACGCCTGATCGACGGCCAGTTCAACCGCTGGTTCCTCGACCCGATCTTCCGGGGAAGCTACCCGGCCGACATCTACGACGTGGTGGCGGATGACGCGCTCCGCGCGGCCGTCCGGCCGGGCGATCTCGACATCATCTCGACGCCGATCGACACCCTCGGCGTGAACTACTACCACGGCGACTTCGTCAGCGCGCATGCGCCCGAGGCCCCGCCGGTGCGCGGGGACGCGCCGACCGACCGGGCCGGTGCCTCGCCGTACCCGATCGCCGCCGACATCCACTCGCACGAACGCGGGCTCCCGCGCACGAACATGGGCTGGGAGGTCGAGCCCGCGGGGCTCACCACCCTGCTCGTCCGCGTGCAGGACGAGTACTCCGGCCCGGCCGGCGTGAAGCTGTTCGTCACGGAGAACGGCGCAGCCTATGACGACGAGCTCGTCACCGAGGACGGCGAGTCCCGCGTGCACGACGTCGAGCGCACCGAGTTCGTGCGCGTGCACGTCGCCGCGATCCTCGATGCCATCGAGCAGGGTGTCGATGTGCGGGGCTACTTCTATTGGTCGTTCCTCGACAACTTCGAGTGGGCCTGGGGCTACGAGAAGCGGTTCGGGATCGTCCGCGTCGACTACGAGACCCAGGAGCGCACCATCAAGGACAGCGGCCTGGAGTATCGTCGCATCATCGCGGAACGGGCGATCGACATACCCAGCGCCGTGGCCTCGTCCCCCGCGGTCGTCTGACGTACGAGGGGGAAGCATGAAGACCGAGGCACGCCGCGCCGCCGCGACGATCGAAGAGGTCGCCGCCGCCGCCGGAGTGTCGCGGTCCACCGTCTCCCGGGTCGTCAACGGCTCCACCGCGGTGAGCCCGTCGGCGGCGGCCGCGGTGAAGGCGGCCATCGGCGCCCTGAACTACGTGCCGAACCGGGCGGCGCGGTCTCTCGCCAGCCGACAGACCCACACGATCGCGCTGGTCGTGCCCGAGGACACCACCCGGTTCTTCGGCGACCCGTTCTTCGCGTCCATCGTCACGGGCATCAGCTCCCGGCTGAGCCGCTCCGACTACATCCTGAGCCTCTTCATCGCCTCGGACGACCCGGGCGACAAGACCACGAGCTACCTGCTCGGCGGCAACGCCGACGGCGCGGTCGTGGTCTCGCACCACACCAGCGACACGTTCATCGACCGCATCGCGGCCGCGGTGCCGGTGGTCTACGGCGGCCGCCCCGTGCACGAGCGCTCGGGCGACTACTACGTGGACGTCGACAACGTGAAGGGCGGCCGCGACGCGACCGACTATCTGATCGGCAAGGGCCATCGCCGCATCGCGACGATCACCGGTCCGCATGACATGCCCGCGGGCATCGACCGCCTGAAGGGGTGGCGCGACGCCCTCGCGGCGGCGGGCCTCGAGGAGGGCGCTGCCGAGGACGGCAACTTCACGGCGGACGGCGGCGCCGACGCGATGCGCCGCATCCTGCAGCACGGCGACCTGCCCGACGCGATCTTCGTCGCGAGCGACCTGATGGCCCGCGGGGCGATCTCCGCGCTGGCCGCCGAGGGCCTGCACGTGCCGGACGACGTGGCGATCATCGGGTTCGACGATTCGCCGGTGGCGACGACCCTGACGCCGCGGCTCACGACGATGCGCCAGCCCTCCCTCTCGCAGGGCGCCGTGATGACCGACGTGCTGCTGGCGCTGCTCGGCGGGGGGAATCCTCCGCACGTCACGATCATGGACACCGAGCTGGTCGTGCGCGAGAGCGCGTGATCTCCACCGCTCGCTGGAGTGACCGTGCGGGAGCGGCGCTCGTGCCCCGGCTCTGTCACGAAGGAGAGCCGATGCCGAACATCACGGTCGGACTGCTGACCGGTCGCACCCTCGACCAGCGCCGCGCTAGGACGCGACCGTGGCGTGCAGCGCGTTGTTCCAGGGGTCGTCGAAGCTGAGGGTGCGCCCGTCGTCGCGGGTGGCCGTGCCGTAGTGGGCCAGGCGCTCGCCGAGGGCGCCGAGCGAATCGGCATCCGGCAGCACCAGGTCGACGCGGCCGAGGCCGAGCGCCGGCATCCGCGGTCCCGCGCCCCGCGAGTTCCAGACGTTCATCGCCATGTGGTGGTGGTACCCGCCGGCGCTGACGAACAGCGCCTGCCCGCCGTAGTCGAGCGTCTTGTCGAAGCCGAGGCGGCCGACGTAGAAGTCGTGGGCGGTCTTGACGTCGCCCACGGAGAGGTGGACGTGGCCGATGGATGCCGCATCCGCCGCCGTCGCGCCGTTGGCGGCCTCTTCGTCGAGATGCTCGCCGAGGAACGCGTTCGGGTCGAGGAACAGGGTCGCCATCTCGACCTGGCCGTGGGTCCACGACCAGGCGGTGCGCTGCCGATCCCAGTACAGCTCGATGCCGTTGCCCTCGGGGTCGGTGAAGTAGAACGCCTGGCTGACGAGATGATCGGCGCTGCCGGTGAAGGTGCCCGGCGCCTTGCGGCCGACCGAGGAGAGCGCGGCGGCCAGGGCGGCCTGGGTCTCGAACAGGATCGCGGTGTGGAAGAGCCCGGCGCTGCCGGCGGGGGCATGCCGCAGGGCCGGTTCGTGCCGGAGGATGACGAGGGGCCGGCCCGCGCGGCCGAGCGTGACGGTGCCGGCTGCCTCGTCCTGCACCTGCAGCGTCACGACGTCGCGGTAGTAGCGCGTCATGCCGTCGAGGTCGCCGACGAGCAGCGTCACGGCGCCCATGGCCGTGGCGGCGGCGAGCCGATCTGTCGGGATCCGGGATTCTGCATGCATGTGCATAGACAACGCCCTAGGGCGGAGGGTCATTCCCCCGGTTGTCGGACCGGCGGTGCTGGTGTCTGCTGCCGTGACGGGTGTGACGGCGAACCGGTGGCGGATCCGACGACACGGGGGTCAGACGCGCCGCAGGGCGCGGGGGCCGGCCCCCGCGGGTAGCCGGTCGGCGGTGCGGTCGGACCGAGCGACGGGCCGCCGGTCAGGCGCGCTCGCCCGTGCCCGTGAGGCGCTCGAGCAGCTCGCGGTAGCGGTCGGCCGTGCGCTGCACGATCTCGGTGGGCAGCTCCGGCGGCGTGCCCTGCTTGTCCCAGTTCGCGGCGAGCCAATCGCGCACGATCTGCTTGTCGAAGCTGGCCA
>DASUQB010000191.1:0-4183 GCA_036280835.1 Microbacterium sp. | reverse complement strand
GCCGGGATGACGACGCTCGGGTCGCCGAGCAGGATCTCGCCCTCGGGGATGTCGACGAAGTACCTGTGCCCTTCGCCCAGCACGACGGGCACGACATCCATCGCCACCTCGTCGAGCAGTCCGGCGCGCAGCGCCTGCGATGCGACCACGCCGGCCGCGACGCCGACGTGCTTGTCGCCCGCCAGCTCCTGTGCCGACGCGATCGCGTCCTCGATGCCGGTCGTGACGAACCGGTACTCGTCCGCGTCCGGGTAGCCCCAGTCGGCGGGCGGCTCGTGCGTGAGCACGACGACCGGCACGCCGAGCGGATGCCTGCCCTTCCAGCCGTCGGTGAGGTCGAAGAGCGTCCGCCCCACCACGAGGGCGCCGAGTGTGGAGACCCATGAGGTCCAGTAGTCGGCGCTCTCGCGCGTCAGGTGAAACGGAGGCAGGTCGCCGTGATTGAGCACCTCGACCTCGCCGGCCTCGTACCAGTCGAACAGCGGGCCCGGCATGTTGTGCGAGTCCGCGACGAACCCGTCGAGCGACACGGATGCCGCGGCGATGACCTTGCCCATGGCGCCTACCCCTCGGTCGTTCCGCTGCCCTCGGCGAGCAGGGCGTCGAGCTTCTGATACCCCTCCGTCATCCCCTTCTCCATGCCGTACTGCATCATCATGTCGAGCACCTCGACCGTCGGGAAGACGCTGTGGTCGACGATGCGCGACCGGCCGTCCGGCAGCTCCTCGAAGCGCATGATGTCGAGGCTGACCTGATCCGGGGCGCCCTCCCACTCGAACGTCTGGATGATCACGTCGTTCTCGCGCACCGCGTGGAAGACGCCGCGGAACGCGTAGGTGCTGCCATCGGGGTCGTCCTGCTCGTAGCGGTACCCGCCGCCGGTGCGGAAGTCCCAGTGGGTTATGCGCGTCGACTCGTCGTAGGGGCCGATCCAGCGGCGGAACAGGTCCGCGTCGCCGTGCGCGTGGAACACGGCGGACACGGGCGCGTCGAACTCGCGAGTGATGTCCGCGTACGACTGGCCGGGGGCGGCGTCGATGATGACCGGGTTGCTCATGACTCTCTCCTTCTCTCCGGAGGGGCGGTCCCCTCGAGGGCTTCCTTCTCCTGGGTGGTGGATGCCTCGGCCAGGAGCCCGTCGAGACGGCGATAGGCCGATTCGGCGACGAGCCGGTACCGGTCGATCCAGGCGGTGAGACGCTCGAGCGCCGCGGCGTCGAGGTGCACGGGGCGGCGCTGGGCGTCGCGGGTGCGCCAGACGAGCCCGGCCGCCTCGAGCACGCTGATGTGCTTCGACACGGCCTGCAGCGTGATGGCGAACGGTTCGGCCAGCTCCCCGAGCGTGGCCGGGCCGCGGCTCAGCCGCGCCACGATGGCGCGCCGCACCGGGTCGGACAGCGCGGAGAAGGCCCGGTCGAGCGGGTCCACGGCTTCGGCATCCTGCTTCATTTTCAATCGATTCGTTTATCAACTGCTTGTTTTATGAAAAGATACGACGGCCCAGCCGATCCGTCAAGGGAGCAGATCAGCCGGTTTCCGCGAGGGCGAGCACCGGAGCCAGCGCATCGCGGCGAAGGCGGATCCAGGGGCCGCCGGGGTCCACCACCACGCCCGAGAGTTCGGAGTGGTCGCGCAGCGATGCGGCGAGCTTGTCGGCGGGGAAGGGCATCGCCTGGTTGCCGCGTCCGAGCGCGTGCACCTCGAGCGGATGCGAGAACACCTCCAGGTATCGCTCGCCGTCCGGGGTCCGTGACTCGGCGACGCCGACGCGCGGCTTGCCGCCCGGCTCCTCCGGCGGAACCTCGCCGACGGCCACCCACAGCGGAGCGTGCGCGAGGGCGGCGCCCACGGCGGCGGGCGTCTCGGACGTGCGGGGCTGGGACAGCAGGTTCTTGAGGGTGAAGTTCTCGTCGCCCTCCTGCACCGCGCGCTCCAGCAGCTCGCGCGGCAGCACGGCCCGCGCGGGCGTGGAGAACTGGTCGAGGATGATCCCGGCGTACGGCCCGGCCAGCATGTGGCGGATGACGGTGCCGACCGGCTGTCCCATCGCGCTGGTCTGCGGCGCCTGCTCGGCGCGGGCGCTCGCCTGCAGGGCCGCGCCGGTGCTGAATGCCAGCAGGAACTGCGTGTCGCCGTTGCGCACCACCGCGAGCGGCAGCTCCTTGCCCTCGGACAGCAGGGCGCGCGCATCGCCCTGCACCCGAAGGAACACGTGACCCTGCATGAACTGGCGTGCGACGTTCATGAGTTCGAGCGAGGTCGGCTCGGGCGTCGCTCCCAGCTTCTCCAGGGCCTCGGCGAGGAGGACGTTGTCGCGCAGGCCCGGCACGCTCTCGGCGGCCGCGGGCGCCTCCTCGGGCGCCATCGGCCGTGGGCCGGGCGACGGCTGCGGGGTGGGTGCCGCGCCGGTGAACGCCGGGCCGGTGGATGCGAGGCCCGTGGATGCCGGGCCGGCGGATGCCGCGCCCGTCGGCGACGGCATGGCGGATGTCGCGGGCGCCGGCGACGGCATGGCGGATGTCGCGGGCGCCGGTGGCGCCTCGCTGCCGAGCCCCCGGTACGAGGAGACGGAGATGCCGACGGCCGGCGTTGCCGCGGCATCCGGCCCCGCTTCGGCGTGCGACGTCCCGGTGAGCGCGGCTTCCCGCGCTCCCGGCGTCTCGGCCGTGGGGGCGGTCTCGTTCGTCTCCGACGTGTCGGGGACGACGTCTTCGGACTTCTTGCGGCGGGAGAAGAGAGCCATCACGCCACCCTAACCCGCGGGCATCCGCGCTTCAGCGGACGCTTCACGTCGCGCGGCGTCCCGAGGCCGTCGCGAGGTGACCAGCGGTGACCACCCGGGCCGGGTCGCCCGCCGAGCGCCGCCCGCAAGAGCGGCGGAGGCGGGAGGCGGGAGGCGGGAGGCGGGAGGCGTCAGAGCTTCTCGATGGGAGCGATCTTGATCAGCAGCTTCTTGGCGCCGACCTTGTCGAAGCGCACGTGGGCGACGCGCTTCGCGCCCTCGCCCGTGACGGCGTCGACACGCCCCTCGCCGAAGTCGTCGTGCCTGATGCGATCGCCGGGACCCAGCTGCATGTCGCCGTTGTCTCGCACCTTCGCAGGGATGCGGTTGGGGAACCGGTCGAGCGCCGTCGACTTCGGCACGAGCGGCGCGCCGTACTCCCGCGATCCCCCGCCGCCGAAGCCCCCGCCGGAGCCGCCGGACGAGCCCGGACGGCGCGCGTTGAGCGCCCGCGACTGCGTGCCGCCGCGCGAGTTCACGTCTCCGGGCGACTGCCGCCAGTCGATGAGCTCCACCGGGATCTCCTGCAGGAACCGGCTCGGCATCGCCACGGTCACCTCGCCGAACTGCGCCCGGGTCATCGCGAGCGAGACGTACAGGCGCTTGCGCGCCCGCGTGATGCCGACGTAGAACAGCCGCCGCTCCTCGGCCGGCCCCCCGGGCTCGTTGGCCGAGATGCGGTGCGGGATCAGGTCTTCCTCGACGCCCGTCAGGAATACCGCGTCGTACTCGAGGCCCTTGGCCGTGTGCAGCGTCATGAGCGACACGGAGCCGGATGCATCGTCGAGGTCGTCCGCGTCCGAGACGAGCGCCACCTCGGCGAGGAAGTCGATGACCGTGCCCTCGGGGTTGTTGCGCGCGAACTCCCTCGCGACGGCCACGAGCTCGTCGAGGTTCTCGAGGCGGGCCTCATCCTGCGGGTCCTTGCTCGCGCGCAGCGCGTCGAGGTAGCCCGACTTCTGCAGCAGCAGCGAGAGGCCCTCGGCCACGGCGGTCGGCGGCGCCAGCTCGCCCGAGGAGGGCAGCATGAGGGCGGATGCCTCGCGCAGCACGCCGTCGAGCTGGGCGATCGCGGCCTGGATCTTGGGGCCGACGCCGAGCTCCTCCGGCATCGACAGGGCGTCGCGGAACGTGATGTCCTCACGGTCGGCGAAGTTCTGGATGGCGGTCTCGGTGACGTCGCCGATGCCGCGCCGCGGCCGGTTCAGGATGCGGCGCACGGCCATGCCGTCCGCCGGGTTCGCGACGGCGGTCAGATATGCCATCGCGTCCTTGATCTCGGCGCGCTCGTAGAACTTCGTGCCGCCCATGATCTTGTACGGCAGGGCCGAGCGGATGAAGATCTCCTCCAGCGCACGGCTCTGCGAGTTCGTGCGGTAGAACACCGCGACCTCGGAATAC
>DASUQB010000190.1:0-15050 GCA_036280835.1 Microbacterium sp. | reverse complement strand
CCGAAGAGCAGCGCGGCGAGCGTCGCCTTGATCGGGTCCCACTGACCGAAGATGACCGCGGCGAGGGCGATGAAGCCGGCGCCCGCCGTCATCTCCTTGTTGAACGCGATGCCGTTGCCGATCGTGAAGACCGTGCCGCCGAGTCCCGCGATCGCCCCGGCCAGCAGCACGTTCCAGAACCGGGTCGGGTTGACCTTGATGCCGACGGTGTCGGCGGCCTGCGGGTGCTCGCCCACCGCGCGGAGGCGCAGGCCCCAGCGGGTGTGGAACATCCCGATGTAGACCGCGGCGACGGCGATGTACATGAGGTACACGATGATCGTCTGGCGGAACAGCACGGGGCCCAGGATGGGGATCTCGCTGAGCAGCGGGATGGGGATGCGGTCGAATCGGGGCGGGGTGTTCAGCGCGGCGGCGTTCGGCTGCAGCACCTGCGAGAAGAGGAAGCTCGTGAGACCCGCGACGAGCACGTTGAGCACGACGCCCACGATCACCTGGTCGACGAGATAGCGGATGGCGAACGCCGCCAGGACGAAGGCCACCAGCATGCCGGCCACCATGGCGGCGAGCAGTCCCAGGATCGGCATCCCCGTGACCGTCGAGACCACCGCGGCGCTGAAGGCGCCCGCCAGCAGCTGGCCCTCGATCGCGATGTTCACGACGCCGACCCGCTCCCCGATCACGCCGCAGAGGGCGCCGTAGATCAGCGGGATCGCGAGCGCCAGCGAACCCGCCAGCAGTCCGGTGACCGGGATGGTCGCGCCGGCCGCCGCCCACGTGAGGAACCCGACGATGAAGATGACGATGTACGCCACGATCACCCAGAGCGGGGACCGCCCGGAGCGCTGCACGAAGAACGCGGATGCCGCAGCCAGCAGCGCCAGCAGCACGAAGCACGCCCACGCCGTGATCGTGATGGGCACGACGAGGTCGGGCAGCTGGATGAAGTCGTTCTGCGTCGAGAGGCGGAAGGTGGTGTCGCCGGATCGGGGCGCGGCGAGCAGCAGCACGGCGAACAGCAGCGCGAAGATCGCCAGCGCGATCGGCGCCTTCCAGTGCCGCACGAGAGCGGTGGGCTGGTCCGCCGCGTAGGCCGGCGGCGGGGCGGTGGTCAGGGTATCGCTCACTTCACGACCTCCGCGTTCTTGACCTCGGCGCGCAGCTGCTTCTCGCGGGCCTTCTGCGCCTTGCGGCGGTCACGATCCGGCGACGGCAGCCGGAAGATCGTGCGCACGAGGGGCGGGGCGGCGATGAACAGCACGATGAGCGACTGCACGACGGTGACGATCTCGATCGGGATCTGCTCGGCGGCCTGCATCGCGAAGCCGCCCGCCTTGAACGCGCCGAAGAGCACCCCGGCGGCGAAGGTGCCCCACGGGGTGGAGCGGCCGAGCAGGGCCACGGTGATGGCGTCGAAGCCGATGCCGGCGTCGATGTCCGCCGAGAAGCCGGTCGTGATGGTGCCCAGCACCTGGTTCACGCCCGCCAGGCCGATCAGCGCGCCGGAGATCAGCATGCCGATGACGTACATGTTCTTCACGTTGATGCCGGCCACGCGCGCGGCGTTGGGGTTCTCCCCCACCGCGCGGAACTGGAACCCGAGGGCCGACCTGTTGAGGATGTACCAGACCAGGACCGTCGCGAGCAGCACGAGGATGAACCCGAAGTGCAGGTTGTACTGCGGTCCGAACAGCTCGGGGAAGATCGCCGTCTCCTTCATGGGCGGCGTCTTCGGATTGCTCGAGCCCGGCGCCTGCAGCAGGCCCGGGGTGCGGAGCATGTACGACACGAGGTAGAACGCGACGTAGTTGAGCATGATCGTGACGATCACCTCGTGCGCTCCCGTGCGGGCCTTCAGCAGGCCCGCTATGCCGGCCCAGAGCGCGCCGGCGACGAGGCCGGCGACGAGCGCCACGATCATGTGGATGCCCCAGGGCAGGTCCAGCGAGAACGCCACCCAGCCGGCCGCCGCCGAGGCCATCAGCATCTGGCCGCGACCGCCGATGTTGAACATGCCGATGCGGAACGCGAGCGCCACACCCAGACCGGCGGCGATGAGCGGCGTGGCGAAGGTGAGGGTCTCGGTGAGGGGGCGGATGCCGCGGGCGAAGTCCGGCGCCCGGAAGTTGTAGATCGACCCCTGGAACAGGGCGATGTAGGCGCCGCTGACGGCGTCCCAGACGGCCACCACCGTGTCGAACGGCCGGGCGAAGAAGTACACCGCGGAGGCCTGCACGTCTTCGTCGGTGAAGGCGATCATCACCCCGCCGACGAGCAGCGCGAGCACGACGGCGAGCACCGAGATGATCGCATTGCCCTGGGTGATCTGCTGGAACGTGTTGTGCCAGCGCGACGGCTCCGTCGGCGGCGCGGTGGTCTCGTTCAGCGCACTCATGCCGCCGCTCCCTCGTCGCTCGGCGCTTCGCCCGCCATCATGAGGCCGAGCACCTCGCGGGGCGTGCTGCCCGGGACGATGCCGACGATGCGGCCCCGGTACATCACCATGATGCGGTCGGCCAGTGCGGCGACCTCGTCGAGTTCGGTCGAGACCACGATGACCGGGATGCCGGAGTCGCGGGTCTCGACGATGCGCTTGTGGATGAACTCGATCGAGCCGACGTCGACGCCGCGGGTCGGCTGGGCGGCGACGAAGAGCGAGAGGTCGCGGCTGAGCTCCCTCGCCAGCACCACCTTCTGCTGGTTGCCGCCGGAGAGCGTTCCGACGGGCGTGTCGACGCCCGGTGCCCGCACGTCGAACTCGGCGAACTTCTCGGCGGCGAACTCGGCGAGGAATCCCCGCTGCACGGTCCCCGCCTTGACGAACGGCGCGCCGTCCGCCCTGTCGAGCATGAGGTTCTCCGCGATCGTGAAGGCGGCGACGAGGCCGTCCTCCTTGCGGTCCTCGGGCACGAACCCGACGCCCTGGTCGAGGATCCGCCGCACGCTCGAGCCCGCGAGGTTCTGCCCGTTCAGCGACACGGTGCCGCGCACCTGCGGCTGCAGGCCGACGAGCGCTTCGGTGAGCTCGGTCTGCCCGTTGCCCTGCACGCCGGCGATGGCGAGGATCTCGCCGCCGCGCACGTCGAAGCTGACGTCATCCACGACCGCCTGGCCCAGCGGATCCAGCACGGTGAGCCCCTCCACGACGAGCGATCGCTCGCCGAGCCTCGGGGCGTCCTTGTGCACCGTGAGCTCGACGGCCCGTCCGACCATGAGGGAGGCGAGCTCGGCGTTGCTGGCGGTGGGCGAAGCCTCGCCGACCACCTTGCCGAGCCGGATGACGGTGATCCGGTCGGCCACCTCGCGCACCTCGCGGAGCTTGTGGGTGATGAAGACGATGGAGGTGCCCTCGGCCTTGAGCTGGCGCATGATGCCCATCAGCTCGTCGGTCTCCTGGGGCGTCAGCACGGCGGTCGGCTCGTCGAAGACGAGCACCTTCGCGTCGCGGGACAGGGCCTTGATGATCTCCACGCGCTGCTGCACGCCGACCGGCAGATTCTCCACCAGGGCGTCCGGGTCGACGTGGAACCCGAAGCGGGCCGAGATCTCCTTGACGCGCGTGCGCGCGGTCTCGAGGTCGAGCACGCCGCCGGCCTTGGTCGACTCGTGGCCGAGCATGACGTTCTCGGCGACGGTGAAGACGGGGATCAGCATGAAGTGCTGGTGCACCATGCCGATGCCGGCACGCATCGCGTCGCCCGGGCCCTGGAAGTTCTGCACCTCGTCGCCGAGCAGGATGACGCCCTCGTCGGCCTGGTACAGGCCGTACAGCACGTTCATCAGCGTCGACTTGCCGGCGCCGTTCTCGCCCAGCAGACAGTGGATCTCGCCCGGCTCGATCACGAGATCGATGTGGTCGTTGGCGACCAGGGTGCCGAACCGCTTGGTGATGCCGCGGAGCTCGAGCTTCATGTTCCAGATCCTACTGACGCGGGGCGCGCGAGGGCACCCGAGGGAACGGACGACGGGCCGGTCGGCTGCGCCGACAAGACGAAGCGAGGGGGAGCCGGCAGCGCCGACTCCCCCACGCTTCGTCAGGTGGATCGACCGGGTGAGCGGTCGTCCGACGGAGCTACTCCGCCGAGGTGAGGTACGACGTGACCGTGATCGAGCCGTCGATGATGCCGGCCTCGATCTCGTCGAGCTGACCCTGCAGGTCCGGCGAGATGCGGTCCTCGAAGTCGTGGAACGGGGCCAGGCCCACGCCCTCGTTCTCGAGCGTGCCGACGAACGGCGTGTTGTCGAACTCGCCGTTGCCCGCGGCCGTGACCGCCTCTTCGACACCCACGTCGATGCCCTTGCGGATCGAGGTGAGCAGCAGGTCGGCGACACTGGGGTCGGTCTCGAAGACGTCGGCGTCGACACCGATCAGCGCGATCTCGCGGCCGGAGTCGCGGATGACCGACGCGGCGCTCTGGTAGATCGGCCCGCCGACGGGGAGCAGCACGTCGACGCCCTGGTCGACGAGGCCCTGCGCCGCGTTGATGGCGTCCTGGTTGGCGGTGAAGCCACCCGTGAAGACGCCGTCGGTGCCGTCCCAGCCGAGCACCTCGACGGTGTCGCCGTTCTGCTCGTTGTAGTACTCGACGCCCTGCTTGAAGCCGTCCATGAAGATCGAGACGGTCGGGAAGTTCATGCCACCGAAGGTGCCGACCTTCTTGGCCTCCGAGAACGACGCCGATGCGTAGCCCGCGAGGAACGCCGCCTGGGCGGTGTCGAAGACGATGGGCTTGATGTTCTCCGCGTCGGTCTCGCCGTCGAAGTCGTTGTCGACGACGTCGTCGATCGAGACGAAGTTGATCTCCGGGTTCGCGACGGCCGCTTCACCGGCGGCCGAGGCCAGCGCGAAGCCGACGGTCACGATGAGCGTGCATCCCTGGTCGACGAGGCTCGTCAGGTTCGGGGCGTAGTCGGACTCCGAGTCCGACTGCACGGTGATGGGCTCGACGCCCAGCGTGGCCGACGCGGCCTCGAGGCCCTCGAAGCCGAGCTGGTTGAACGACTTGTCGTCGAAGCCGCCGGCGTCCGAGACCATGCAGGGCAGGAAGCCCTCGACGGTGCTGCCGCCGCCGGCTTCTTCTCCGCCCGTGGGCTCGGTCTCGGGCGGGGGCGATGCGCAACCCGCCAGGGCTACGAAGACGCTCGCAGCAAGAAGTCCGCCGAGCACTCTCTTTCGGGTTGAAATGGTCAACTGAGCCTCCACAAGGATGCACCCGCGGACCTCGCGGGTGACGGTGCGAGATTACCTACTGTGACGCGGGGTTTGCATACCGGAACCGCCCTCGCGGAGCAATGGTTACAAAGACGCAACAGTGCCGACATGCGGATGCCGCGGCCGACACGCCGCCGGCGTCAGAGCACGTCGCCCCGGCCGGTGAGCTTCAAGGCATCCACCACGCCCTTCACCCGCTGAGCGTGCTCGCTCGTCGTGACCAGCAGGGCATCCTCCGTATCCACCACCACGATGTCCTTGACCCCGATCAGGCTGATCACGCGGCGGGTCTGGCTGACGACGATTCCGCTGGAGGCGTCCGAGAGGACGCGCGCGTTCTCGCCGAGGATGGCGAGGTCGTTGCCGCGCCCGTGCGAGTTGAGCTTGGCGAGGCTGGCGAAGTCGCCGACGTCGTCCCAGTCGAAGTGCCCGGGGATCACGGCGAGGCGGCCCTTGTCGGCCGCCGGCTCCGCCACCGCGTAGTCGATCGCGATCTTGGTGAGCTCCGGCCAGACGCGGTCGACGACGGGGCCGCGCGCCTCGTGGTCGTCCCACACCGCCGCGAGCTCCAGGAGCCCGGCGTGCAGCTCGGGCTGGTTCTCGGCGATCTCCTGCAGCAGCACGTCCGCGCGGGAGATGAACATGCCGGCGTTCCAGAGGTACGAGCGGTCCATCACGTACTCGCGGGCCGTGTCGAGATCCGGCTTCTCCACGAAGCGCTCGACGAAGGCCGCTTCGGGCGCCCCGTCCACGACGAGCTCGCCGGCCTTGCGGATGTAGCCGAAGCCGACGGCGGGTTCCGATGGCTGGATGCCGATCGTGCAGATGTAGCCCTCCCGCGCGACGGCCACGGCCTGCTGCACCGCCCAGTCGAACTGGCGCACCTGGCGGATCACGTGGTCGGCGGCGAACGAGCCGATGATGACGTCGGGCTCGCGCTTCACGAGGATCGCGGCCGCGAGCCCGATGGCCGCCGCGGAGTCGCGGGGCTCGGATTCCAGGATCACATTGTGGTCGGCGATGTCGGGCAGCTCGCGCTCGACGGCGGCGCGGTGCGCCCGGCCCGTCACGACGGCGATCCGGTCCTCGCCCGACAGCGGCGCCAGCCGGTCCCACGTGTCGCGGAGGAGCGTCTGGCCGGAGCCCGTCAGATCGTGCAGGAACTTGGGTGCGTCGGCTCGGGAGAGCGGCCACAGCCTGCTGCCGATGCCGCCGGCGGGGATGACGGCGTAGAAGCCCGGGATCGATTCAGCCATGGCCACAGGGTAGCCCGCCCATGTTTCCGATCGGCAACGCAGACGGGTCCCATTCATCTCGACGTCGAGACAGTTAGGCCCGCCTTCCTCGCCCGCTCGCCCGTGGCCGAATAGGATGAAAGCAAGCGCCCGCGCGGGGTGCGAGGCAGCGAAGGCCTCGCCGAGATGAAGCAGGGAGGACGAGAGTGTCTGCAGGAATACGCGTGACACCGTCCATATCGGAGACGACGTCGAAGGTTCCCCGGGGAACCCTGTACCGCGGCCGCGAGGGCATGTGGTCGTGGGTGCTGCACCGGATCACCGGCGTGGCGATCTTCTTCTTCCTCCTCGTGCACGTGCTCGACACCGCCCTCATCCGGGTCTCCCCGGAGGCCTACGACGCCGTGCTCGGCACCTACAAGAATCCGATCATGGGCATCGGCGAGGTGGTGCTCGTCGCGGCCATCGTGTTCCACGCCTACAACGGCCTGCGCATCATCGTCGTCGACTTCTGGTCGAAGGGCGCCCGCTACCACCGCCAGCTGTTCTGGGGCGTGCTGGGACTCTGGGCCGTCACGATGGCCGGCTTCGCACCCAGACACCTCATGAACGTCTTCGCCGGAGGGGGAGAGTGATGACCACCGCCGTTCCGCTCGAAGCACCGCGCTCACCCCGCACCGCTCCCCGCAACAGGGGCTTCAACCTCGAGAAGTGGGGCTGGATCTACATGCGCGTCTCGGGCGTGCTGCTGATCGTCCTCATCTTCGGGCACCTCTTCGTCAACCTCATGGTCGGCGAAGGCATCCACGCCCTCGACTTCGCGTTCGTCGCCGGCAAGTTCGCCAGCCCGTTCTGGCAGTGGTGGGACGTGCTGATGCTCTGGCTCGCCCTCATCCACGGTGCCAACGGCATGCGCACGATCGTGAACGACTACGTCACCACCGAGAAGGTGCGCCGCGTGCTCGTCTGGGCGCTGGGCCTCTCCGCCGCTTTCCTGATCCTGCTCGGCACGCTGGTCGTCTTCACCTTCGACCCGTGCCTGGGCGTCACCGAAGACAGCGTCCTCTGGGCGACCTGCCAGGCCGCGGCATGATGCCGCGGATCGAAACGAAGAAGGCTCTCACCACGTGACCCAGACCACCGACTCCGTCGTGCGCGACGGCGTGCACTACCACCAGTTCGACGTCGTCATCGTGGGGGCCGGCGGCGCCGGCATGCGTGCCGCGATCGAGGCGGGACCGGGCGCCAAGACCGCCGTCATCTCGAAGCTCTACCCGACCCGCTCCCACACCGGCGCGGCGCAGGGCGGCATGGCCGCCGCGCTCGCGAACGTCGAAGAGGACTCGTGGGAGTGGCACACCTTCGACACCGTGAAGGGCGGCGACTACCTCGTCGACCAGGACGCGGCCGAGATCCTGGCCAAGGAGGCGATCGACGCCGTCATCGACCTCGAGAACATGGGCCTCCCCTTCAACCGCACCCCCGAGGGCAAGATCGACCAGCGCCGCTTCGGCGGGCATACCGCCGACCACGGCAAGACCCCGGTGCGCCGGGCCTGCTACGCGGCGGACCGCACCGGCCACATGATCCTGCAGACGCTGTTCCAGAACTGCGTCAAGCTCGGCATCAACTTCTTCAACGAGTTCTACGTGCTCGACCTCATCACGGTGAAGGGCGCCGACGGCGGCACCGGGATCGCCGGCGTGGTCGCCTACGAGCTCTCCACGGGCGACCTGCACGTCTTCCAGTCGAAGGCCGTCATCTTCGCCACCGGCGGGTTCGGCAAGATCTACAAGACGACCTCCAACGCGCACACCCTCACGGGCGACGGCGTCGGCATCGTCTGGCGCAAGGGACTGCCGCTCGAGGACATGGAGTTCTTCCAGTTCCACCCGACGGGCCTCGCCGGCCTCGGCATCCTGCTCACCGAAGGCGCCCGCGGTGAGGGCGCCATCCTCCGCAACGTCTCGGGCGAGCGGTTCATGGAGCGCTACGCGCCCACGATCAAGGACCTCGCGCCCCGCGACATCGTCAGCCGCTGCATGCAGCAGGAGGTCGCGGAAGGCCGCGGTGCGGGCCCGCACCGCGACTACGTGCTGCTGGACTGCACGCACCTGGGCGCCGAGGTGCTCGAGACGAAGCTGCCCGACATCACGGAGTTCGCCCGCACCTATCTCGGCGTCGACCCCGTCGTCGAGCCCGTGCCGGTCATGCCCACCGCCCACTACGCCATGGGCGGCATCCCGACGAACAACGACGCCGAGGTGCTCTCGAACAACACCACCGTCGTCCCCGGCCTCTACGCCGCCGGCGAGTGCGCGTGCGTCTCGGTGCACGGCTCGAACCGCCTCGGCACCAACTCGCTGCTCGACATCAACGTCTTCGGCAAGCGCGCCGGCAAGAACGCCGTCAAGTACTCGCAGACCGCGGAGTTCGTGCCGCTGCCGGAGGATCCCGCCAAGGAGGTGCGCGAGCTCATCGAGGGCCTGCGCGCCAACAACGGCACGGAGCGCATCGCCGTGCTGCGCAAGACGCTGCAGGACGAGATGGACAAGAACGCCCAGGTGTTCCGCACCGAGGACTCGCTCAAGCACATGCTCGGGGTCATCGAGGACCTCCGCGGCCGCTTCCTCAACATCCACGTCGACGACAAGGGCAAGCGGTACAACACCGACCTGCTCGAGGCGGTGGAGCTCGGCTTCCTGCTCGATCTCGCCGAGGTCGTCGTCTACGCCGCGCGCAACCGCAAGGAGAGCCGCGGCGGCCACATGCGCGACGACTTCCCGAACCGGGACGACGCCGAGTACATGAAGCACACGATGGCCTACCTCACCGGCGACCCCCACTCGTCGCAGGCCGATGACCACATCTCGCTCGATTGGAAGCCCGTGGTCATCACGCGCTACCAGCCCATGGAGAGGAAGTACTAGCCATGACGACCGCGACGGACATCATCGAGCGCACCGACGCCGACGCCGGCGACATCGCCAAGGAGGCGGAGTCGAACGACACCGGCATCCAGTCGTTCCTGATCACCTTCATCATCCGGCGCTTCGACCCGGAGGTCGACGCCGAGCCGCGCTGGGTCGACTACGACGTCGAGCTGTTCTCCACCGACCGCGTGCTCGATGCCCTGCACAAGATCAAGTGGGAGGTCGACGGATCGCTGTCGTTCCGCCGCTCCTGCGCCCACGGCATCTGCGGCTCCGACGCCATGCGCATCAACGGCCGCAACCGCCTCGCGTGCAAGACGCTCATCAAGGACCTCGACATCTCGCAGCCGATCTACGTCGAGGCGATCAAGGGCCTGCCGCTGGAGAAGGACCTCATCGTCGACATGGAGCCGTTCTTCGCGTCGTACCGCGAGGTGCAGCCCTTCCTGATCGCCAGCTCGGTGCCCGAGAAGGGCAAGGAGCGCGTGCAGTCGATCGTGGACCGAGAGGTCTTCGACGACACCACGAAGTGCATCCTGTGCGCGGCGTGCACCTCGTCGTGCCCCGTGTTCTGGACCGACGGCCAGTACTTCGGTCCCGCGGCCATCGTCAACGCGCACCGCTTCATCTTCGACTCGCGCGATGACGCGGGCGATGTGCGCCTCGACATCCTCAACGACAAGGAGGGCGTGTGGCGCTGCCGCACCACCTTCAACTGCACCGAGGCGTGCCCCCGCGGCATCGAGGTCACCAAGGCGATCGCCGAGGTCAAGCAGGCGGTGCTGCGCGGCCGGTAGCCACCGGTATGCTCCGAGCGTGAGCACCTCGCCCGTGAGCTTCGTGAGTTCCCGCGCGCCCGCCGCGGCGCACTCGCGCATCTCCGTGACCGCCGCGTACGCCGCGCAGGGTCTCGGATATGCCGTGGTGGTGACCTCGCTCCCGCTCTTCAAGGAGCGGTACGACGTCGACGACACCGCGGTGGCGCTGATCGTGCTGCTGGTCTGCGTGATGGCGGCCTGCGGATCGGTCGTCGCGGACCTGCTGGCGAAGTGGCGCGGCAGCCGGATCGCCCTGACGGTCGGTCTCCTTCTCGAGCTGGGCGCGCTGCTGATGATCGGCACCGGCCTGCCGTTCGCCTTCTTCATCGCCGGGTTCGCGCTCTACGGCATCGGCCTCGGCGCAGTGGATGCCGCGGGAGCCATGCAGGGGGTTCTCGTGCAGCGCCGCTACGGGCGCGACATCATGGGCGGCTACTTCGCCGCGAGCACCGGGGCGGCGATCATCGGCGCCCTCGCCGTGGCCGGAGGCTCGGCCGTGGGCCTGCCGGAGGGCGCGCCCCTCCTGCTCGCGGCGGTGGTCGCGGGCGTCGCCGGTGTCTTCGGCCTGCGGCTCTTCGACCGGTCGCGCGCCGCCGCGCCCGTCGGGGCCCGCAGCAGGGCGCCGCTCCCCCGGGCCGGCATCTGGCTGTTCGGCTTCGTCATCCTGGCCGCCTTCACCCTCGACTCCGCGGTCAGCACGTGGAGCACCGTGTACCTGCACGACGACCTGCTCGCGGTGGCGGCGATCGCGCCGCTCGGGTACGCCGCCTATCAGGGCGCGGTGCTCGTCACTCGCCTGGTCACCGATCGCGCGACGCGCCGGTGGGGCAGGATGCGCGTGGTCGCGATCTCGACGTCGGTGTCGATCCTGGGATGCCTCGTCGTCGCCTTCCTGCCCTCCGTCGGCGCGGCGATCGCCGGGTTCGCCCTCGCCGGGGTCGCCGTCGGCGCGCTCGTGCCGCTCGCCTTCACGTCGGCGGGAGCGCTGACGCCCGCGCGGGGCGACGAGGTCATCGCGCGCGTGAACCTCTTCAACTACGCCGGTGCGGTGCTCGGAGCGGTGCTCATCGGTCTGCTCGCGGACTCCCCGGGCCTGGGGCTCGCGTTCCTGCTGCCGGCCGCCGCCCTGGTCGGCGTGCTGTTCGTGGCCCGGCGCTTCCGCGCCCCGGTGCCGGTGGCCGAGGATCACGTCCCGGCCGCGGCGGCTCGCTAGTCTTCTCCTGTGTCCGACAAGCCTCCCCGCACCGGCGAGGGCCACGCCGCGGCATCCGGTGACACTCCGCCGGCGGCCGCGCCCGCCTGGCGCGAGCGCTTCGAGGAGCCGGTCGAGCGCGCCACCGAGCTGACCCGCCGCACGCTCGCGTGGTTCCCCGTCCGGGTCTGGCGGCACTTCCTCGCCCACAACGGCTTCCTGCTGGCCGCGGGCGTCAGCTACCAGGCGCTGTTCGCCATCTTCGCCGCGATCTACGTGGCGTTCGCCATCGCCGGCCTGGTGTTCATCGGCAGCGCCGACCTGACGGACTCCCTCATCCAGGTCATCAACTCCTACATCCCGGGCCTCATCGACGAGGACGGTCCCATCACCCCCGAGTCGATCGCATCGATCGCCTCCGCGAGCACGAGCCTGTTCGGGGTCACCGGAAGCGTCGCGCTGATCGCGTTGATCTGGACGGCGATCGGCTGGGTGACGTACTCGCGCTACGCCGTGCGGGACATCTTCGGCCTGCCCAAGGAACCCCGTCCGTACGTCCTGATGAAGGCGCGGGATCTGCTCGCCGCGGTCATCTTCGGGGTGGCGCTGCTGCTGGGCGCGGCCATCGGCGGATTCGCCACCTGGGCCCTCGACGCCGTCTTCGGCGCGCTCGGCTGGACCATGGACTCGCTGCTGTACGAAGCGACGGGACGCATCGCCGCGCTTCTCGTCGCGTTCGCCATCGACGCGCTCGCCCTGGCGGCGCTCTTCCGCTTCCTCTCCGGCACGTCGCTGAAGTGGGGCCTCATCTGGCCGGGCTCCCTGCTGGGCGGCGGCGCGATCGTGATCGTCCAGATCGGCGCGGGCTGGCTGTTCTCGCGGGGACCCACCAACCCCCTTCTGGCCACCTTCGCCGTCTTCATCGGGATGCTCCTGTGGTTCCGCCTCGTCGGCATCATCACGCTCGTGGCGGCCGCGTGGATCGCCGTGGCCGCCCAGGACGCCGACGTCCCGCTGCTGACGCTGACGGAGTACGAGCGGCAGCTGAAGGAGTATCAGGCGATGGTCCTCACCGCGGAGGTGGCTCTGCGAGAGGCCCTGCGCGAGCGCGACGAGGCACCGTGGATCCGCGCGTGGCAGGCCGATCGGGCCGTGCGCAAGGCCGAGGAGGAACTCGCGCGCGTCAAGGCGCTCGAGCCCAAGCAGGAGCGCCGCGGCTTCCTCGCCTCCGTCACCCCGCCCTGACCACCGCTGTCGGTGGCGCTGATTAGGCTGGAACGTATGCCCCGCCGCGTACGCATCGCCTCCGTCAACGTCAACGGCATCCGGGCCGCCGCGCGCAAGGGCATGCATCCCTGGCTCGAGACGGCGGATGTCGACATCCTCACCCTGCAGGAGGTGCGCGCCAGCGCGGACGACCTCGCCGCCGCCCTGCCCGGATGGACCGTCGTGGGCGACGAGGCACTCGCGAAGGGCCGCGCCGGCGTGGCGATCGCCAGCCGCACGGGCTCGCTCGAGTCCCGCACCCAGCTCGGGGTCGATTCGGGCGACACCGCCGGTCGCTGGATCGAGGCGGACTTCGAGATCGAGGGCGAGAGACTCGCCGTGATCAGCGCCTATGTGCCGACGGGCGAGGCGGACACCCCCAAGCAGGACGCGAAGTGGCTGTTCCTCGATGCGATGACGGCGCGGATGGCGCAGCTGGGCGAGCACAGTCCGCTGGGCGTGCTGACCGGCGACCTCAACGTCGGGCACCGCGAGCTCGACATCCGCAACTGGAAGGGCAACGTCAAGAAGGCGGGCTTCCTGCCGCGTGAGCGGGCGTACTTCGACCGATTCGTCGGCCCCGTTGGCGAGACGGTGGTCGGTGTGGACGGCTCCGAGGGCCCGGGGCTCGGCTGGGTCGACATCGGACGCTCGTTCCACGGCGAGGTCGACGGCCCGTACACGTGGTGGTCGAGCCGCGGAAAGGCGTTCGACACCGACACCGGCTGGCGCATCGACTACCACCTCGCGACCTCGGCCCTCGCGGAGAGGCTCACGGACTACCGCGTGGTGCGGGCTCCGTCCTGGGACACGCGCTGGAGCGACCACGCCCCCGTCGTGGCGGACTACACGCTGGGGGTCTGAGCCCGCGCGGGGCGCATTCCGGCCCGCCCATAGGATGGTGAGGTGACACGACCGCGCCTCTACTCCGGAATGCAGCCCTCCGCCGACTCCCTTCAGATCGGCAACTACATCGGGGCATTGATGCAGTGGCGCGACCTGCAGGAGGCCTACGACGCGTACTTCTCCGTCGTGGACCTGCACGCTCTGACGGTGCCGCAGGACCCCAAGGAGCTGCGCGAGAAGACCCGGCGCACCGCCGCGCAGTACATCGCGGCGGGCATCGAGCCCTCCAAATCCACGCTCTACGTGCAGTCGCACGTTCCCGAGCACGCGGAGCTCGCCTGGACCCTGGGCACCATCACCGGCTTCGGCGAGGCCGGCAGGATGACGCAGTTCAAGGACAAGGCCGCCCGCTACGGACAGGACTCGGCATCCGTGGGCCTTTTCACCTATCCCGTGCTGATGGCGGCCGACATCCTGCTGTACCAGACCGATGTCGTGCCCGTCGGCGATGACCAGAAGCAGCACGTGGAGCTCACGCGCGACCTCGCCGAGCGGTTCAACAACCGCTTCGGCAAGACGTTCACGGTGCCGATGCCCGTCATCCAGAAGGACACCGCGCGCATCTTCGACCTGCAGGAGCCGACGTCGAAGATGTCGAAGTCCGCGGAGTCCGACGCGGGCGTGCTGTGGATGCTCGATGAGACCTCGGTCAGCGCGAAGAAGATCATGCGGGCGGTCACCGACAGCGAAGGCTCGGTGCGCTTCGACCGCGAGACGAAGCCCGGTGTCTCCAACCTCCTGGTGATCTACGCGGCCCTCACCGGCCGTCAGATCCCCTCCATCGAGGACGAGTACGCGGGTCGCGGCTACGGCGATTTCAAGAAGGCCCTGGCCGAGATCGTCGTCGACGAGTTCGGGCCGGTGCGCGAGCGCGCGCTCGAGATGATGAACGACCCCGCCGAGCTCGACCGGGTGCTGGCGGCGAACGCCGCGCGCGCCTCGGAGGTCGCCGGCCGCACCCTCGACGACGTCTACGACCGGATCGGGCTGCTCCGCCGCGCGTAGCCCGCGCCGCCGGGCGCGAGAGGCGGGTCTGCTCCCTGATGCACGGGGGGCGACCGGTATCGTGGGGCGGATGGAAGCGGTGACCCTGACCACGCCTCGACTGGTGCTCGCGCCGCCCGCGGAGGCCGATATAGAGGCGATCACCGCCGGGTGCCAGGACCCGGAGGTGTCGCGGTACACGCCGGTGCCCTCGCCCTACGAGCGCCATCACGCCGAGGACTTCGTGAAGAAGACCGTCGAGTGGTGGGAGTCGGGCACCGACTGCGTCTGGGCTATTCACGCCGGTGATGAGTTCGCCGGGATGGTCGGACTCCACCGCATCAAGGGCGCCGAGGCGGAGATCGGGTATTGGATGTCCCCCGGCGCCCGCGGCAAGGGCTACCTGACGGAGGCTGCGCGCGCCGCGATCGACTTCGCCTTCGGTGATCCGCTCGACCTCGCGCGCCTGGAGTGGCGCGCCGTCGTCGGCAACATCCCCTCGGC
>DASUQB010000189.1:0-13186 GCA_036280835.1 Microbacterium sp. | reverse complement strand
ACGGCGTCGGGCAGCGACGAGAAGCGCTCGGCGGCGGCATCCGGTCGCAGGTAGTCATCGAACTCGGGCACCAGCACGACAACGCGGCGGTGATCCCCCGCCCACGCGGCCACTTCCTCGGGCGTCGCCCGGTGGAGGGGTGGCGAGAGCAGGATCACGCCGCGCACGTCGTGGTCGCGGCCGTACTTGATCGCGAGCTCCGTGCCGAAGGACCATCCGACGAGCCACGGCTCGGGCAGTCCGCGCTCCCTCACGAAATCCATGGCCGCCGCGACGTCGAAGGCCTCGGCGCGGCCGCCGTCGAACTCGCCCTCGCTCGTCCCGCGCGGCGAAACGGTGCCACGGGTGTTGAAGCGGAGCACGCCGAGATCGGCCAGGGCGGGCAGCCGCGCGGCCGCCTTGCGGAGGATGTGCGAGTCCATGAAGCCGCCGGCGGTCGGCAGCGGATGCAGAGTGACCAGTGTCGCGACGGGCTCGCGGTCCGAGGGCAGCGCCAGCTCGCCCACGAGAGTCAGGCCGTCGAGGGTCTGCAGCTCGATGTCTTCGCGTCGTGCGGGAAGCTCGATGGGTCCGCGGATCTCCATGGGTGCAGCGCCTTCCATCAGTGTCCGATCTTCCAGCATCGGGTGTGCCAGTGCCGCCTCGCGGCGAGGTCGGCTTCAGCGCCGAGCACGCCGTCGGCGCGCCAGGCGACGAGGTGGGCGACCCCGACGTCGATCGAGCGACCGCAGCCGGGGCAGACATACGCCTTCACCGCCTGTGCGCCGGAGACGGGCTGAACGGTCCACTCCGTGCCCCGGCGCACCTCGGTGCGCTTCCAGCCCGCGAGCATCCGCTCGAACGAATCGCCGCCGGGAGGATCGGGTCGGCGGCGGTGCGACCGCGGCACGGACTAGTACCAGCCGCGCGCTTCGGAGTGCGCCCAGGCACCGCACGGCGTGCCGTAGCGGCCGCCGATGTAGCCGAGGCCCCACGCGATCTGGGTGGCCGCGCTGGTCTCCCAGTCGGCGCCCGCCGTCGCCATCTTGTTGCCGGGCAGCGCCTGGGGGATGCCGTACGCGCCGCTGCCGGCGTTGTAGGCGTTGACCCGCCACCCCGACTCGCGGTTCCACAGCGCAACGAGGCAGCCGAACTCGGAGTCGTTCCAGCCGCGTGCCAGCACCATCTCGTAGGCGATGGCCTGCGCGCTGCCCGGATCCGGGGTGACGAAGGGCGGTGACCACCCGGAGCTGGAGTTCGAGTTCGAGCTCGAGCCGGAACCCGTGGACTTCTTGGGCGTCGGTGTGGGCGTGGGGGTCGGCTTCGGCGTCACGTAGACGGTGTAGTTGCCCCGGCCCAGCACCGTCGGCTGCGTTTGCGCCACGGTCTCCACCTGGAAGGACTGGGCACCCAGCACCGCCGTCGAGTACACCGACATCGGCGCGACCGCAGGAGGCGCCTCGGCGAGGGCGGCCCCGGTCGGGCCGACGTACGCCGCGACGAAACCGAGCACCGAAAGGGCTGCGAAGACGCCGAGCACACCGCGTCTGCGGCCCCACTTCGGGGCCGGCGGAGTCGCCGTGCGGCGCGTGCTCGCGCCCACACCGGGTGCGTCGGATGCGCGCGCCACCTCTCGGGACGACGCCGGAACCATCTCGTTACCCGAAGTCACAATGGCCCGAGTTTACCGATGACGGCAGGGTTGTGCCATCCGAGGGTCACGAAGCGCCGGGCGGTGCGGACGCGACATGCGCCGAGGGTTCAGCGCACCGCCAGCATGACATCGACGACGGCATCCAGCACGGCGTCGACCTGCTCTTCGCGGTAGCCGCCGCGCTGCATCCGGAAGGCGACCGCGCGCACCTGGTCCACCGTCACCGGGTCGCCCGTCTCGAAATAGCGCGTGAGCTTGTCGGAGATCAGGTCGACCTCGTCGATGCGATAGCCGAACGTGAGCCAGCTCGTCCGGGCGAAGCGCCTGCCTTTGGGGCGCGCGAGGTGCTCGAGAATCTCCTGCGCATGGTCGCGTGCGCGCTCCACCCAGGTCTCGGCTCCGAGCGTCGTCACCTCGCGCTGGCGCTCGACGGCGGCGAACGCGTCTTCGATGCGGCCCAGGGCCCCGTCGACGGCGGCGATCGAGTAGCCGCCGCGCACGAGGGGGAAGGCGGCCTGGCGAACCGCGGCGGCGTCGATCCGCTCGGCCTCCGGATCGGTCTTCTCGAAGGAGGCGCGAGCGCGGGCGAGGAACTCGTCCACGGCACGCCTGTCGTAGCCCGGCTGACGGCGCGGGGCGTCGGGAAACGGCGCCGCCGTGGTGCGCGTCGCGGTGTCTTCGGAGGTCGTCATCATGCCGCCAGGGGGGAAAGGAGGTAGTAGAGCGCCAGGGCGGCGGTCGTCGAGGGCAGGATCGAGTCCAGGCGGTCCAGCACCCCGCCGTGGCCGGGCAGCCACGAGCTCATGTCCTTGATGCCCAGGTCGCGCTTGATCATCGACTCGCCGAGGTCGCCCGCGGTGGCGGTGCCGAGGACGAGCGCGCCGATGATGAGGCCCGTCCACCACGGCAGGCCGAGCATGAACAGCGCAAGGAGCACACCCGCCAGCAGCGCGGCGAGGGATGCGCCCGCGAAGCCCTCCCACGTCTTCTTGGGGCTGATCTTGGGTGCCATCGGATGCTTGCCGAAGGCCAGACCGGTCGCGTAGGCACCCGTGTCGGAGGCGACGACCACGATGATGAAGGCCAGCACCCACCACTCGCCGCCCTCCTGCCGGAGGAGCACGACGCCCAAGCTCGCGAGGAACGGGACGTAGAGCTGCATGAGTCCGCCGGCGAGGGCGTCGCTCAGCACATCTCCGTACGTCCGGCCGTCCTTGGCGATCATCTGGGCGAGCAGCCGCCAGACGAGCACGATCGCCACCGCCGCGAAGAGCAGCACCCAGTGCAGCCACAGATCGACGAAGTACGCCGAGACCACGAGAATCGAGCCGACCACGAGCTGCGGGCCGAGATCGAGCCGTCGTCCGCTCGCCTGCAGGGCGCGCCCCAGCTCGAAGGTGACGAGCACGCTGGCCGCGAGGGCGAAGATCACGAACAGCCACTTGAAGAAGATCAGGGAGAGCACCAGCACTGCGCCGAGTCCGAGTGCGATGACGATCGCGACGATGAGGTTGCGCCCGGTGCGCTCCTTGAGGCGCTCGTTCGCCTCGTCGAACTGGTCGCGGGCGTGCGCGACCTGATGCTCGAACTCGCTGCGCGCGGCCCGCAGCTGCATCTGGATGGCCTCAGGGGTCGCGGGCTGGGGCGCACGCGATCGCGGAGCCCCCGGCGCGGTAGGCCGGGCTGCGCGGGACGGCGGAGCCTCGGGCGAGACCGGCTGCTGGGCGCGCGAACGGGCCGCTTCCCGTCGCGTCAGCGGCGGGCCGTCTGGAAGAGACGGAGTGTCGGGAGTCGGCGGGTCACCGTCGGGCACGTCGCTCATGGGGACCTCAGACTTCGAGGAGCTCGGTCTCTTTGCGCTTGAGGGCCTCGTCGATCGCGTCCACGCGGGCGCGCGTCACCGCGTCGAGCTCCTTCTCGCCGCGGGCGATGTCGTCCTCGCCCAGATCGGACTTGAGGGCGTCGAGATCGTCCTTCGCCTTGCGGCGGATGCCGCGCACGTGCACCTTTGCGTCTTCGCCCTTGGCGCGCACGATCTTGACGAACTCCTTGCGGCGCTCTTCGGTGAGCTCGGGGAGCGTCACGCGCACGAGGTTGCCGTCGTTCGTCGGGTTGGCCCCGAGGTTCGGGGTGTCGCGGATGGCCTGCTCGATGGCCTTCAGCGCCGACTTGTCGTAGGGCGTCACGACGATCGTGCGGGCCTCGATGTTGTTGAGGGAGGCCAGCTGCGCGAGCGGCGTCGGGGTCCCGTAGTAGTCCACCAGGATCTTCTGGAAGAGCTGGGGGTTCGCGCGACCGGTCCGTACACTCGCGAAGTCCTCTTTGGCGGCCTCCACGGCCCGATCCATACGCGCTGCGGCATCCGCCAAGACGTCCGTGATCACGGTCACTCCATTCGGTAAAGCTTGCGATTCAGTCTAGCCGTGGCGACGTCGCCGCCACGGGGATCACGCCGTGACGAGCGTGCCGATCTCCTCGCCGAGCAGCGCGCGGGTGACGTTGCCGGCCGGCTCCATGCCGAAGACCCGCATGTCCATGCGGTTGTCCATGCAGAGGCTGAACGCGGTCGAGTCCACGACCTTCAATCCCCGCTGCAGGGCGTCGAGGTAGGTGATGCGGTCGATGCGCGTCGCGTCAGGGTCCACCCGCGGGTCGGCGGTGTAGACGCCGTCGACCCCGTTCTTGGCGACCAGCACCTCGGACGCCTTGATCTCGAGGGCGCGCTGGGCGGCGACGGTGTCGGTGGAGAAGTAGGGCAGGCCCGCGCCGGCGCCGAAGATCACGACGCGGCCCTTCTCCATGTGCCGCTCCGCGCGGCGCGGGATGTAGGGCTCAGCCACCTGAGTCATCGCGATGGCGGACTGCACGCGGGTCGCGGCTCCCGCCTGCTCGAGGAAGTCCTGGAGCGCGAGGGCGTTCATCACGGTGCCCAGCATGCCCATGTAGTCGGCACGGCCGCGGTCCATGCCGCGCTGGCTGAGCTCCGCGCCGCGGAAGAAGTTGCCTCCGCCGACGACGACCGCGATCTCGACGCGGTCCACCGCCGCCGCGATCTCCCTGGCCATCTGGCTGACGACGTCGGGATTGACGCCGAGCTGGCCGGCGCCGAACGCCTCGCCGGAGAGCTTGAGCAGGACGCGCCGGCGTCCGGTCGTCTCATCGATCACGTGTCATCCAATCGTCGCGGATTCAAAACTACCTGGCCGAGCCGCCCGTTCGTGGCGGGCATGAGAAAAGGGCCCGCATCGCGCTGTGCGATGCGGGCCCCTGTGCGGTGTTACGCGCCGACCTTGAAGCGGGCGAAGTCCGTGACCGTGATGCCGGCGTTCTTGGCGACCTGGGCGACGGACAGCTTGTTGTCCTTCGCGTAGTCCTGGTCGAGCAGGGCGACCTGCTTGAAGAACGCGTTCACGCGGCCCTCGACGATCTTCGGGAGCGCCGCTTCGGGCTTGCCCTCGTTGCGGGAGATCTCCGTGACGATGTCGCGCTCCTTCTCGACCTCGGCGGCGGGGACGTCCTCGCGCGAGAGGTAGGTGGGGTTGGCGAACGAGATGTGCTGCGCGATGCTGCGAGCCGTCTCGGCGTCGTCCCCGGAGTACGCGACGACCACGCCGATCTGCGGGGGCAGGTCCTTGCTCGTCTTGTGCAGGTAGATCTCGAACGCGTCGCCGGTGAGCGTGCGCACGCGACGCAGCTCGACCTTCTCGCCGATGATCGCGGCCTCGTCGGAGATCAGCGTCTCGACGGTGCCGGAGCCGGCGGGGGCGGCGAGGGCCGCCTCGGCCGAATCGGCCGACACCGCGGCCGCGGCATCCGCGACCTTGTCGGCCAGCGCGATGAAGCGGTCGTTCTTCGCGACGAAGTCGGTCTCGCAGGCGAGTTCGACGAGGGTGACCTTGCCGTCCTCCTCGCGAGCGACGACGAGGCCCTCGCTGGTGGAACGGTCGGCGCGCTTGGCGTTGCCCTTCGCGCCCTTCAGGCGCAGGATCTCGACGGCCTTCTCGACGTCTCCGTCGGCCTCCTCGAGCGCCTTCTTGGTGTCGACCATTCCGGTGCCGAGCTGCTCGCGCAGCGCCTTGATGTCGGCGATGGTGAAGTTGGCCATGTGTGGCGGCTCCTTGCTAGTGGTGGGTTCTCACTTCGGGCGCGGCGGGCCGAGGGTGCGGCCCGCCGCGGCGGAGGTTGGTGCGGGGCTGCCGCTCGCTCAGCGGGCGGCTTCGGTGGCGTCGTCGGCGTCCGCCGGAACGACGTCGGCAACGGCGGCCTCTTCGGCATCCGCGGTCGCGTCGGCGTCACCGGTGGAGGCTGCTGCCTCGGCGGCGGCGACGTCCTCGGCCGAGAGTCCGGCCGCGGAGGCGATGGACTCGCCGTGGGCGGCGGCGCCCTCGGCGTCGGCGTCGGTCTGGGCAGCGGCCTCGGAGACGTCCTGCGCACCCTCGACGGTGGGCTGCTCGAGCAGCTCGCGCTCCCAGTCGGCGAGGGGCTCGGCGTCGGCCGACTCGTCGGTCGGCTGGTGGCGCTGGATGAGGCCCTCAGCGGCGGCGTCGGCGATGATGCGGGTGAGCAGGCCCACCGAGCGGATCGCGTCGTCGTTTCCGGGGATCGGGAACTGGAACTCGTCCGGGTCGGCGTTCGTGTCGAGGATGCCGATCACGGGGATGCCGAGCTTCTGCGCCTCGCTGACGGCGAGGTGCTCGCGCTTGGCGTCGACGATCCAGAGCGCCGACGGCGTCTTGGTGAGGTTGCGGATGCCGCCGAGCGACTTGTGCAGCTTGTCGAGCTCGCGCTTCTTGAGCAGGAGCTCCTTCTTGGTGAAGCCGCTCTCCGAGGGGTTCTCGTAGTCGAGCTCCTCGAGCTCCTTCATGCGGGCGAGGCGCTTGGACACCGTCTGGAAGTTGGTGAGGAGGCCACCGAGCCAGCGCTGGTTGACGTAGGGCTGGCCGACGCGCGTCGCCTGCTCGGCGAGGACTTCCTGGGCCTGCTTCTTGGTTCCGACGAAGAGGACCGTGCCGCCGTGGGCGACGGTCTCCTTGACGAACTCGTACGCCTTGTCGATGTACGACAGCGACTGCTGGAGGTCGATGATGTGGATGCCGCTGCGCTCGGTGAGGATGAAGCGCTTGACCTTCGGGTTCCACCGGCGGGTCTGGTGTCCGAAGTGGACGCCGCTGTCGAGCAGCTGGCGAATGGTGACGACGGCCATGGCCGTTCTCCTGTTCTCGGCGCGCGAGCGCGCCGCTTTCGGTTTCTTCCGCCGGACCGTTCGGCCGGCGAGCCTGGTACCCGGCTCGCACCCGCACGCCCGCTGCTGCGGGAGAGACCGTAGGGTGTGATGCCGCGCTTCCCTGAGACGAGGCTCGGGGACATGCGCTGTGGGCACGCGTAGTCACCCCGACCAGCGGGGTGCGACATCCAGTGTATCAGGCGCGCACGCCGGAGCCGGGGCTCCTGCACAGGCAGCCGGCCGACGGCTCGCCTGCACATCGGGAGCGGGGCCCGATCGCGGGAGACGACCGCCGGGGAGGATGTCGGGATGCGGCTCATACTCCGGATCGGTGCGGGACTGGCCGCCTCCAGCCTGGTCCTCGCCCTCGGGCCGGTCACCGCGGCACCGGCGGAGGCATCCCTGGCCGAGGCCGGACAGCCGGCGCAACCGGAGCCGTGGGTGTGGCCGGTCGATGCCCCGTTCCGGGTGTCCGAGCGCTTCGCGGCACCGGCCCACGACTATGCGCCGGGGCATCGCGGAATCGACCTCGAGCCGAGCGGGAACACGGACGTGCGTGCTCCCGCGGACGGTGTGGTGGCGTTCTCCGGCGACGTGGCGGGGCGGGGCATCGTGACGATCGACCACGGCCGCGGGCTCGTGACGACGCTGGAACCCGTCGAGAGCGAACTCGCCGAAGGAGCGGCGGTCTCGCAGTCGGACAGCGTCGGCGCGCTGTCAGTCGGCGGACACGCCGTGCCGGGCACCGTGCACTTCGGGGTGCGGCTCGACGGTCGCTACATCAATCCCCTCTTGCTGCTCGGCGGCGTGCCGCGCGCGGTGCTCGTGCCGTGCTGCGAGCCGCTGTGACGGGGTGCTGCTCAAGCGCGCGGGTGCGCCAGGCGGTAGGTGGCCGCCAGTCGCTCAGAAGAGACGTGCGTGTAGATCTGCGTCGTGCCCAGGCTGGCATGGCCGAGCAGCTCCTGAACGGCGCGCAGATCAGCTCCCCCGTCGAGCAGATGCGTGGCGGCCGAGTGCCGCAGCGTGTGCGGGCCGACGCTGCTCGATCCGACGAGCGGGCCGAGCGCGCGGGAGACGAGGTCGTAGACCGCGCGGGGTGAGATGCGTCCCCCGCGGGCTCCGAGGAAGACCCCGGACCCGTCCGCCGGCGCGCTCGTCGCCGCCTTCGCGCGGAGCGACGGGCGTGACCGGGTGAGGTAGGCCCCCAGCGCTCTGCGCGCAGGTGCACCGAAGGGCACCACGCGTTCCCTCGAGCCCTTGCCGAGCACGCGGGCGGTTCCACGGTCGAGGTCGAGGTCGTCGACGTCGAGCCCGCAGAGTTCCGACACGCGGATCCCGGCGCCGTAGAGCAGCTCGAGGATCGCGTGATCACGCAGGACGAGCGGATCCCCGTCTTCGGCCGACGCCCGGTACGCGTCCAGCAGCTCGCGCAGCGCGTCCGCCGTTGCGACCGCGGGCAGGGTCCGTCCGCGCTTCGGCGCCACCAGGCGCAGGCTGGGATCCGAAGCGATCAGCTGCTCGTCGAGGCACCAGGCGAAGAAGGATCGCGCCGCTGCGGTGCGGCGCGCGAGAGTCGATCGGGCGTCCCCGCGCTTCGTCGCGGTCCACAGCCACTCGCGCAGGAGCTCGAGGTCGATCTGCTCGAGCGGCACCAGGCCCGCCGTTGCCGCGAGGTCGCGGAGGTCGGCGCGATACGCGCGGACCGTGGACGGCGACAGCCGCCGCACCCGCGCGAGGTGCCCGGAGAACGCGTCGGCGGCCACATCGAGCTCCATGAGACCAGCATGAGCCCGGGCGCCGACGGACGGCCCGCGGCGCGCCCGGGCACTCCGTCCCAAACGGCGGTCTCACGTCACGATCGGCGCCCGGCGCCACCCCCGTTCGTTCCGTACGACGGCGCCCTCCATGGCGAGGAGTCCCAGGGTGGCCTCGACGTCGGCGATCGCCAGTCCCGCGCGCCGGGCGACGTCCGGCGCTTCCCGCCAGGTTCGCGACGTGAGCGCGTCGAGGACGCGGGTCTCCTCGGCGCTCGGCTCGCCGGCACTTGGGGCGCCCATGCGCGAACCCCCGACGCCCGTCGCTGCGCCGACGGCCGAGGTGTCGTCACCGAGCAGCTCCATCACCTCATCGACCGTGGTCACGCAGCGGGCGTCGAATTCGCGCAGCAGCCGGTGGCACCCCGCCGAGGCCGCGGACGTCACCGGTCCCGGCACAGCGCCCAGCGGGCGCCCCAGTGTCGCGGCGTGGCCCGCGGTGTTGAGAGACCCGCTGCGCCACCCCGCCTCGATGACGACCGTCGCCCCGCCCAGCGCCGCGATCAGCCTGTTCCGTGCGAGGAACCTCCACTTCGTCGGCGCTCCCCCGCACGGGACTTCGCTCACGACGGCTCCCGACGCGACGATGCGCTCGAGCAGGTTCGCGTGCCCGGCGGGGTAGGCGCGGTCGACGCCACCGGCGAGGAGTGCGACGGTCGCACCTCCCGCGGTGAGCGCGGCCCGGTGCGCCATGCCGTCGATGCCGTAGGCGGCTCCGGAGACCACGGTGACGCCGCGTCCCGCCAGCTCGGCACCGAACTCCATCGCCACGTGTTCGCCGTACCCGGTCGCGGCCCGGGCCCCGACAAGGGCGACGGAGGGCTCGGCGCGGGTGAGCGCCCCGACGTCTCCCCTCACCCACAGGCACAGCGGCGCGTGGTCCCCGAGGTCGTCGAGGGCCGCCGGCCACTCCGAATCGCCCGGGACGATCAGGCGCACACGCGCCCTGGCCGCCAGGTCCACGGCCGCGCGGAGAGCCGGTGCCTCCAGCCGCGGCATCCATCGTGCTTTCGCGGCGGCGAGTTCCGCGGCCGTGATGCCGACGCGCTCCGCGAGCGCCGTGTCGAGCCGATCGTCCCGCAGGTGCTCCAGCGCCTCCCCGGGTCCCAAGGCGGACACGAGTCGCCCGGCAACGCCGTCGCCGGGCTCCACCAGGACGCTCCACGCGGCGATCGCCATGATGCGTTCGGCCTCTTCGGCGTCGAGGGGCCAGCCGCCACGGAGCGGGCCAAGTCGCCCGACCATCTCTTGCGCGGTCGGCAGTGCTGTCGTCATGGGGTGACGCCCTTCTTCATGAACAGGGCACGACCGATGTCGTGCGTGGTGGGGGTGGTGCGGCCGGCGATGTCGGCGAGGGTCCAGGCGATACGCAGCACCCGGTCATAGCCGCGAAGGGTGAGCGCCCCGCGATGCAGCGCCGCGTCGAGCGGGCGCCGCACCGCCGGCGCGAGGCTGAGCGGTCCCTGTCGCAGCCACGGCCCCGACACGTGGGCGTTCAGCCGCCATGGGGTCTCTCGCAGGCGATGGGTCGCCCTCGCCCGCGCTTCGACGACCCGTCCGCAGGCGGTATCCGTCGTGACCGCATCGCGTGCCAGTTCCGCATGGTGGGCGACGGCGACGCGAGTGAGCCCGAGTTCGATGTCGATGCGGTCCAGCAGGGGTCCCGAGAGTCGTCCGAGGTATCGCCGGATCGAGTGCGGCGGGCAGACGCACGCGGCGCCGCGGACCCCGTAGTTGCCGCAAGGGCACGGATTCGTCGCCATGACGAGCTGGAACCTTGCGGGGAATGCGGCGGTGACGCCGGCCCGGTGGATCGTGATCGCCCCCGATTCGAGGGGCTGGCGAAGCGCGTCGAGGGCGTTCGTGGCGAACTCCGCGGCTTCGTCCAGGAAGAGCACCCCGTGACTCGCCCGCGCGATGGCTCCGGGACGCACGAGACGCGATCCGCCGCCCACGAGGGCGGCGACGCTGGCGCTGTGGTGCGGCGCCTCGAAGGGTGCCCGACGGGAAAGGCCCGAGACGGGGTCGCCCGAGAGCGAGCGGATGGAAGCGACCTCGAGCGCCGCTTCATCGCCGAGGGAAGGGAGGATGCCGGGGAGCCGGCTCGCGAGCATGGTCTTGCCGGCCCCGGGCGGCCCGGTCATCAGCAGATGGTGCCCGCCCGCCGCCGCGGCGATCAGGGCCTCGACGGCTTCGCGCTGGCCGACCACGTCGACGAGGTCGGGGGGCTCCGGCTCCGACGTATCGAGCCGGGGGCCTGCGACCGGATCGACGTCCCGCGTCTCGACGTCCGCACCGTGCCACCTCGCGACGTCGGCGAGGCACGCGGCGCCGAGCACCGTGACGCCTTCCACGAGCTCGGCCTCGGCCCGGTTGGCGTGCGGCACGACCGCTCTCCGAAACCCTGCCCGCGCCGCTGCATGCACGGCCGGCAGAACCCCCGGAACGGGGCGCAGCCGGCCGTCGAGCCCCAGCTCGCCGATGTGCACGGTGCGCTCGACGGACGCGGCATCCATCGCCCCCTCCGTCGCCAGCGAGGCGATGGCGATCGCGACGTCGAATCCGGACCCCTGCTTGGGAAGGCTCGCCGGCGAGAGGTTCACGGTCAGCCTGCGCCGCGGGAGCGGAAGCTCGCTGTTCGCACACGCGTTGTGCACGCGACGCACGGCCTCGCCCAGCGCCTTGTCCGGCAGCCCGATCAGGTGGAACTCCGGCGTCTGCTTGGACAGGTCGGCCTCGACCTCGACGAGCGAGCCCTCGAGCCCCGTGAGCGCGACCGCCCACGTGCGTGCCACCGTCACTGACGCACGTCCTCGACGTGCTCGAGCGACGCCGTGGCCGGGTCGGGACCGGTCAGTGCGATCGCGTCGACCCGGAGGACCCTCCCGCCGGCCCACTGCGGATGCTCGCTCGCCCACGCCACCGCGAGCTTCCACAGCCTCGCCCGCTTGCGCGCATCGATCGCCTCGAGGGGATGCCCGAAGCCGTCCCCGCGGCGCGTCTTGACCTCGACGACCACGACCTCGGCGCCGCGCAGCGCGACGATGTCGAGCTCACCCTGCGGGCAGCGCCAATTCCGATCGAGCAGCCGGTAGCCGGCGGCGACGAGATAGCGCGCCGCCCTGTCTTCCCCCGCGCGCCCGAGGATGTCCTTGTCTGCCATGGAAGGCAGACTGCCCGCCGGCTGGATCCGGAGATCGCGGGAGGCAGGCATCGTCGCACAATCCGGAGGAGCGGGCACCTGTGCAGGAACAGGTGGGCCCGGTCAACCGGACTACACGTCGCTGGCGATCGTCCCCGGCCCGAACGCGTGCTGAGCCGCTGCCTCGGCTGCTGCGATGAGCGACGCCGCCAGCTCTTTTGCGCCGGCCAGCGTGTACTCCTCGGACCCGATGATGAAGTACGGTCCGTCCGCAGCACCTGTCAGGGGATCTACGGACATGCACAGTCGGGCTCGGACACCGTCGGCCAGAGGCAGCGGTTCCCCGAGGTGAACCCAATCTTCCTCGCCGAGCTGAACACCGTGGCGAGTGACGCACCAGGCCGGGCAGCTGCGCTGGGCTGCGTCCGGCGAAGCCCCGGGAGGTGAGGCGAGCTCGGTCGATTTGGCAAGTCGAGTCGTGATCTTCTCCTCCCGATCCGCTCCGGCGGAGCACCCCGATAGGCGCCCCAGAAGTACCGTACGTCCCGGCATGCCTGGTAAGACCACCGGCCGTGCGTTCAAATACCTAAACGATCGGCGGTTCGGGGACCGGCGTTTAGCTATTTGAACGCCGGAGCCATTCGAGGCGAGTCACTCGGCCCATAGTGTTCTCGCGGGGGAGTTCAACTGGGGGCTCGCGGACGCAGCAGGGGGCACGAGACATCGTGATGGGATCAAACTGGGGAACACGGGGCGCGGATCGCGCGTCCGGAGCCTTTCGCAAGGTTGCGCTGCTCGCAGCAGTGGTGACCGTCATCGGCCTGGTCAACGCACCGGCCGCCTTCGCGTCCAGCGTGAGCAGCGCCGTGTTCAGCGGTGGCGCCGGCACCGCAAGCGTCGGTGGCACTCTGCACGCCAAGCAGGGGGCCGCGCTGACACTCACTCTGGTCACCAGCAGCGACACGCAGTGCATCAGCCTTCCGGTTGAGTTCACCGGAGCCCGTACTTCGAACGGCGGCAAAGCAGGCTGGACGTTCACCACGACCGCCCCTGCGGGTAATGGCGTCCAGACAATCACCATCGGTGCCTCGTCGAATTACAACCAGAACACCTTCAACTGCAACGGAAGTACCGAGACAAGGCAGGTGTCCTACACGCTCGACAACACGGGCCCTGTCGTGACCGCCGCGCTGACCCCGGCCGCGAACACGGCCGGCTGGAACAACACAGATGTCACGGTCGGGTGGACCGCAACCGACGCCGGCTCCGGTGTCGCCGCCGCCCAGCCGTTCAAGACCGAAACCGTCACTTCAAACGGAATCGTCACCCTGACGGCGCCCGCGCAAGCCGACCGCCTAGGGAACACCGGTGCG
>DASUQB010000188.1:0-4285 GCA_036280835.1 Microbacterium sp. | reverse complement strand
CTCAGGGGAACCCTGCGGGCGGCGCCGGAGATCCGCAACATCGTGCGCGGGGAGCGCTTCGACGCCGCCCTCAGCACCGGCGCCGCCGTCGCGGTCGCCGGACTGCCGGCGGCCGCGCTGTCGCGAGTGCCGAGCACCTATATCGAGAGCGTCTGCCGGCTTCAGGGACCTTCGGCCACGGGACGCCTGCTGCAGCGGGTGCCCGGGCTGCACCTGCGCACGCAGCACGCCGGATGGGCGGATGCGCGCTGGCGCACGAGCGAGAGCATCCTCTCGGACTTCCGCAGCGAGGCGGTCCCGGAGCGCCGCGACGTGGGCCGGGTCTTCATCACGCTCGGCACGATCCGCGGCTACCGGTTCGACTCCGTCGTCGACGCGTTCCTCGCGTCGGGGCTTGCGAACGAGGACACCGTCTGGCAGCTCGGTGACACGACCCGCAGCGACGACCTTCCCGGCCAGGTCTTCGACTACATGGCGCCACCCGAGTTCGCCCACGCCGCACGTGAGGCCGATGTCGTCGTCACGCACGCGGGCGTAGGCACCCTGCTCGAGATGCTCGCGATGGGCATCTACCCGGTGCAGGCCGTGCGCCGCGCCGCGCGCAAGGAGCATGTCGACGACCACCAGACCGAGATCGCCGACCTCGTCAACTCGACCGACATCGGCATCGCCGTCGAGGGACCCCACCTGACCGCCGCCGTGCTCGAGCACGCGGCTCAGCGCCGGATCATCGACGGGCTGCGCATCGCCGCACCGCTGTCCTGAACCGCCGGATGCCGGTGCGGGGCGACACACGAGCACGACGAACAGGAGAACCAGTGACACAGCCACGCGACGTCTTCGCGGTCGGACGAGGGCAGTACGAGAACATCGGCGACGTGCTGCTTCGCCGCCCCCTCCTCGACTGGGCGCGCGAAGCGGGCCGTCTGCACGTGTACGTCGGCGTCTCCCCCGAGGGGTATGACGAGGGCCTCGGGCTGCAGGCCGGGGACGTCGTCTACCGATCGTTCGTCTCGTGGTACGCAGCCCTGCTGAAGGCGGCCGCGGCCGGCACGGCGGACTCGCTCTACAAGCCCGGGGAGATCCAGCTGACCCTCGTGGGCATGAAGGAGCACATCGCAATGCTCCCGGCGGTCGCACTCGTGCGCCTCCGCGGCGGCCGGGTCGCCCGCATCGGCGCCGGGGCGCGCAACTTCGCCCCGCTGCCCCGAGCCCTGATGTGGCCGTCGAACGCCCTCAGCAGCTACACGCGCTGGCGCGACGACCGCACCGCGGCCTACCTGGGCTTCGGCCCGTCCATGCCCGACCTCGGCTACGCCGACGGGATGCCGGAGGACGAGCTGCTCGCGTCGATCGACTTCGCGGAGGAGAGGGACCTGCTGGTCGTGTCGCTCCGCGAGGACGAGGAGGTCGCTCCCCGCCCGTACCCGGACAGCGCATGGTTCGCGGGCATCCAAGGCGCCGCCGAGCGCCTGGGCCTGCGCCTCTGCGTCGTCACTCAGGTCTCGGTAGACGACGAGCGCTCGCGGCGGCTCGCGGCCGATCTCGACGCGGAACTGATCCGATGGCCGGCGATGTCGGGCCATGCCCGCCAGGAGGAGGCGCTCCGGGCCGTCTACCGGCGCACCCGCGTCGTCGCCAGCGACCGCCTGCATGTCATCATCGCCGGCTTCACCGAGGGCGCGGCACCCGTCGGTCTGCAGCTGGATGATTCGGACAAGATCTCGCGGCACTTCTCGACGATCGGCATCGACGACATCGCGGTGAACACGACCGGCCTGAGGGGCGATGAGATCACCGAACGCATCGTGAGGATCGCGGAGAGACGCCCGGCTGCGATCCGCGCGCTCGTGGTCGCCCGCGGGCGGCTGCGGCGGGTCCGCGACGACCTGCACGCGCTGCTGCGGCGGAGCCCGGCGCGGGAGCTCGCCGGGGCGACCCGTGGCTGAGCGGCCCCGCGTCTACCACGTCGGCCGCGCGGGAGACGTCCCCGGCGGCATGACGCAAGTCCTGAACGCCTACCTCCGGTGGCCATTCGAGCACGTCACCGTCGACGTGATCGAATCCCGCGGCGACCCCGGCGATCACGTCACCGCGCTCAAGCGCTTCGCCCGATCGCTGAGACGCATCCGCTCGATCCGTCGAAGCGGCGAGCGCGCGGTCATCGTGGTGCACCTGTCGGAGCGCGGGTCGTTCGTGCGCGAGGGCACGCTCGCCAGGTACGCGGCGCGTCTCGGCCTTCCCGTCATCGCCCACCTGCACGGCAGCGAGTTCGCCGTCTATGAGCGCGAGCACCCCACATCGGTCGGCTCCGTGCTCGGGGTGTGCGCGCGCGTCATCAGCTTGTCGGACGAGTCGAGCGAGATCAGCGCGCGGCACGTCGGGGCCGACCGGGTCTCGCTCGTGCCGAACGCGATCCCCGACGGCAACGGCGAGGCCAAGCAGCCCACGGTGGTCTTCGGGGGCGTCGTGTCGCACCGCAAGGGCATCGACGTGCTGCAGGAGGCCTGGCGGGACGTCACCGAAGATTTTCCGGGGTGGACCCTCGCCATCGCGGGGCCGGTGCGCGACGCACACCTCGTCGACGCCTCGCTCCCCCGCACCCGCTTCCTCGGCAGCGTGGGCCACGACGACCTCATGGCGCTGCTGGAGGGTGCAGCGGTGGCCGTGCTCCCCTCCCGCGACGAGGCGATGCCGATGTTCATCCTCGAGGCCATGGCCCGGCGCGCCTGCGTGATCTCGACCACCGTCGGCGGCATCCCCGCCGTGCTCGGCGAGGACCACGGGGTGCTCGTGCCCCCCGGAGACGCGCACGCTCTCGCCGCGGGCCTCCGCCGCGTACTCGGCGATCAGGGGACCCGCGGCACAATGGCGGCGCGGGGTCACGAACGCTTCCTCCGCTCCTATTCGGCGGAGGCGGTGTTCCCCCGCGTCGAGCGCATCTGGCTCGACGCGATGGGGATCACCGCGGAGACCGTCAGCGCAGCATCCGACGAACGCGCTGACGAAGCCGCGTGAGGCGGCTCCCCCTCGAGACGCTGTCGTAGCGGCGCAGCAGCGGCCGCATGCGACGGAGGAAGTAGGCGAGCGAGCCCCGCCGGCGGGCCTCCGCGAACGCCTCGTGGCTCTCCTCCGACATCAGGCGCCGCAGCCGGATCAATTCGACACGCCGGGGGTCGATGCCCTCGAGCGACGCGGGGACGCGCTTGAGGGGCACCGAGAGTCCCGCGGCCACGTCGTCGTGCAGGCGCACCGACAGGCCGACGCGGCGGTGCCGGAAGTTGCCGCCCTGCGTCGCGGCGACCTGCTCGACGCTCAGCGGCACCGACCAGACGGCCGACTCGTCGGCGAAGATCTCGTCGATGTCGGGATGCCGGCTGACGACGACGTTCGTGCCGCGCCACTCCTCCTTGTACTCCGGCAGCCAGCCGTCGCCGAAGGCGACGTCGGCGGTCTCGGCGAAGATGTCGTCGCAGAAGTTGCACGCGTTCGACTGGAACATCGCATGCCCCCAGTTGCCGCCGACGAGGTCGTGGGTGTGCGCGGTCTCGACGCGTCCGTCCTTGGCGGTGGCCTGCACGTCGTAGTGGCTCGAGAGCCGCCCGGGAACCTTGATGCGGAAATCCACGGCCTCGAGGTCGTCGGGCGCGACCCCCGCCTGCCAGGCGAGCGACTCGGCGAAGGCCTGCGACTTGAGGTGGCCGCAGACGAGACCCAGGAAGTACTTCAGCTGCGCCCCGAACACCTCGTCCTCCTCGGCGACGAGGCGCGCGCCGCGCAGGAAGCACGGCACACCGATGAGTGCGTAACGCTTGCCGTTGCCCCGCACCTCCCGGAGGATGTCGGCCATCGTCGTCGCGTAGTACATCGACTTCCGCTCGGCGGCGAACTGCTCCGGCGTCTCGGACGTCGTGTACGAGAACATCGGGGCGCCGTCGGTGTGCGAGGGGGTGACGTGGATGACGGCATCCACCTTTCCCCGGCGGAGCAGCTGCTCGGCGACCCAGCTCGTGAGGCCGCCGGAGCTGCTGCCCATCAGCCGGCCCTCGTCCGTCAGGCGGGCGGCCTTCAGCGTGGAGTAGTACCCGACGCGCGCGTCGTACTGCAGCCCCGCGAACCGGTCCGTCGCGATCGCGTCCTCATTGCGCGACTCGTCCGAGAAGGGGCACACCCTGCTGCCCGCCCGGACCGCGGCCTCCGGCGCACCGGTCAGGTCCGCCTCGTACTGGCGGCGTGTGCCGATCGTCACGCGGATCGCTCCGCCCGTCGCCGCCGAGCAGGCGCC
>DASUQB010000187.1:0-4339 GCA_036280835.1 Microbacterium sp. | reverse complement strand
CGCTGGTGCCCACCGGCTACACGTACTGGGACTACAAGCGCCTGCGCTTCCCCAAGAACGAGGGCATGCGCATCGACTTCATTTTGGGCTCGAAGGCCTTCGCCGACTCCGTCGCGGCGGCCGCGATCCACCGCAACGAGCGCAAGGGCGAGATCCCGAGCGACCACGTTCCCGTCGTGGTCGACCTGGCCATCGAGACGCCCGAGGACGATGACGACCGCCCGATGATCTTCGGCTGAGGCGGCCGGCGGACGGAGCCGGCCGTCGGCTGCCGGCCGGTCAGCCGTCCAGCTGCGGCGCGGGCGTGCAGTCGCCGGGAAGAAGGTTGCCGCTCAGCCTGAAGTCCTCGCACGTCAGGAAGTGCTCCTGATTGAGCCCGAGAACGAACGACGTGATCGCGATTCCGAGCACCACGCCCACGATGAGCCACTTGGTGCGCCTGCTCGTCACGGTCGAGAAGTCCGGCCACACGATCCGCACCAGCACCCAGAGGGTGAAGGGGATGCCGATCAGGACGGCCCCGATGGCGGCGAGGTCGACGAGCGCGACCAGGAGGTCGTCCGTCTCCCCCACGACGAACATCAGCACGATGTACGCGGACGGCAGCAGCAGCACCGATGCCCGGAGGAGCCTCGCGCCGACCGGCTGGCGCTCGACGAGCACGAAGACGAACGCCGCGGTCGAGGCGGCCCAAAGGGTGAGGATCTGGTCGAAGAAGAGATCGCTGTAGACGCCGATCGTGAACGCCGGCCACCACACCACGACCGACATGCCGACCATCACCACGCCGACGGGCACGTCCCGGCGCTGACGTTCGAGCTCTCCCGGCACCTCGCTCATGGCGCGAATCTAGCGCACGACCGCCGTGACCACGGGGGCGGTCGACCGGCCGGGTGCCCGGCCGGACCGCGCGCTCAGGCCGCGGCGTCGCGCGGCGGTATGTGGAAGGTCGCGGCGAAGCGCTCGAGCAGCGAGGCGTCGCCGCGCACGACGGCGAGCACGTCCTGATCGATCGCCTCGCCCGGCGTGAGCTCGCCGGAGATGACGTGACGGATGCCGGGACCCGCGACGATCACGACGTCGGGCTCGGCGGCGGGCAGGCGACCGCCGACCGGGGGCGCCGGCGGGGCGAGCTGCGCGATCGCGAGCGCTTCGCCCCTGACGGTCACCCGCAGCACGACATCGCCGATGTGCACCTCGTAGTCGGCGGGCGGGAGGTCGGCCGCGGCATCCGCCCGGAAAGCCGTTCGGAAGGCCATCGTCATCGAGTCGGCCGTGACGATCTCACCCTCCCCCGGGTCTCCCATCGTCTGGAAGCCCCAGCGTCCGAGGGCGAGCACGATGTCCTCCAGCCCGCGGCCGTAGGGCGTGAGCTCGTAGACGAGCCCGCAGTTCATCAGCGGCACGCGGCGCACGACACCGGCATCCTGCAGCTCCTTGAGGCGGGTGCTGAGGATGTTGGTGGGGATGCGGGGCAGTCCCTGCTTGAGGTCGGTGTAGCGCCGCGGCCCGACGAGCAGGTCGCGAACGATGAGCAGCGCCCATCGTTCGCCGACCAGCTCGACGGCGTTGGTGACCCCGCAGTACTGTCCGTAGCTGCGCGCTGCCATGGCCGGGGACTACGCCGAGGCGCCCTGTTCCGCCATGTAGGCCTCGGGGCCCTGCTCGGCCGCCTTGGGGTCCATGTAGAGGAACTCGAGGATGTTGCCGTCCGGGTCCTCGAGGTCGCGGTTGTACATGAATCCGTAGTCCTGCACGGGGCGCGGCTCGGCGCCGCCCGCGGCGAGGCCGGCCTCGAGCGTCCTGTCGACATCCTCGCGGGAGTCCCGGCTGATCGCGATCAGCGCCTGGGCGCTGGTCTTCGTGTCGGCGACGGCCTTGTCGGTGAACGTGGCGAAGTACTCCTTGGTCAGCACCATGAAGTAGATGTTGTCGTCGATGACGATGCACGCGGCATTCTCATCGGTGAAGAGGGGGTTGATGCCGAAGCCGAGCGACGTGTAGAACGTCTTGGCGCGCTCGAGATCGTTCGTCGGCAGGTTGACGAAGATGCTGCTCATGACTGCTCCCGGGGTTGTGTCGGATGGTGGGGATGCCGCTCCCGTGCGGCGACGTGTCCATGGTTGCAAAAAGCAAGCTTGCTTGTCAATAGCAAGTATTGGATTCCTCCCCCCAGCGACGGATGCCGCCGCCGCGGCCTCCCCCGTAGCGTGGAGGGATGCCCACCACTGACATCGCGCCGCGTCCGCGACCCACCGCGCAGCAGCTCCGCGGCGACATCGTGCTCGCCGCCGTCATCATGGTCGGCGCGATCCTCAGCGCGGCCCTGTCGAGCATCGCGGAGGTCTACGGCGACGAGCAGGGCCCGCTCCCGCTCGCGCTCGTCTACGCCGTCGTGCTGGCCGCGCCCCTCGCGGTGCGCCGCCGCTGGCCGGCGACCGTGGCCGTGATCGTCTCGGCCGCATACTTCGTCGCGGTCACGCTGCGCATCCCGGAGATCTTCGTCGGGAACATCGCGATGTTCATCGCCCTCTACACCGTCGGCGCATGGTCCACCGACCGTCGTCGCGCGGCCATCGTGCGCATCGCGATCATCATCGGCATGTTCGCCTGGCTGATCATCGTGATGTACCAGGACGCCATCACCCAGGCGGACGAGATGGATGTCGTGGCCGGGGCGTTCTCGCCGTACATCGCCTACATGCTCATCAACACGCTGATCAACGTGCTGTACTTCGGCGGCGCGTACTACTTCGGCGAGCGCGCCTGGGCGGCGGCCGCCGAGCGGGCGGTGCTCGAGCAGCGCACGCTCGACCTCGAGCGCGAGCGCGAGCTCACCGGCGCGCAGGCCGTGGCCCTCGACCGGGTGCGCATCGCCCGGGAACTCCACGACGTCGTCGCCCACCATGTGTCGGTGATGGGCGTGCAGGCCGGCGCCGCGCGTGCCGTGATCGACCGCGACCCCGCGACCGCGAAGACCTTGCTGGCCGGCGTCGAGGAGTCGGCACGCGAGGCGATCCGGGATCTGAGGAACCTGCTCGAGACCCTGCGGACCCCTGACGCGGCCGACGACGCGGCCGACGACGGGACGACGGGCGGTGACATCGACGACCCGTCGACCGTCGGCCTCGCCGATCTCGACGCCCTCGCCGCCGCGTCGACGTCGGCAGGGCTGCCCACCACCCTCACGGTGATCGGGGATCCGGAGCCGGTCGCCGGGGTCGTGCAGGTGAATCTGTACCGCATCGCCCAGGAGGCCCTCACCAACGCCCGCCGCCACGCGGGCCCCGGCGCGACGGCCGACGTGCGGCTGCGGTACGACGAGGGGAGCGTCGAACTCGAGGTCACCAACACGGGACGCGCGGTCGGTCCCGTGCGCCCCGGGCTCGGGCACCTGGGCATGCGCGAGCGAGCCGCCGCGTCGGGCGGCACGGTGGAGGCCGGCCCCCGCGAGCGCGGCGGGTTCCGGGTGCGGGTGCAGGTGCCGCTCGAGCGCCCCGCCCTGGCGAGCGCCGCCGGACGCCGTGCGACGGTGACGGAGTGATCCGGGTGCTGCTGGTCGATGACCACGCGGTCCTGCGGGCGGGGTTCCGCGCGATCCTCGAGGCGCAGGACGACATCGCCGTGGTCGGCGAAGCCGCGACCGGCACTGAGGCGGTGGCCGCGGCATCCGCTCTGCTGCCCGACGTGATCTGCATGGACGTGCAGATGCCCGACATGGACGGCATCGCCGCGACCCGCCGGATCGTCGGCGACCGCGACGTGCCGTCATCCGTCGTCATCGTCACGACGTTCGACCGCGACGACTACCTCTTCGCGGCGCTCGACGCCGGCGCGAGCGGGTTCCTGCTGAAGAACGCGGGGCCGGAGGAGCTCGTCTCGGCGGTGCGGGTCGTCGCGGGCGGCGACGCGCTGCTGGCTCCGGAGGTGACGCGCCGCGTCATCGAGCGGTTCGCGTCCCAGGACGGGCGACCGGTTGCCGCACTCCGGAGCGACGGGGATGCCGCGTCGACGACCTCGCCGCTCCCCCTTGCGGAGCCCCTCACCGACCGCGAGTCGGAGGTGCTGCGGCTGATCGCCCAGGCCCTCAGCAACGCCGAGATCGCGCAGCGGCTCTACATCGGCGAGGCCACGGTGAAGACGCACGTCTCCAAGGTGCTGCAGAAGCTCGGCGCCCGCGACCGGGTGCAGGCCGTCGTCCTCGCCCACCGCGCCGGCCTCGCCTGACCCGGCAAACCCTGCGCGAGAGGGCACACCTGCACCTTCCCGGGCCTTACGAACGTGCATCTCTGCCCTCTCGCGCACGAGGAAAGGCCCTGCGCGAGACTTCGCTTGCGCA
>DASUQB010000186.1:0-2299 GCA_036280835.1 Microbacterium sp. | reverse complement strand
GTCGCCGTGGTGATCGTTTGGCTGGCCGCCACACGGGTGCGTTCGCGCATCTGGGCGGTCGTGCTGGGGCTGCTGCTCGGCGGCGTCCTGGGCAATCTGACGGATCGGATGCTGCGGGAGCCGGGCTTCCCGGTCGGGCACGTCATCGACTTCATCAACACCCCGTGGATGATGCCCGCGATCTACAACATCGCCGACATCTTCATCGTCAGCATGATGATCCTCGTTGCGCTCCTCGTGCTTATCGGGCTGCACCTGGACGGGACGCGCGACGTGCGCGGCCGCACGGAGGATGACACCCTCCTCGGTGCCGGCGACGAGACACCGCCGCAGGGCGGCGTGGCGGGAATCCCCGGCGGGCAGTTCCCCGTCGCCGATCCGGACGCCGGTGCCCCCGGCCGCGGCGAACCGCGCCGTGACGCGGACCGCTGACATGGAGTCGCGCAGCCTCCCGGTGCCGGACGGGCTCGACGGCACGCGGGTGGACGCCGCTCTGGCGAAGATGCTCGGATTCTCGCGCACGTTCGCCGCGGACGTCGCCGATGCGGGTGGCGTCGAGATGGACGGCCGGGTGCTGACCAAGTCCGACCGCCTGCGCGCGGGCTCCTGGCTCGACGTCTCTTGGTCGCCCCGGGAGCCGCCCCGGGTCGTGCCGGTCGCCGTGCCGGAGCTGGCCGTCGTCTACGACGACGACGACATGATCGTGGTCGACAAGCCCTCCGGCGTCGCCGCGCACCCGTCGATCGGCTGGGAGGGTCCGACCGTGCTCGGCGCCCTCGCGGCCGGCGGCTACCGCGTCGCGACGACCGGTGCCGCCGAGCGCCAGGGCATCGTCCATCGGCTGGACGTGGGCACCAGCGGACTCATGGTGGTCGCCAAGACCGAGCGCTCCTACTCGGCGCTCAAGCGCGCGTTCAAGGAGCGCGACGTGGAGAAGATCTATCACGCGGTCGTGCAGGGGCATCCGGACCCGCTTGCCGGGACGATCGATGCGCCCATCGGACGGCATCCCTCCCACTCCTGGAAGTTCGCCGTCGTCCCCGACGGCAAAGACTCGGTGACCCACTACGAGACGCTCGAAGCCTTCCCCGGCGCCGCTCTTCTCGAGATCCACCTCGAGACCGGCCGCACCCACCAGATCCGCGTCCACATGGCCGCACACCGACATCCCTGCGTCGGCGATCCGCTGTACGGCGCCGATCCGACCGTGTCGGCCAGGCTCGGCCTGACGCGGCAATGGCTGCACGCGCGGCAGCTGTCGTTCGCACACCCGGAGACCGGCGACCCGATGACCTTCACCTCGGACTACCCGGCCGATCTCGCGCACGCCCTCGAGGTGCTGCGCGCCGACTGATCGACCGGGCGCATGTATCGTGCCCGTCGCCGAGCCCTCTTCCTTGAAGACACCCGTGAGGAGGGCATCATGAACGACATCACATACGCTGCGAGCCGCCTCGCGGTTCACCGCGCGGACGAACTGGAGCGGGACTCGGCGCAGCGCCGGGCCATCGCCGAGCGGACCGCGGCATGCGCGCTGCCGCCCGTACGCGAGCAGCCGCGGGTACGGTTCCCGCGTCTGCAGCTGCCGGGCCTGTTCGGCGCTCACATCAGCCGTCCAGCCGTCTGACCACCTGCGCCTACCCTCCCGCGACGCGGGAGGGTAGGCGCTGTCGGATGCCGGTGGCACGATATCCGGATGAGCATCGAGGTGCGACCGGCGACCGTGTTCGCCGATGTCAAGACGCTCGTCGGGCCGAAGCGGCCGGATTCGAACGTGTGCTGGTGCCTGAGCTACCGCGTCCCGTCGAAGGAGAATCAGGCGCTCACCGGGCCCGCGAGAGGCCGCAAGGTCGCGGCGCTCATGAAGCAAGGTCCGCCGGGCGTGCTCGCCTACCAGGACGACGAAGTCGTGGGCTGGGCCGCCATCCATCCGCGGGCCGACACTTCGTTCGCCACGAATCGCAGGATCCCGCATGTCGACGACCTCGACGTGTGGTCACTGTGGTGCGTGCGCGTGCGCCCCGGCCATCGCGGCGAGGGGATCTCGCATGCCCTCGTCGAAGGCGCAGTCGCGTTCGCACGGAAGTCCGGCGCGCCCGCGGTGGAGGCGTATCCGGTCGACAACCAGGGCGAGAAGGTCGACCTCACCATGGCGTACGTGGGCACCCGCCGCCTGTTCGAGAAGGCCGGATTCACCAAGGCCGCCGAGACGGGATCCGTGCTGAACGGTTTCCCGCGCGTGCTCATGCGGCTCGCTCTGCGCTGAACCCTGCGCTCTACCGACCGCCTTCGAACACCG